>VGCC01000009.1 GCA_016870195.1 Actinomycetota bacterium
AGGCGTCGCCTAGTCCGGTCTATGGCGCCCGCCTGCTAAGCGGGTTGGGGGTTTTGAGCCCCCTCGAGGGTTCAAATCCCTCCGCCTCCGCCATCAGGGCACCCTGCGGGGTGCCCTGACCGCTTCATCCGACGGTGAGGTTCATCCGACGGTGAGGGTGGAGTTCCGCGCGTTCCACGCGGACTTCATGATCGCGAGGTTGGCCGCGGCCGGTCCGCGAACGACGTCGCCGTTGATCTCGAAGAGCGAGGCGTGCGCTGGGCACGACCACCCGGGACCACCCGGGTTCACGGGCACGCCCTGGTGGGTGCAGCGAAGGTCGAGCGCGGTGTAGGTGTCTGTGCCGGTGCGGACCACGGCGGCGGGCACACCCTTGACGGTGCCGAGCAGCACCGCACCGCCGACGGTTCCCAGCTCTCGGACTCGCTTCACGGACACGTCCACCCGGCCGTCCTTGCGTCGCTTGATGCCCGTGGCGGCCTGAGCGTCGTCGGCCAGAAGTGCGGCACCCATGCCTAGGGTCGCGATGGTGCACGCGCCCACCAGGAATGAGCGCCGGGATACGGAGTTTTCTGTCATAGCAGCAGTCTGCCCCGAATCCGTTGAATATGCGCCCCGGTAGGCTTTTCTCTCGGCCTTCGGGCCGTGCGCCCGTAGCTCAACGGATAGAGCATCTGACTACGGATCAGAAGGTTAGGGGTTCGAATCCCTTCGGGCGCGCTCCGTTCTGTGTGGTTCCGGCTGATGCGTGACGTTTTGGTTTCGGCTCGCAGATTCGGTGACCTAGGACCTTGCCCCAGTGCGGCCCACACGCCAGACTCGTGACGGCAGATTGCGACGTCGGTGTGTGAGGAGATGCCCCGTGAGCACCATCATCATCAGCGCGATGTTCTCGTGGAAAGACGGGGCGGACAGCTCGTCGGTTGGCGCTGCGCATAAGGCCCTCGCCGACTTCGCCGGTGGTATCCCAGGTGTGCGCGTATGTCGTTATGGGCTTAACGAGGAAGAGCGGACCTCGACCGTGTATGCGGTATACGACTCTCCGGCGGCACTTCAGGACACGTTCGATGCGCTCGTCACCCGCGGCGGCGACATCGTGGCTGAGGAATCCGCGCTCACGGAACTGGTACCTGGTCAGACCTATGTCCAGGGCAGTAAACAAGCGCTTGATGCCATTGGGAAAGTCATCGACGGGTGGGGGTTGCGCCGTTTTCACACGGATACACAGGGCAATTCGCACCTGGCTCTCTAGGCCACAACTCGCAGTCGATGCCGGCTCACAGCGAATGCGGTGACGGGGAGCAGGATCGCGGTTGCTAAGGATGCAAGGGATGCAGCCCCGGCAGCGCGAGACGCTTCGGCGCTCCCAGGAATGAGCACCGGCAACACTGCGAGAAGGAGAGCGAGGGATAGTGCTAGCAGCATGGAATGCCGTTGTGAGAGAAATGTCTGGACTGAATCCTGCCTGGAAACCCAGACGGCGATAGCCGCGGCTGCTATGGCCCAGTTCAGTGCGTATGGGTAGGTGATGGGCATCAGCGCAGTAGTCAGAGACAGCGTCAAGATCACGCGAAGCCATACTGGAATGGCTCCAATCCAAAGAAGGGGTACGACGACAAGCGCATAGATGCCGATGATGACGATGGCATTGAGAGCAATCCAGGATGCGGCAGAATCAAGCCCGATGAACATAAGGGCGTTAGCCAAGCCTCCTGACAACGAAGTGTTGTACTCGAGAAACTGATTCACAGACTTTTCCTGGAAATCGAGCACGCCTTCAAGAACGTCCGGGATTCCTGAAATTCCTGCGTTACTCGTCATCGGCATAGTGAGCAAGACGACCCCGGCGCTGAGCAAGACGCTCACCCCGGCCCACGAGAATTTTCTCAGCGCCAATAAGAGCAATATGAGAAGGATTGGATAGATCTTTATACAGGCTGCGAGTGCGATACACACAGCCGCCCACCCCCAGCGTTCCTTAAGCACCGCTATCCCAAAGCCGAAAAGCAAAATGGGCAAGAAACCCTGATTATTCGCTCGATCCAATGTGGCGATTGCTGGGCCAGTAAGTACGGCGAGAGTCGTAACGAAAAGAAGTCTCTGCGTAATGGGAAACCCTCGCGACGCAATCACCATGGGGAGGAGAATGCATACGGCAAGCGCAATGAGAAACAGGGTCAAGCCGAGGCCGTAAGGAAGGTATCCAAGGATCTTGAATAGAAGGACGACGGGTGGGAGGTAATTCACGCCACCTGGTTGCTCCCATGGGTTTGGAAATTGCGCCCATACGTTGAGCAACAGATAGTCGCCAAAAGCATGGATTCCGACCAAAGTCTCCGAAGGGTCGCGCCCGATCCACTGATTAACGATCGTGTTGAATGGACGTTCATCACTGTAGTACGAGAAGGATTCGAGAAATCCCACCTGAAAGTAGAAGGCCCGAAAACCTCCATAGATAACGGCCACGGCACTAATGGCAACTGTGAGTCCAGCAAGGTCCAAGGGAAACGACTTTCTCAGCCCCGGCACCCCATCACTTTATCGGCGCCGGGCAGGAGCAGAGAACGGATTGAGGGTGACCAGGAAGTAGACTCTGGAGTCGGCTCTAGGGCGGAGAATTCACCCGTGTCTGACGCGACCAGCGGCTCTTTGAAGAAGCAACGAGCCCGGATTCTCGATGAGGTTCGGGGTTTCGCTCGCGAGTCGTTGGTCTCAGCTCCGTTCGTTCCTGGTGAGACACCGGTGCCGGTGTCCGGGAAGGTGCTCGATGCGGAGGACTACGCGTATCTGGTCGATGCGTGTCTGGACGGGTGGTTGACGGCGGGGCGGTTCACGGCGGAATTCGAGCGCAAATTGGCGAAATTCGTCGGTGTGCGCGGCGCGGTCTTCACCAACAGTGGATCGAGCGCCAACCTCCTGGCCCTGAGTGCCTTGACCAGCCCGAAGTTGGGCAAGCGTGCTCTGAAGGCCGGTGACGAAGTCCTCGCGGTCGCGATGGGATTCCCCACCACGGTGAACCCGATCCTGCAAAACGGTTTGCGGCCGGTGATGGTCGACGTGGAGTTAGGGACCTACGACGCTATCGCTGATCGGTTGCGGGAGGCGGTGGGTCCCAAGACTCGAGCCATCATGATGGCGCACACGTTAGGAAATCCCTTCAATCTGGACGTTGTTCAAGAGCTGGTGAACGAACACAAGCTGTGGTTGATCGAAGACAACTGCGATGCACTGGGGTCGACCTACCGGGGCCAGCGCACCGGCTCCTTCGGAGACGTGGCGACCGTGTCCTTTTATCCGGCGCACCACATCACCACCGGTGAAGGTGGCGCGGTGTTGGTCAAGAGCCCACTTGTGAGGCGCCAAATCGAGTCGTTCCGAGACTGGGGTCGTGACTGTTACTGCGAGACAGGCAAAGACAACACCTGTCAGAAGCGCTTCGAATGGACACTCGGCGACCTTCCCGAGGGATACGACCACAAGTACACGTACAGCCACATTGGCTACAACCTGAAAGCAACGGACATCCAGGCCGCGCTGGGCGTGAGCCAGTTGGACAAGCTTGAGCGCTTCATCGCCGCCCGTCGGTCGAACTTCGATTACCTGACCGCCCGGTTCACCGGTGTGGACGGGCTATTCCTCCCCCGGGCGACGGAGCACTCGGAGCCATCATGGTTCGGCTACCCGTTGACACTGGATCCAGCTCACCCAGTGAATCGCGAGGAGTTGCTCCGATACCTGGACGCGCGCAAGATCGGCACTCGTTTGATGTTCGCGGGGAATGTGCTCAAGCAGCCGGCCTATCGGAACATCGATGCTCGGATTGTGGGCGACCTGACCAACACCGACATCGTGATGACCCGGACATTCTGGATCGGTGTGCACCCGCAATTGGATGAAGTGCGACTGGACTACGTTGCCGATTCCATCATTGACTTCCTCAAGGGAACCTCCAGCGCTCAGTGATCACCAACTGCGCTTGGCGATGACTCGATCCTGATCGGTGAGCAGCGTTATTGCCCCACTGGTCCACAGAGCGGGCGTACGCATCCTCAGATAGTCCGTCGTCGAGAAGTCCACGATCGAGTCACGTGGAGGTCGACCGACGTTCAAAGTCCAGGTGCTTTCGGGGGCGAGGCAGGTTCCCGGCTGGAAGGAGTAGCGGGTATCTCCCGTCTCGATCCGATAGCCGTCGAGACAGTGAGTGGCCGTTCCCCGGTTGAGGATCCGGACCCACTGTGTTTGGGCGCGCTTCTTGCCCTTCTTCTCCCCAAGGGAGAAGTTGTCGATCAGCAGCGCGCTCCGGTAGGGGTCGTCGAGACATTCCGTGGTGCAGGGGTATTCGCGCCAGAACCGGAAATTGCCGAATCGATCGAGGAGGTATGCCCCATCGCCTAGCAGCGCAGGTCCTTGACCGGCGGCCGTGTACAGGCGAGCTCGGTGACCGACATACAGGTCACGCGGTTGCGGCACGCTCGGCGTGCCCGCGCCGGTGTGAACGACGCGAAAGTCACCTGGGACAAGGATGCTCCCGCCCGGGAATTGGAACCATGCCTGATTACCAGAGTCCCGCAGCACCCAGCCGCTGATGTCCGCAGGCGCAGCGCCCTCGTTCTTCACGACGACGTACTCGTCATTCACAGGCTTCCCGGCATCGCCTCGATGGATTCTTAGCGTGAGGTTGGCCTCGGCCTGATCTGAACCACACAGAGTGGGATTCCACATGCCCTGACGCCGCTCCTGCGCGCGTTCGATGACCTGGCGGTACAGCGAACTCATTGCGGCTTCCTTGGCAACGGTGTACCAGAGTCCCCACCCACGCTCGGCCATCGCCCAGGCGATGTCCAGATCGAACTCCTTGGTGGCTTCGTTGTAGGCGAGGACCACCCGCTGCGGGCGATTCGCCTTCCCTTTGGAGGTCGGATCCGCAGAGAGGAGCCGAACTTTGGTGCCCACGGGGAGGAACCCCTTCAGGGCCTCGGTCGCCTGCCAGCCGCCGCATTGACCCGCGTTCGCAGAACCATGTGGGGACTCAGGGGAGTTGACTCCCAGAAGTCGGATCCGAGACTGCGCCCCGGTGACGTCGTCCGTAACGATCAACGTGTCCCCATCGACGATGCGCTTCACCGTCGCCGTCTCCCACGCGGTGACACCATCCCAGGGTCCCGCCTGCGCCGGGGCGGCGCCAAAGACCATGGCCACGGCCATGAGCGCAGCGGTCGTGATCTTCTTCACTGGTCGTTCCTGTCGTGGGGGATCTCGATTGTGCCACGCGGGTGTGGGGCATCAGAGCGCACGACTCTCGGACGTCGCCCTGCACAATCACGTTCCCTCATTAGGGTGTGCGTGTGGCGAACCTCACCCAACGAACACTTGGTGACCAACAGGTGTCGTGCGTCGGCCTGGGCTGCATGCCGCTCAGTTTCGGCCACATGGTGGAGCGTCGGGAGCAGGCGATCGCCACCATCCACCGTGCCCTCGACCTTGGCATCACGCTCCTGGACACCGCGAATATCTACGCGCCCGCGTGGAATGCGGTCGGCCATAACGAGGCGCTGGTCGCCGAGGCCATCGAGACCTACTCGGGTCCGGCGTCGCTCACCGATCTTCTCGTGACCACCAAGGGCGGGATCACCCGCGGGCCGGGGGAGTCCTGGGGCCGCGACTCCTCTCCCGCATCGTTGATGGCGGCGTGCGAGGACAGCCTCGCTCAACTGGGTGTCGAGGTGATCGATCTCTACCAACACCATCGCCACGACCCGAGTCAGACGTACGAGTCCCAGTTGCAGGCGCTCGCATCCCTCAAGGAGCGCAACCTGGTCCGGCAGGTCGGTGTCTCCAATGTGAACGCGGCCGAGTTGACGCTCGCCCTTGATCTTTTGGGTGGACCCATGGACGGTGGGATCGTGTCGGTGCAGAACGAGTTCTCGCCGCGATACCGCGGTGATGCGGATGTGCTCGACATGTGTACGGAGCGGGGAATCGCGTTCCTCCCGTGGTCACCGCTCGGCGGATCCGACCAGGCGAAGGACGTCGGATCACGGTATGCGGCGTTCACCGAGGTCGGTTCCGAGATCGGTGCGTCTGCGCAGGAGGCCGTTCTCGCCTGGCTGCTCGCGAAGTCCCCAGTGATCATCCCCATTCCCGGCGCGACCCGTCCGGAGACTGTCGAGTCAATCGTGCGCGCAGCATCGATCGCACTGACTCCAGAACAGTTCACCCGACTCGACTCCACCGTCCCTGAGGCCTCGAGCATGTATCCCGACGACGAGCCACGAAGCGCACTGAGATGAAACCCCGCGTCGTCATCGTGGGGGCGGGGTTCGGTGGATTGACCTGTGCTCGCTCCCTGATCGACGGGGGCGCCACCGACGTCACCGTTGTCGACCGCCACCCGTACCAGTTGTTCGCTCCCCTTCTCTATCAAGTGGCCACGGGCGGTCTTCCCGAGGATGACATCGCCTACCCGGTGCGTGCGGCGATCCCGGGACTGAAGTTCGTTCGCGGCGAGGTCGTGAATGTCAACCCGGAACGGCATTCCCTGCGTCTCGCCGACGGCACTGTCATCGAGTGGGAGTACCTCGTCCTGGCTATGGGCAGCGTGGGGGCAACATTCGGCATCCCCGGTGTGGCCGAGCACGCGCTCCAGATGAAGGACATCTCCCAGGCGCGGGCAATCAAGAATCGCCTGTTGAGCACATACGAGCAGGTCGAGATGGGGCACAAGCCCAAGGAAGCACTCCGCGTCGTCGTGGTCGGTGGTGGCCCCACAGGTGTCGAGGTCACCGGCGCGGTGGCGGAGTTGCAGAAGCAGATGGTGCGTGAGTTTCCTGATCTTGCTCCCCTCGCGCACGTCACATTGGTTGAGGCGGGACCGCGATTGCTGCCCTCGTTCTCGGAGAAGTCGAGTGCGCGCGCGAAGAAGGCACTCGAGGCACTCGGTGCCGACGTCCGGGTCAGTGCCGCCGTGGACCGCATGTATGCAACCGACGTGCACCTCACCAGTGGTGAGGTGCTTCCCGCGGGAACGATCATCTGGGGTGCGGGCGTGGCCGCACCGGAGCAGTGGACCTCACTCGGTATGTCCGATCGCGCGAACCGCTTGATCGTTGATGACCGATTGCATCTGACCCCCGACGTCTGGGTGATCGGTGACATGGCGCATGTGACGGGTCCCGAGGATCGCCCGCTGCCCATGGTGGCGTCCGTGGCGATGCAGCAGGGGCGTTATGTGGCAGCGTCGATCGGTGCCGCGTTGTCCGGTGGGGAGGTCGCGCCCTTCCGGTACAAGGACAAGGGTCAGATGGCGACCATCGGTCGACGTCTCGCTGTGGTCGAGATGCCGAATGGAATGCGTCTGCACGGAACACCGGCGTGGCTCGCGTGGCTCGCACTCCACGTCTTCTATCTCGCAGGTGGCCGCAACCGCGTGTCCGTCATCGCGGACTGGTTCTGGAATTACCTGGCGTGGGGAACCGGACCGCGGCGCACCGTCCTCGAGTGACAGTGCCTGCACATCACCCGGTCGGTGGCGTGCGCGTCGCGCTGAGGTAATCCGCGAACGGAACGAAGCACTGCGCGGTGCGGTCACCCTGACGCCAACCGGCGGCCGTCGGCCAGATCCCCCACCAGGCGTGGAATCGCTGACCTCCGGAGTAGGCCTTGCCGGACTTCTCGCAGATCGACTTGGATCTGCGCTCGACGGCCTTCCTTCCGGGGAAGCGCTTCTGTGGACCCGCAAGTTCCACCTCGCGGATCATCACCCAGTTCTTCTTGGGCTTCGTGCACGGAAAAGCAGTGGTGGTGCGCGTCCCGGGAACGCCGGGAGTGCAGAAGTCGAAAGCATCCGGATCCGTTGTGGTGATCAACTGCTGGAACGAGCCCGTGACAGGGGTGAATCCCTTGCCCCCACGCAGGATCGCGTCGCACCGCACCCACCTCTCGCCTCCGTGCCACTGCGCGCGGGTGGGGAACACCGTGATCGTCTGGAACCGCGAGGGGATGACCCGGTCCGTCTGACCCAGGTAGGTGGCCAGTGCCTTCGCCGAGCAGGGCCGCGTTGCCGTGGCCCGAGCCGCACCCGACGCGCGAGTGGGGTCACCGAAGGAGGCGGGCAGTGTCCCCACCCAGTAGGTCTGCGCCGTATGGGCCTTCGCGCAGTCCACCGGGGAGTTGCGGGCGATCCGGGCACGCGCCTGGGGGGTCATCCGCTTCGGCGCGGTGTAGTCGAAACATGCGTCGACCACGGGTTCCCGGGGAGCTGCTGCCACGGGAGTGGCCGTTGGTACGAGAGCAACACATGTGACGAGTACTGCGACCCCGGACACCACTGAGCGCATCCCGGCACGATACGGGGCATAGGTGATCCGGCTTGTGCCGGTCGGATGCGCCCGACAGACTCGGGCCATGCCAACCGTCAGCGTTCTCAGTCTCAAAGGTGGAGTCGGCAAGACGTCGGTCGTCCTCGGCCTCGCGGGTGCCGCGACCGTCCGTGGTCTGGCCACCCTCGTCGTCGATTTGGATCCGCAGGGGAACGCGACGTCCCTGCTGAAAGCGCACAAGACACGCACCACGGTTGCGGACGTCCTCGGACATCCCACCCGCGAGACTCTGGAGAAGGCGCTCACCCCCTGCGATTGGGAGGTGGCCCCGGGTGAAGTCGATGTCCTTCCCGGACATTCCTCGGTGATCCGCTTCGACGCATGGGCCGGTGGTGCGTGGCGACCCAAGTTGGCGCGGGCACTGTCACACCTCGACGGCTACGACCTCGTCCTCATCGACTGCCCACCCTCCCTCGGTGCGCTCACCCGTGAGGCCTTGGCCGCCTCGGACCTCGCGCTGGTGGTCACCACACCGTCGTACTTCGGAGCGCAGGGCGTGGAGCGCGCGATGGCCGAGATTGACGAGATCACGAAGAGCGTGAACCCCACTCTTGAACTCGCCGGCATCGTCGTGAACCGCGTGCGTTCCGTGGCAGAGGAGCACACCTATCGCAATAAGGAACTCGTCGAGATCTACGGTCGAACGACTCTCTTCAAGCCATCCATTCCGGACCGTATCGCTGTGCAGCAGGCGGAGGGGTTCGGGCAGCCTGTGCAGTTGGTGCGCACCGCGGGTGGTCGTGAGGTTGCGGAGATCTTCGACACCTATCTGACGTCGCTGTTGCGCAAAGGTGCCTAGGTCGACTGCGTCCGGGGCTTAAGCACTTTGCGGTCGGAAACAATCGCCACGGCGATGGCGAATGCGAGCAGGCCGATGGAGAGCACCACCAGCCACCCACCGACATCCCCGGCGCCGGTGATGTTCTCGGGATCATCCGGGCACATTCCCAACCCGCACTCGGGGAGTACGCTGATACCGATCACCAGCAGGTCGAGGAAAACCCAGATGATGCCGGTGAGAGCGGCGATGCGGAACCAGCTGCGCTGGAATCGCAGCCCGGTGTCCTGCGCCTCGAACGGCTTGTTCCACAGCAGCATGAATGCACATCCGACGATCGCCACGGCGAAGGTGATGAACGCCCACGTATAGAGGTGATAGCCGAGAACCGCGGGACCGTATCCGGGATCGTTGGGATCTGCGATGTGCAGCAGGATCTGGCGGGTACTCCCCGCACCACCCACCATGGCGGCGAGGATGCTCAGTGCGTAGTGCGCGGGCTTCATGCCCCAGAGCAGGTTCATCACCGGCCCAATGGCCAGGCCGATCATCGCCGACCGCTGGATCAGGCAGAGCGGACACGGTTGCTCGCCGACCCCGAGTTGCAGGTGAAGGGAGCCGGCGAGGACGCCGATAAGTGCGAAGAGGGCGAGGACGTTGATGATCCGCGCTGCCTGAGTCTCTCTGCTGACGAATACGCGCTCGGCGTTGTTGATGATGTTCATGGTGTCCTCAGAAGTTCAACGGGATCGGGTCGCTCATGTGCAGGACCAGGAGCACCAGCGTCCACACCATCGCCGCGATGGCCAGGGTGGGAACCCACGTCCGCCGCATGAAGATGCCGACGAACACTAGGAACCAGAGCACGAACATCGAGAACATCACGGGTTCACCCTAGGGGCGAGGTCCGGGCCCGAGAGCGGCTATCGGGTGACATGGTCGTGAACGGATCGCGCGCCCGAATGCGGGTGAGGCCCTAGGCTCGCGGGCGGTACTGGAGGAGAGGCCCACCGTGAAGATCGTCATCCCCGCGGAGTCGCGCCCGGGTGAGAAGCGGGTAGCCATGGTGCCCTCCGTGGTGAAGAAGTTCACCGCCCTGGGCTTGGATGTCGTGGTCGAATCCGGTGCCGGCACCCAGGCCTTCGCGCCCGATGCGGTGTACATCGATGCGGGTGCCCGGGTGGCCGGAGGTGCCGACTTCGACGCGGAGTTGGGTTCGGCCGACGTCGTGGCATCCGTACGTCCCCTGGACCCGGATCGGGTTCGACGCATGCGCCGGGGTGCCGTGACCATCTCCTTCCTTTCTCCCGGATCGGACACCTCGACGATCGCCGCGATGCGCGACGCGGGTGTTACGGCGCTGTCCTTCGATGTTCTCCCGCGCATCTCGCGCGCGCAGAGCATGGACGCGCTGACCTCCCAGGCCCTGGTCACCGGGTACCGCGCTTCCCTGGTGGGTGCTGAGTTGTTGCCGAGTTTCTTCCCGCTCTTCATGACTGCCGCGGGCACGATCCAGCCCGCGAAGGTGCTGGTGCTCGGTGCGGGTGTCGCGGGTCTGCAGGCCATCGCAACTGCCAAGCGGCTCGGCGCGAAGGTATCCGCATACGACGTGCGACCCGCGAGTGCCGACGAAGTGAAGTCGATGGGCGCCACCTTCATCACCCTGGATCTCGAGGCCCTGGAGGGATCGGGTGGGTACGCGCGTGAGATGACCGAGGAGCGCGCCGCCCGGCAGCGGGAACTCCTCGCCCCGCACATCGCCGAGAGCGACGTCCTGATCACCACCGCGGCCGTGCCTGGACGCCGGGCTCCCCTTCTTGTCACCCGCGCGATGGTGGAGGGGATGAAGCCGGGATCCGTCGTCGTGGACCTCGCCAGTGAGACAGGTGGCAACGTCGAGGGATCGGTGGCCGGGGAGATCGTGCATGTGGGGCAGGTATCGGTGTGGGGTGGCAAGGACGTCGCCTCGGAGATGCCGGTGCATGCCTCGCAGCTCTACGCGATGAACGTGCTCGCGGTGCTCGGTCTTCTGGTGAAGGACGAGACCATCACGGTGGACCTGGAGGACGAGGTGCTCGACGGGTGCGCGGTCGTGTTCAACGGTGACATTCGCAACGAGGCGGCACGTGCCGCAGTGCAGGGAGGTGTCTGAGCATGGATGGCGTGGCGTTGCTGACCATCTTCATTCTGAGCATCTTCGTGGGATTCGAGGTGGTCTCCAAGGTCTCCACCGTCCTGCATACCCCGCTCATGTCCGGTGCCAACGCGATCCACGGCGTGGTGGTCATGGGCGCGATCATCGTCGCGGGTAAGGCGACGAACGCCCTCGAGTTGAGTATCGCCCTCGTCGCCGTGCTGCTCGGAGCGATCAACCTGGTCGGCGGGTTCGTCGTCACCGATCGCATGTTGGAGATGTTCAAGCCCAAGAAGCCCACCGGCAAAGAGGGTGGTGCGGCGTGAACGAGGTCCACACCGACCCGATCTGGGTCCAACTGGCGTATCTCGTCGCCGCGGTGCTGTTCATCATCGCGCTCAAGAGCATGTCCTCACCGCGCACCGCACGTTCGGGCGTCCTCATCGGCGCCACCGGCGCACTGCTCGCCACCGTGGTCCTGTTCTTCAGCGGTATCGAATTGCTCAACCTCGGGCTGATCCTCGGATTCCTTGCCGTCGGTTCGATCATCGGGTGGGTCGCGGCCCGCCGAGTCAAGATGACCGCAATGCCGCAGTTGGTCGCTCTCTTCAACGGTGTCGGTGGCGGCGCAGCGGCCCTGATCGCGGTCGTCGAGTACTTCGAGGTCGGATCGAGCGACCTGCTCTTGCTGATCTTCACCGTCGCGACGGTGATCGTCGGATCGATCGCCTTCAGCGGCTCCATCGTCACGTTCCTCAAGTTGCAGGAGTTGATGACCACCAGGCCGGTGATCATCCCGTTAGGCAAGTGGGTCACGATCCTGGTGGCGGTGGGCACGGTCGCCGCAGGTATCGGCCTCGTGGTGCAGCCGCAGGACTGGCTGCTGGTTCTGCTTCTCGTCCTCTCCCTGATCTTCGGTGTCCTGTTCGTTCTCCCCGTCGGTGGCGCGGACGTTCCGATCGTCATCTCCTTGCTCAATGCTTTGACCGGTTTGGCGGTGGCGGCGTCGGGCTATGTCCTGGACAACGTGCTGCTGCTCATCGCGGGCACGCTGGTGGGTGCCTCGGGCACGCTGCTCACCAACCTGATGGCCAAGGCGATGGGGCGCCCGCTCACCTCCACCCTGTTCGGCGCCTTCTCCGGCACGACAGCGGGCAGCACGTCTGCCGGCAGCGATCGCCCCGTTCGCTCGGCATCGCCGAACGACGTCGCGATCATGCTCGGTTTCGCATCCAAGGTGATCCTGGTGCCCGGCTACGGTCTGGCGGTCGCGCAAGCGCAGAGCACGCTGCGTGAACTCGCCGATCTGCTGACGGAGAAGGGCATCGAAGTCGATTACGCGATCCACCCCGTCGCGGGTCGCATGCCCGGCCATATGAACGTGTTGCTCGCCGAGGCGAACGTGCCCTACGAGCAGCTCAAGGAGATGGACGAGATCAACCCGGAGTTCTCCTCCACAGACGTCGTGCTCGTCGTCGGCGCCAATGACGTCGTGAATCCGGCCGCACGCACCGATAAGAGCGCCCCGATCTACGGAATGCCGATCCTGAACGTTGATCAAGCCCAGCAGGTGGTGTTTCTCAAGCGCTCGATGCGACCGGGATTCGCGGGAATCGAGAACGAGATCCTCTACGACCCGAAAACCACCCTGCTCTTCGGTGACGCGAAGGACTCGCTCACCAAGGTCGTCGCGGCCCTCAAGACCGTCTAGACGGATCCGTAGAGCCGATCACCGGCGTCGCCGAGACCCGGGACGATGTATCCCTTCTCATTGAGACGCTCGTCGAGGGCTGCGGTCACCACGGTCACCTTCGCGTCGGAGGATCCGTAGACCTCTTCCAGGCGCGCGAGACCCTCGGGTGCAGCGAGCAGGCAGATCGCCGTGACGTCCTTGGCTCCACGTTCGAGCAGGATGTTGATCGCGGCCACGAGGGTTCCGCCCGTGGCGAGCATCGGATCCAGGACGAAGACCTGACGGTTGTGCATGTCGTGCGGGAGGCGATCGGCGTAGATCGAGGCGCTCAGTGACTCCTCGTCGCGCACCAGCCCGAGGAAACCGACCTCGGCTGTCGGCATCAACTTCACCATGCCGTTGAGCATGCCCAGGCCGGCCCGCAGGATCGGCACCACGAGCGGCTTCGGCTCGGCCAACTCGACACCGGTCGTGGGCGAGACGGGGGTGACGATGTTTACCGGGTGGACGGTCAGATTGTCGGTCGCCTCATAGGCCAGCAGGGTCACCAATTCCTCGGCGAGGAGCCGGAAGGTCGCCGACGAGGTTTCCTCCCGACGCAGCCTGGTCAACTTGTGGGCGACGAGCGGGTGATCGACGACGAGCGTGCGCATGCCGGCAACAGTAGCCGCCCAGTGGCGACCGGGGGAGCCTTCATGCCACGATCACCCCGTGGCCGCACAAGCAGTGACTCCCGATGACGTCGACGTCAGCATGGTGTTCTATCGGGAGGAGGGCCAATGGAACGTGGCCGCCCTACCTGCGCGGGGGTCGACGACGATGGAAGGTGTGCTCGATGCGGTGCGCCGTTTCCCCGGTGAAGGCGGCGTCATGGGTGCGGTTGCCGTGGGAGACGAGTTCTTCGTGATCGTCCGCGAAGCGGGTCAAGGACGACGGCTCATGCTGAGTGACGGTGCGAGCACCCTCGACTGGAGTCTCGCGGACGAGGCCGCGGTGATGCTCGGCCTCGACGAGGATGAACCCGAGGAGTACGAACCGATCGGCGACCTGGGACTCCTTGAGGACTTCGGGGTGAGCGCCGACGACATCGTGGCCATCTGCCAGAACGAGGACCTCTACCCCGACGAGCAGTTGTCGGCGATTGCGTCGCGTCTGGGATGCGCAGATCAGTGGCAAACCGCGCTCGACGATGCCCGGTGACCCGCGACCACCACGCATTTATGGCGCGCGCGATCGAGTTGGCGCGCGAAGCGGCCTCCGAGGGTGATGTGCCGATCGGTGCCGTTGTCATCGACTCCGCGGGCGCAGTCATCGGTGAGGGCAGCAATCGTCGCGAACGTGACGGAGACCCCACCGCGCATGCGGAGATTCTTGCCCTTCGTGCCGCTGCCGCTGGTCGCGGTGATTGGCGACTCTCCGACTGCACTATGTACGTGACGCTGGAACCGTGCCCGATGTGTGCCGGTGCCTGCGCGATGTCGCGGCTGGGTGGGCTCGTGATCGGGGCGTGGAATGAGGAGTACGGCGCGGTGGGCTCGCGGTGGGACCTCGTTCGGGATCCCCGCCTTAGCCACAGCGTCGAGGTCGTGAGCGGTATCGACGCGGACGAATGTGGTGCGCTGGTGCGGGACTTCCTCGAGAGCCGCCGCTAACCCGCGCGGGTACAGTGACGGTGCCGAGGCCGGGGAGGTGCCATGACCGGGTTGCAGCCGCTGGCGCGACGTCGACGCGAACGCCCCCTGTGGTTGACGGTGATCCTCTTGATCGTGGCAATGGCCGTTGTCTTCGGATTGGGTTTCGGTGTCGCCACCCTCATCCGCGGGGACGCTCCCTCGGCCGCAACACCCACTACCTCACCGTCACCAACGCCGAGTCCCTGCGTAACGACGATGGTGACACCGGCGCAAGTCCTCCCGGTCAAGGACGATGTCGTCCTCAACGTCTACAACTCGACCAAGAAGAAGGGACTCGCTGCGCAGGTCGCCCTCGACTTCAAGCGCGAGGGCTTCCGGATCAACAAGATCGAGGACGACCCCGAAGAGGCTCGGATCCCGGGAGTCGCGGAGATTCGCTACGGCCCGAATGCGGCCGACGCCGCGAAGCTCGTCGAGTACTACCTCGCCGGAGCCACGATGGTGAAACTGGACCGTGCGAGCGATCGAGTAGATGTGGCCGTGGGTCGTGACTATACGCAACTTGCGGATGGTGGTGCGGTCGCTGCAGCACTGGCCACTCCGACTCCGCAACTCTCTGGTCCAGGGTGCCCGCAGGAGGAATAGGCATCATCCGAGGAGCCCCGGGCGGGGCTCGACGGATGCGTGGCGGTGGCGGTGGGATTTGAACCCACGGTGAGGTTGCCCCCACACGCGCTTTCGAGGCGCGCTCCTTTGGCCGCTCGGACACGCCACCGCGGGAGAGGGTACAGACGGGAAAACGAACGAGGGCGGCTAGGCCGCCCTCGTGACGCGGAGGATACGGGATTTGAACCCGTGAGGGGTTGCCCCCAACACGCTTTCCAAGCGTGCGCCCTAGGCCACTAGGCGAATCCTCCGCCGAGGAGGGTACCCATCAGCGCGTACAGTGGTGATCGACCCCTCGCGCGGTGTCACCTCGCTCAATCCCCCCAGGGCCGGAAGGCAGCAAGGGTAGGCGGGCTCTGATGGGTGCGCGAGGGGTCCCGTAATGCCAGCCGAAGTGCAGATCACGCATGTCGGAGCCAGCATTAGGGTGGCGGCTGTGTCCACGGCGCTGTATCGCACCTATCGGCCTTCGCGCCTCGATGACGTCGTCGGACAGGATCACATCGCGGGACCGTTACGCCGCGCACTGGAGAACGACCGCATCCACCATGCGTATTTGTTCTCGGGCCCACGCGGGTGCGGGAAGACATCGACTGCCCGCATCCTGGCCCGGTCACTGAACTGTGAATCAGGACCCACTCCGGATCCGTGTGGCACCTGCCGCAGTTGCGTGGAGTTGGCTGCTGAAGGACCAGGGTCGATCGACGTCATCGAACTCGACGCGGCAAGCCACGGCAGCGTGGAAGACACGCGCCTGCTGCGGGAACGCGCCGTCTTCGCCCCCGTGTCCTCGCGCTACAAGATCTACATCATCGACGAAGCCCACATGATCTCCACGCAGGGATTCAACGCGCTGCTCAAGCTCGTCGAGGAGCCGCCGGAGCACGTGCGCTTCATCTTCGCGACAACCGAAGCGGAGAAAGTCATCCCGACGATCCGGTCGCGCACGCATAACTACTCCTTCCGGCTTGTCCCCGCGAAAGTCCTTCAGGAGCATCTAGCCTGGATCTGCGCGCAGGAAGGAATCGACGCGGAACCTGCGGCGCTCGCTCTCGTCGCGCGTGCGGGTGGTGGAAGTGTGCGCGATTCCCTCTCGCTTCTCGGTCAGGTGATCGCGGGCGCTGGGCCCGCGGGTGTGACGTACGCGGATGCCGTCGTGCAGTTGGGCATGACCGACTCCGCACTCCTCGACGACGTCGTCGATGCCCTTGCGGCACACGACGGCGCACAACTCCTCCGCGTGATCGACCGGGTGATCGACGCCGGCCACGATCCGCGCCGGTTCACCGGTGACCTGCTCGAGCGCCTGCGGGATCTCATCGTCCTGCAGAACATCCCCGAGGCGGCAGAGTCCGGGTTGATCGATGCGGCGGAAGACCAGATTGCTCGGGAAGCGGCCCAGGCCCAGGCCATGAGTGCCGCGGGCTTGAGTCGCGCCGCAGACATCGTGAGCACCACCCTGGGCACACTCAAGGGCGCCTCGTCGCCGCGTCTGCAGCTCGAACTCATGGCGGCACGTCTGGTGATTCCGGCCGCGGACGAGTCTCCGAGTGGACTGCGGGCACGTATCGATCAACTGGAGAAGGCGATGACGGCGGGTGTTGTCGCGACACCTGCCCCTGCCCCCGCACGGGCTCCGACACCTCCGCCGAAACTGTCGGATGTTGCACCATCAACCTCCACCACGAAGGCGCCCGGGAAGAAGGCCCCCGCTCCTGAACCTGAGCAGGAGGCACCAGCGGTGAAGGCTGCGTCGAAGGAGATGAGTGTCGCCGACTTCGTGACGATGTGGCCTGCGATCCTCGATGCGCTCAAGGGTTATAGCCGGGTCGCGTGGATGGCGTTCGCGGACTCGCGCCCGGTCTCGGTGTCCAATGGCGTTCTCGCTGTGGGCGTGGACAACCCAGGGAAGATCAACAACGCGCGCGCCAGTGGCCATGACGAGCGCCTACGGCACTCCATCATCGACGTGATGCGCGCGGACGTCACGGTCGATGTCGTGCTGGTTCCGGATGTCGTCGGCGTCAGGGGCGCTGCGGGGGGAGATGAGGAACCGGACGTGCCGAGCCGCGATGACGCCACCGTCGATGAGGCAACTGGCGTGGACCTCGCGATGCAGGAGTTGGGCGCCACGGCGATCGGTGAGATCGAGCACTGATGTACGACGGCGCGGTCCAGGATCTGATCGACGAACTCGGACGTCTGCCGGGCGTGGGCCCGAAGAGTGCGCAACGAATCGCCTTCCACATCCTGTCCGCGGATCCGGCGGATGTGGAGGCTCTCGCCACTGCTCTGCGCACCGTCAAGGAGAAGGTGCACTTCTGTGCGATCTGCGGGAACATCGCGGAGTCAGACACCTGCCGAGTCTGTGCAGATCCCAGGCGGGATACAGCGATCATCTGCGTCGTCGAGGAACCCAAGGACGTCATCGCGATCGAGAAGACCCGCGAGTTTCGTGGTCGGTATCACGTTCTCGGGGGATCCATCAATCCGATTGAGGGCGTGGGGCCGGATGACCTACGGATCCGCGAGTTGATGCAGCGGCTCTCGGACTCCACCATCGCCGAGGTGATCCTCGCAACGGACCCGAACCTTGAGGGTGAGGCGACGGCCACCTACCTGGCGCGCACCATCGCACCACTCGGCATCGCGGTTTCCCGGCTTGCCAGCGGACTCCCCGTGGGTGGCGACCTGGAATACGCCGACGAAGTGACACTCGGCAGGGCGTTTCAGGGACGTCGTCGGCTCGACTAGCACCGGGAGCGCAAATCCCATGCGCGGATAGACTTTCGGCTTGTGTCTCTGATCGTCCAGAAGTACGGCGGGTCCTCCGTTGCCGACGCCGCGAGCGTCAAGCGGGTGGCCCGACGCATCGTGGACACCAAGAAGGCCGGGCACGATGTGGTGGTCGTGGTCTCCGCCATGGGGGACACCACCGACGAGTTGTTGGACTTGGCCGAACAGGTCTCACCACTGCCGCCACCGCGTGAGTTGGACATGCTGCTCACCGCGGGCGAGCGCATCTCTATGGCCCTGTTGGCGATGGCGATCCATGATCTCGGTGCGGAAGCGCGCTCCTACACGGGCTCGCAGGCGGGTCTCATCACCGATTCCGCGCACGGTGCCGCGCGGATCATCGACGTGTCGCCGGGTCGGATCACCGAAGCCCTTGAGCAGGGTGCGATCCCGATCGTCGCCGGGTTCCAGGGCGTGGCGCAGGACACCAAGGACGTCACCACCCTTGGTCGCGGCGGATCGGACACGACCGCCGTCGCGCTCGCAGCAGCCATGGGCGCCGACGTGTGCGAGATCTACACGGACGTCGACGGTGTCTTTTCTGCCGATCCGCGTGTGGTGCCCAAGGCACGGCAGGTGCCCTTCATCACCTACGAGGAGATGCTCGAGCTCGCCGCAGTGGGCGCGAAGGTCCTCCACCTGCGTTGCGTGGAGTACGCCCGACGGTTCAGTCTCCCGATCCATGTGCGCTCGTCGTTCTCGACGAAGGAGGGCACCTGGGTCATGTCCCCCGACGCAATCACCGCAGCAATCGCAGAAGGAAGAGCCATGGAACAACCGATCATCTCCGGCGTCGCCGCGGATATCAACGATGCCAAGATCACCGTCGTGGGTGTCCCGGACAAGCCGGGCGAGGCCGCCGCGATCTTCCGTGCTCTCGCGAACGCCAAGATCAACGTCGACATGATCGTGCAGAACGTGTCCGCTGCAGCCACCGGACGCACGGACGTGACGTTCACGTGCCCACAAGGATCGGCGCAACAGGCGATGGATGCCCTTCAGTCGAACTCCGGTGACATCGGTTTCGAGGCCCTCAACGTGGATGATCAGATCGCGAAGATCTCCCTGGTCGGGGCCGGTATGCGCTCCCACCCAGGTGTCAGCGCCACGTTCTTCAGCGCCTTGGCGGACGCGAGTGTGAACGTCGAGATGATCTCGACGTCCGAGATCCGCATCTCCATCGTCACCCGCGTCGATGATGCGCAGCGCGCGGTGCAGGCCATCCACTCCGCATTCGGTCTCGATGCGGACGGTGAAGCGGTCGTTTACGCGGGTACGGGCCGATGAGTCGTCCCCTCAACATCGCGGTGGTGGGGGCCACCGGGCAGGTTGGCGGCGTCATGCGCTCCCTGCTCGCGGAACGGGATCTGCCCATCGCCACCATGCGCTACATCGCCTCCGCGCGCTCTGCGGGCAGCACGCTCCCATGGCGAGGTACCGATGTGGTCGTTGAGGACATCGGCACCGCCGACCTTTCGGGCATCGACATCGCGCTGTTCTCCGCCGGCGGTAGCACGTCGAAGGAGTGGGCCCCGAAGTTCGCTGCTGCGGGTGCGGTTGTGATCGACAATTCCTCCGCCTGGCGCATGGATCCCGAGGTGCCTCTCGTGGTCAGCGAGGTCAACCCGGGAGCCATCGACGTGATGCGCAAGGGGATCATCGCGAATCCGAACTGCACCACCATGGCTGCGATGCCCGTCCTGATGCCCCTGCACAAGGCCGCGGGTCTCCAGCGCCTGGTGGTCAGTAGTTACCAGGCGGTCTCCGGCTCGGGTCTGGCGGGCGTCGAGGAATTGGCCAGCCAGGTGCGTGCCGTGATCGAGCAGCCCATTGAGCAACTCACCTACACCGGTTCCGCGGTGGACTTCCCGGCCCCCACGAAGTACGTCCGGCCGATCGCATTCGATGTGGTGCCCCTCGCGGGCAGCATCGCCGGTGATGGGTCGCTGGAAACCGACGAGGAGCAGAAACTCCGCAACGAGAGTCGCAAGATCCTGGGCATCCCGGATCTGCGCGTGTCGGGCACCTGCGTGCGCGTCCCCGTGTTCACCGGCCACTCCTTGGCGATCAATGCGGAGTTCGCGTCCGCCCTCACACCCGAGCAGGCGACCACGATCCTGGAATCAGCACCGGGCGTGGTGATCACCGATGTACCGACGCCGTTGCAGGCCGCGGGCGCGGACCCATCCTTCGTGGGACGGATACGTCAGGACTCGTCCGTCGAGGGCAATCGCGGGCTCGCGATGTTCGTCAGCGGGGACAACCTGCGCAAGGGTGCGGCTCTCAACGCCGTGCAAATCGCCGAACTGGTTGCCGCGAATCTCTAGTAGCCGAATTCGGCGTAATCCCGCGAGTAGATGTCGCGGACCTGTGCCCGCGTGACGTCGTCGAAGTAGTCGTTCACCTTGGTCGATGCACCTGTGGAGTTCCGGCAGTAGAAGGACTCGGCGAGGTCTGGTGTGCGGGTTAACTCGGCCACCCGCGGCCAGGATGCATCCAGGTCTTCGAGGTGGATCACCTCGTCGTAGGGAACGATGCCCAGGCCGATGTGGTCTGCCTGGCGTCGCCAGTGCGGATCCTGGTCCCGTGAGTCCTGCGCACCGATGACATCCAGGAACGCGCCCAGCGAGACATCCTCCGCTGCTGGACGTCGTCCGGTGGTCGCTTCGATCTGATCGAGGATCGGTCCGCTCTGCCGGAGCCCCTGCTGCATCTTCTCCAGGTAGCCGCTGAGCACACGGGAGGCCGGGTCGCGCACCACCGTGAATCGGTGGAATGCAGAGGAGGTGAACACCTCTTCTAGTAGGTCTACGGGAAGTTGGTAGGGGCGCACGTGTGCTCCGGACTTCATTCCGTTGTGGGGGGCGTCCTGGAACCTCTGGGCATGCGTGGGGTTCATCCGGGCGCCCTCGAGTGCACCGAGGGTCGCCTTCATGGTTCCGCAGCCCGCCTTCGGAACCTCCACGTACACGTACGTGTTCACCAGGGAGATGTGGGTGTGGAAGTTGACCGACCGCCACCCCATCGACGAGACGTACTCGCGGGTGACCGGACCGAGATCCGCCTTCGAGGGGCGCCGATCCGGGATCGTCACGGTGTCTCCCTCACATCACTACAGCAGTCGAGTTCTCGACTGTCTGCTGAGTCGGGGTGGCGGGATTCGAACCCACGACCTCTTCGTCCCGAACGAAGCGCGCTACCAAGCTGCGCCACACCCCGAGTCGCCGTGCTGGCGAGCCTGGGGAGTCTAGCCGACGAACACGCGGCTAGTTTTCGGTGTACCGGTCTGGCCTATGGGGATCATCCAGGCACCCGAAAGTATGTGTGCGCCAGCACCCAGTCGACTATGACCCGTCGTAAGCGAGCTCAGACATGAGCTCCCGAACCCCGATCGCCTCGACCGCCGATGTCAGCGAGAAGCGTTCCTCGCCCGGGTAGACCACGAAGGACCGCCGGGGTTTGAGATCTTCCAGGGCTGTTCGGAAGCCTCGGCTCATCGTTGGCGCGCTCGACCGCTTGATTTCAATAACCGTGTCCACCCGGCCTCCGCGCTCGATGACCACATCGGCCTCGGCGCCGGCCTGCGTTCGGTAGTACATGAGCGACCCGGTGTCCTGGCTCGACGCAACTTGCTCGATGACCCAACCTTCGAATGATCCACCCACGACGGGGTGTCCCAGGAGGGCGTCGAGAGTGGGCAGGTCGAGTAGCGCATGAACAAGGCCGCTATCGCGGACATAGACTTTTGGGGAGCGCACCAATCGCTTGCCGACGTTGCCGGACCACGGTGGCAGAAGGCGGACAAGATGAAGATCCTCGAGAAGATCGAGATACCGCGAGACTGCGTTACCCGATACGCCGAGCGATTGAGCCAGCCGGCTTCGATTGAGCATGCCGCCTTGCATATGCGCGAGCATGACCCAGAGGCGTTCAATCGTTTTCGCGGGCAATCGAGGACCGAACATTGGCACTTCACGGACGAGATACGACTCAATCAAGTCTTGACGCCAACGCAAACTCGCGGCGTCCGAGTCTCCCATGAGGGAATCAGGAAATCCGCCGCGTAGCCACAGCGACTCAAGGTCCGCGAACTCTTTTGCACTCACGCCGGTCAGTTCGCGAACCCGAATCCGACCCGCCAGAGTTTCCCCCGACCGTTCGATGAGGTCGAGCCCCGCCGATCCCAGGAGGAGCGCGTGTCCTCCGCGCTCGCCAGCGGCTCTCCGGTCATCGACCACGCCTCGCAGGATCGGGAACAGGTCCGGCACGCGATGGACCTCGTCGATCACGGTCAACTGGCCGGCGCGGCCACGAAGGTAGGCGTCGGGATCAGACAGTCTGGCCCTGTCGGCGGGTCTCTCCATGTCGAGGTAGGCCGCTGAGGGGTCAAGGGTGCGCGCCAGCGTGGTTTTCCCGATTTGCCGAGGTCCGACGAGGACCACGACCGGGACCTCGCGGAGGTCATCCGTGATGGTGGCTGCGAGCGAACGGGGGATCATACTTGAAATTTACACGTCAGACGTAAGATTTACAAGGTTAAACCCCATGCGGGCGTAGGTGTCGTCCGGACGTGAGCGTGAGCAGAGTCGCTTCGGGTGGACATGCGAACCGGAATGGCGCGTACGGACTCGTTCCCAAGCCCGCGGAGACATGGAGCGCGCTATCGCCATGCGAGGAGAGCCCACGGGCGCGCTTGGTGTCCAAATCACAGTTCGTGACGAGGGCGCCGTATCCGGGAACCCGCAATTGGCCGCCGTGCGTGTGGCCGGCGACGATCAGGTCCGCGCCGTCCGCAGCCATCGGGTCGAGCACGCGGAGGTACGGGGCGTGCGTCACCGCGAGGGCGAGATCCGCGTCCTCGGCGAAGGCGCCGGCGACCTGGGAGTAGTCGTCGCGCCCGATGTGCGGGTCATCGACACCGCGCACGTCGATCTCGCGACCGTCGGCCTTCAGTGTTGAACGCGTGTTCGACAGGTCGATCCACCCGGCGTCCGTGAGTCCTCCCACGAGGTCGGTCCAGGGCAACATGGGGCGTCGCGGTTCAAGTTGCGATGGGCCGGAGAGGTACTTCACCGGGTTGATCGGCCTCGGGCCGAAGTAGTCGTTGCTGCCCAGGACGAAGGCCCCGGGGATGTCGAAGAGCGGCTCGAGGGTGCGCAGGACGTCGGGGATCGCCTCGGCGTGGGACAGGAAGTCACCTGTGACCACGACGACGTCGGGACGCAACTCGAGCAGCGATCGAACCCACCTTTGCTTGCGATGTTGCCCCGGAACGAGGTGGAGATCTGAGAGGTGCAGCATGCGCAGCGGAGGTTGTCCCTCGCGTAGCGCGGGCACCGTGGCCCGTCGAAGCGTGAAGTTCTGCGCCTCCCAGCGCGCGTAGGCCAGGCCCGCGACACCTGCGGCCAGGACGGCTGCGGAGGTCAGAACGGTCCGGCGCATCCGCCTAGTCTCCCATGCGCTGCCAGGATGTACCCATGACGAGCATGAAGGACCGCATCCAGGCTGATCTGACCACCGCCATGAAGGCCCGTGACGAGGTGTCCTCGAGCACTTTGCGGATGGTGCTGACCGCCATCACCAACGAGGAAGTCTCGGGAAAGTCGGCGCGAGTCCTCACCGATGAGGATGTGGTGACGGTGCTCGGCCGCGAAGCCAAGAAGCGCAAGGAGGCTGCGGAGGCCTACGACGCCGCGCAACGTCCGGAGTTGGCCGCGCGTGAGCGTGCCGAGTTGGCGGTCATCGACGGTTACCTCCCCGAGCAGTTGAGCGAGAACGAGGTGCGCGCCATCGTCGATGCGGCGGTGGCCCAGGTCGCGGCGACCGGTGCTTCGGGAGGCGCGGCGATGGGCCAGGTCATGAAGATCGTGCAACCGCAGGTAAAGGGGAAAGCCGACGGCGGACAGGTGGCCGCCTTGGTCAAGTCCGCGTTGGGAATGTGACGAACTCCTAGCCCTGCGGGCGGGGAGCGTTGGTATCAACCGCGCCCGGACTCGGTCCACTCGCGGCGACCGTCAACGTGATCACGGTGCCGTAGGGCAGCAGGGTGTTCAGGTCACTTGACTGGGCGATGACTGTGCCCGGCTCGAGATTCGGCGCATCGGCGGTCACGGATGTCACCTGGAAACCCGCCTTGTTCATCAATGTGGTGGCATCCTGCAATGGCGCCCCGCGCACCTCGGGGACCACGCTGATGCCGCTGCCGACGATGACCGTCACCTGTGTGCCCGGCGCCGATCGCGTTCCGGGCGCAGGAGACTGGCCGATCACCTGGCCTGCGGCGCCCGGACCATCCGCCGGAGTCACCGCGCCCAGCACGAAGCCACCCTCGGTCAGGGCGGCCTGGATCTCCTCGGGGGTGAGCAACCCGGAGAGATCGGGCACCTTCGGGGTCGTGGTGAGTGACGTCACCTGATCCGTCTCGAGGGAGAACCGCAACACGGGCTTGGACCCGAGGGCGGTCTCCATCGACTGCTTCCAGATCGGTCCCGGCAGGCTGCCACCGAACACCTGACGGTAGTAGGTGCCGTTGATCGTGATGTCCTTCATCGGGTACGCGAAACCCCCTCGCGGATCACCCACCCAGACAGCAGCCGCGAGTTGCGGTGTGTAACCGGCGAACCAGACCGCGGCGGATTCGTTCGTGGTACCGGTCTTGCCCGCGGCAGGTCGATCACCCAACGACATGCGGGCACCTGTCCGACCACCGAGCGGCCCGTCGACCACACCGACGAGAAGCTCGGTCACTGAATCGGCAACGGGGCGCGGAACCACCTGACGGCACCCGGCGGAGGGAACAGGAAGGGACGTCCCAGCGCGGTCGATGAGATCGATGATCGCGATCGGTGCGCAGTACTGCCCGTGCGCGGCGAACGTGGCGTATCCATTCGCCATCTCCAGAGGTGTGACCTCTACCGACCCAAGCGTGAGTGAGGGGACTCGGCTTAGCGGTTCCCCATTCCCTCGATACACGCCCACTGACTCCGCCATGTCCGCGACTGAGCAGATCCCGGCCCTCTCCTCGATCGCCATGAAGTAGGTGTTGGTGGAGTAGGCGGTGGCCTGCGCCATGTTGAGCGTTCCCGACGTCGTGCTGTTGTTCACGGTGACCGGCGGGAAGATCGCACCGGTCTCGCAATTCACGAAATTCGTGAAGGTGTTCGGACTCGGCGAGGGGATGGCCTCGTAGGGGGAGATGCCCGCATTCAAGGCTGCAGCCAGAGTGAAGATCTTGAATGTCGAGCCAGCCTGCATGCCGATGGTGCCACCCATGGCCTGGCCGACGTTGTAGTTGTAGGCGGTCTTTCCGACCCCCGTGGTTCCCCATTCGCGGTTCTGCGTCATCGCGATGATCCGACCGGTGCCCGGTTCGATCATGGTGATTGCTGCGGCTTTCCGACTGGGGTCATCGATGGGGATGAAGGAGTTCACGGCTTCTGTGGCACCCCGCTGCGCGACGGGGTCGAGGGTGGTGCGAATCGTGTATCCACCGCGACGCAGGAATGCCTCTCGTTCCTCGGCGGTTGCACCGAAGACCGGATCTGTCCTGATCGTCTGGAGGACGTAATCGCAGAAGAAGGGGGCGTAGGAAGACGTGCAGCCGTTCGAGACGGCACGCGGGTTCAGGGTCTCCTGGATCGGGATCTCCTTGAGTCGAGCCGCCTCATCCGGAGCGAGGTACCCCTGAATGGCCATGCGGTTCAGGACGACGTTGCGTCGCTCCTGGCTGCGTTCCGGATTGCGCAAGGGGTCGTATGTAGTGGGTTGTTTCACGATCCCCGCGAGGGTTGCCGCTTCCACCGGTGTGAGCTCCGCCGCCGCCTTATCGAAATACCGACGAGCGGCAGCTTCAACGCCGTAGGCACCCGATCCGAAGTAGGCGATGTTGAGGTAGCGGGCGAGGATGTCCTGCTTCGTGTAGCGCTTCTCGAGGGCGATGGCGAAGCGCACCTCACGGATCTTGCGCGCGGTGTTGTCCCCGCGCGCGGCCTCGAGTTCATCGGAGTTCGTGGCTTGGTTGACGAGCACGTTCTTGACGTATTGCATCGTCAGGGTCGATGCGCCTTCCTGAATGCCGCCTGCGGATGTGTTCCGGGCAAGTGCGCGAGCGATACCTCGGACATCGACGCCGTTGTGATCGAGGAACCGTGAATCCTCGATGGCGATGATCGCCTGCCGCATCGCCGGCGAAATGCTCTCGAACGGGACCTCGATGCGGTTCTGGTAGAAGAGTTGGGCGATCAGCGAACCATCGGAGGCCAGGATCACCGTGCGCTCCGGCAGGGGTGGCTCGGCCAGGGTTGCCGGCAGGGTCTCGAACTGGCGTACGGCGTCGCGGGTGAGGACACCGGCGCCCCCCGCGATCGGGAGCAGCATCAGGCCGAGGATGACCCCGGCCACAACCGAGCCCAGGGCCAGGACCAGGACCCGGCCCAGCAGGGTCGCTGGGGTCGCTCGCACTCTCATCAGACTCCAGCGTAGGCAGCAGGGTTCCTGGGCGCGGGGAGGCCGAGGGGGCCGCGGGTGGCACTGACGGCAGGGACCGGGCGGGCCCGCGTGTCCGCTGTCCCGGGGGTTCCTGGGAAACGCGGGAAACACGGGACGGGTGAGACGAAAGTGTTATCAACCGGACTATTGACCCCCCTATCGTCGGGCGGCCATAGTTCATCCACCTCCGGGGTGCAGCCGGGGTGGGGAGGGACACCGTGCTCGATAGCGACTGGGCGGCCCACGCGGCGTGCCGCACCTGTGATCCCGATGCCCTGTTCGTGCAAGGTGCCGCGCAGAACCGCGCCAAGGCGATCTGCGTCGGCTGTTCCGTCCGCACCGAGTGCCTCGCGGATGCCCTCGATAATCGCGTCGAGTTCGGGGTGTGGGGCGGCATGACCGAGCGCGAGCGTCGCGCTCTCCTGCGCCGTCGACCGAACGTCACGTCATGGCGCAATCTCCTGCAGACCGCGCAAAGCGAATACGACGGTCAGATCATCCTGACCTCACGCGAGCGGGCGAGCTAGAACAACTCACCGATCCGCCGGAGACCGGCGAGGTCGTGCACATCTTCGGGAAGTGCCGGAACGCGTGCGATCGCGACCAGCGGGTGCGCCGCGGTGAAACGACCGATCACATGCTCCTGGCGAGCGGCCGTCTGAATGCGCGCGGCGTGCTCGCGCAGCAATGCCGCCGTGATGCGGCCCTCCTCCGAGGATGCTGCGCCACTCGCCTCGAGCTCCCGGGCTGCAGCCGTCGCCTGATCCGCCCCTAGAAGGGGTGAGACCTCTTGCACACGATTGACCACGAGCCCGGCTAAGGGCATGTCATCGGTGCGGAGACGCTCGACGAAATACGCGGCCTCCCGCAGGGCGTCCGGTTCCGGAGTCGCCACCACCACGAAGGCGGTTCCCCGCTCCTTCAGCAGTGCATATGTGGCATCGGCACGTTCACGGAAGCCCCCGAACGTGGTGTCGATGGCCGCGACGAAGGTGCCGACATCCGCGAGTACTTGCGCGCCGAGCACTTTGCTCAAGACGTTCGTAAAAATGCCAAAACCCATCGCTGCCAACCGGCCCAGACTGCGACCGGCTCCACGCGCCGGTGCGGTCAGGATGCGGATGAAGCGCCCATCGAGGAAGGTTCCGAGACGCTTCGGTGCATCGAGGAAGTCGAGTGCATTACGCGACGGCGGGGTGTCGACGATGATCAGATCCCAGGTGCCATCCGCATCCGATTGACTCCGAAGTTGACCTAGTTTCTCCATCGCCATGTATTCCTGCGTTCCGGCGAAGGACGAGGACAGTGCTTGATAGAACGGATTCGCCAGGATCTGTGCTGCTCGTTCAGGATCGGCATGACCCTCGACAACCTCGTCGAAAGTCCTCTTCATATCCAGCATCATCGCGTCGAGGGTTCCGTGGATGACCCCGGAGACGGGGCGCGGTGAGTTATCCAGACGTGACAGGCCCATCGCCTGGGCGAGGCGCTTCGCAGGATCGATGGTGAGAACGCAGACCCGACGTCCACGTTCGGCGGCACGCACCCCGAGGGCTGCTGCCGTCGTGGTCTTCCCGACGCCACCGGAGCCGGTGCACACGATCGTGTGGATAAGGGGATCATCGATAAGTGCATCGAGGTCGAAGTCGCTCACGACACACCTCGGAGGTGGGCCGCGAGGGTGAAGAGTCCACCGAGATCCACTCCACCACGGAGGAGCGGCAACTCGAGAACGGGGAGCCCCGTTGTCGCCAGACGATCCCGCTCGGTGTCTTCGAGGGTGAGCCGCTGGGCCAGATCTCGCGCCTCATCGACGAGAAGGGCGGCCACCGCGTCGGTGTCCCGGATGATCCCGGCGCTGCGCAGTTGGTCGGCGATCGCCAATCCCGATGAGGCGCGCATCAGGTCGTCCTCGTCCAGGGAACTGCGACGCACCATGTTGACGAGGATCGCGCCGAGGGGCAGATGCGCTTCGCGAAGTTCCTGGATGCCATCCAAGGTCTCCTGGACGGGCATCTCCTCCAACAGTGTGACCAGATGCACGGCGGTGCGCGGTGAGGCGATCACGCTCATCACGAGTTCAGCGTGATTGTGGATCGGGCCCATGCGTGCAAGTCCGGAGACCTCGGTGTTCACGTTCAGGAATGCAGTGATCCGGCCCGTGGGTGGGGCGTCGAGCACCACTGCGTCGTAGCCGTGCCCCTTGTCCTTTCGGCGCACGACCTCGATGGCCTTTCCGGTGAGGAGAACGTCGCGTAGACCGGGTGCGATGGTGGTGGCAAAGTCGATTGCGCCCATCTTGCGTAGCGCACTTCCTGCGCGACGAAGGTTGTAGAAGATCTCGAGGTAGTCCAGCAGCGCATCCTCAGGGTCGACCGCGAGTGCCCAGACTTCGCCGCCCTCGGGGGCCACAGCCACGCGGGTCTCGGCGTGGGGGAGGGGAGGGACGTCGAAGAGCTGCGCGATTCCCTGTCTGCCTTCGACCTCCATCAGCAGGGTGCGCCTGCCCTCAGCCGCGAGGGCGAGAGCCAATGCTGCAGCGACCGTCGTCTTACCTGTTCCGCCCTTGCCACTCACGACATGCAGGTCGGCCGGGGGCACAGTCACCTGAGCACAGTAGACGGCCACGGACGTCGGTTCTCGATCGCTACTGTGGTGGCATGACTCGCTGGGAATACGCAACCGTGCCACTGCTCATCCACGCCACCAAGCAGATCCTCGACACCTGGGGTCAGGATGGCTGGGAACTCGTCCAGGTGGTCCCCGGGCCCAACCCGGAGAACATGGTCGCCTACCTCAAGCGGCCGGTGGGCTGATGTCCTCCGTCGAAGAGCGCCTCGCCCACGAGGGGTTCACCATCCCGACGGTTGCGACCCCGCTGGCTTCGTACACGCCCGCGCTCCGCACCGGGAACTACGTCTACGTCTCCGGTCAACTGCCGTTCGTGAACGGGGAGCTTCCGCGTCACGGCAAGGTGGGCACCGATCTGACGGCGGAGGAGGCGGCCGACCTCGCCCAGATCTCGGCACTCAATGCCATCGCGGCGGTTCGTAGTGTCATCGACGATCTCGACAAGGTCGTGCGCGTCGTGAAGGTTGTGGGTTTCGTCGCCAGCGCCGATCACTTCACCGCTCAGCCGCTCGTCATCAACGGGGCAAGCAACCTGCTCGTCCTCGCCTTCGGCGAAGGTGGGGTGCACGCTCGCTCCGCTGTGGGTGTGGTGTCGCTGCCCCTCGACGCACCCGTCGAGGTCGAGATGATCGTCGAAGTAGTCGACTGATTCGTGGATCTGCGTAGCCGGTTGACCTCGATCGCGCGGGGCGACGGCGCGTGGACACCCCCGGAACCGCTGCCGGCGGCAACGATCGTGCTGTCCCGCGGTGACGAGGTGCTGATGATGCGCCGCGTCGAGACGATGGCGTTTGCGCCTCGGATGTACGTCTTCCCTGGTGGTCGACTCGAGCAGATCGATCGCGCTGCCGAGGATCCCTACCGGGCCTGTGCCCTCCGCGAGGCTCGGGAAGAAGTGGGTATCGAGGTACGTGGCGACGCCCGACTCATTGATCACTGGATCACCCCGGAATTCGAGTCATGCCGCTTCGACGTGCGCTTCTTCCACGCGGAGGTGTCCGAGCCGGGGGAACTCGTGACCACGGAAGCGGACGAGGTGGTGTGGCTGACGCCGGCGCATGCACGCGCTGAGCACGATCGGGGGCGACTTCCCATGTTGCGCCCGACAGTCGAAGTCCTCGCTCTAATGGAACGACTCACCTCCGGCGAACCCGTGCCGTCGATTACGCCGAAACTCCCGCGCCCGCGTGATGTCGAGGGGGTGCTGATCTGGGACATCGTGCACGCGGATACCGGTGCCGTGCTCGCCCGCGACATAGTCGGCCCCGGCTATGCGGAGGTCGAGGGGGTGGCGGTCCGATGAGCGGCAGGGTCCTCCCGGGCCCCGATGCACAGTGGACGGGCGGCAGCGCGCGCGCGTACGCCCACTGCGTGCTCGCCCCCAATCCATCGCCATGGACCCTCGAAGGGACCAACACCTGGATCGTCGGGGAAGCTGGCGTGTGCGTCGTGGTGGATCCGGGCCCGGAGAACTCGGATCACCATGCGTCAATGCTCGCCGCATGCGAGCAACGTGCCGAGACTCCGCGCATGATCCTGCTAACCCACGGTCACATCGATCACTCGGAGAGCGCCCGCACTCTGGCAGAACGTCTCGGCGTACCGGTGCGAGCGTGGGATCCGCGCTTCTCCTTCGATCCCGCCCACGCGCGGAATCCGGAGGTACTAAGTCACGGTGAGGTCTTCGACATCGGGGGCCGTGGCGTCTCCGTGCTCGCAACGCCAGGACACAGTTCCGACAGCGTGTGCCTGGTCGTGGGTGACTGTGTTCTCACCGGCGACACCGTTCTCGGCCGGGGAACCACAGTCGTCGCCTATCCGGACGGCGACCTCGGTGCGTACCTCGCGAGCCTCGAGGCACTACGGACCTTCTGCGCCGACAACGGTGTTGCCTCACTCCTCCCCGGCCACGGACCCGTGCTCGATGACCCGGTCGGAGTCGTGACCGCGTATCAGGATCATCGGGCCATGCGTCTTGCGCAGGTGCACGCCGTGTGGTCCGACGGCGCCGATGTCGAGGAGATCGTCGACATCGTCTACGCGGATGTTCCCGATGCCGTGCGCGCCGCGGCGGTCTTGACGGTGCGCGCGCAGGTGGCGTACTTAGCGCGCTCTGCGCCGTAGACGCTCGACATCGAGAATCACGACCTGGCGCGACTCGAGTCGGACCCACCCGCGCTGGGTGAAGTCCGCGAGGGCTTTGTTCACCGTCTCGCGCGAGGCACCGACGAGTTGCGCGATCTCCTCCTGAGTCATGTCATGGGTGACCAGCAGACCCTCGGGAGTGACGGTGCCGAATTTCTCTCCGAGATCCATGAGTGCTTTCGCAACACGGCCGGGGACGTCGGAGAAAACGAGATCGGCCATCGCCTCGTTGGTGCGTCGGATACGCCGGGCCAACGCCTGCAGCAGAGCGGCTGCGACCTCAGGGCGTCCGGCGAGCCATGGCATCAACTGTTCGTTGCTCAACTCGAGGACGGAGGCGTCGGTCAATGCGGTGGCGGTTGCGGCGCGCTTACCCGGATCGAACAAACTCAACTCACCGAACATCTCACCGGGTCCGAGAACCGCCATCAGGGATTCGCGGCCGTCGGGGGAGGAGTGTCCGAGCTTCACCTTCCCATCGAGGATGACGTAGAGCCGGTCACCGGGTTCACCCTCTTCGAAGAGTGTTTGACCCTTGAGGACATGTTTCTCGACCAGGGTCTCGCGCAGTGCGCGCGCACCCTCGTCGTCGAGTGCAGCGAAGAGCGGGCTTGCGCTCAACACTCCATCCATGTTTCCTCCCTCAGCCCGATTGTTGCCTATGACGACGTGCGGGTCCATGGGGGGTCGGACGTACCCTGGGGGGATGCGCCCGTGGATTCCACTGCTATTCACCGTGGCGTTGACCGGATGTGCGCAGGCGAGCGACGCCGCCGGGGTGCGTGTCAGCGAGTCGCCTCCGGCAATGGCCGACGTGACCATGACGAGGGGCGACGTGGTCGCGGATCTGGCCGCCGAATTGAACCTCGAGCCATGTCCACTCGCGACAGAGCCCGGTGCGCCGACAGTGCCGGGACTCCCCGACGAGGAGTTCCCCTGTCTGGGCGGTGGGCCCGCCGTGAATCTCGCCGCGCTGCGGGGGACGCCGCTCGTGGTGAACGTCTGGGCGTCGTGGTGTCCGCCCTGCGTCGATGAGATGCCGATTCTCGCCGCGGGAGACGAGAAGTACGCCGACATCCAATTCCTCGGCGTGACCATCCAGGACGATCCGGTCAAGTCCCTCGAACTCCTCAAGGACGTCGGAGTGCGCTTCCCCTCGGTGGTCGATCCAGCCGGTTTGACGCGCGCTTCGCTCTTGATTACCGGACCGCCCGTCACCTTCTTCATCGACTCCGAGGGCACCATCACCGGGCGCTTCGATGGAGCGATCCCGGATGGCGAGACTCTCGACGCGCTCATTGCGGAGCATCTGCCCTCGTGACCTGGCGCAGCACCGGTGAGTTACTCGTACCCGCGGACTCCCTTCCCACCTGGGTCCAACCAGTTGCCCAGTTCGCATCATCGACGCACGTGTCGCAGCTCACCCGGTTCGTCCCGACGACGGGTGCGGGTCGTCACGCTGCGGTCTTGATCCTCCTCGGCGAGGGGCCCGAGGTGGTACTCGTGCAGCGGGCGGGGGGAGACGCGCTCCACTCCGGCCAACCTGCGTTTCCCGGTGGTGTCGTGGAACTTTCGGACACCGACTCCGTCGATGCCGCACTCCGGGAGACATACGAGGAGATCGGGGTGGCGCAGGATGAGGTCACCCCCTTCGCTCTGCTCCCGGATCTGCTGATCCCGGTCAGTGACTTCGTTGTCAGTCCGGTCCTCGCACTCTGGCGTGCACCGCACGAGGTGAGCGCCACGGATCTGAATGAGATCTCGTCGGTGCACCGGATCCCGATTCGAGACCTGGCGGCAGCGGGGAATAGGTGCTCCGTCCGCCATCCCTCGGGTTTCGTCAGCCCGGGATTCGAAGTCTCCTCGATGCTCGTCTGGGGTTTCACGGCCGGAATCCTGAACGGTCTGCTGCGCGAGGCAGGGTGGGAGGAACCCTGGGACTCCGAGCGCGTCATCACGCTGTCCGGCTGATCCCACGGTCATGATGGAGCGCTATGGCCATCATCGACTGGGTGCTCATCGGGGCCTTCGTGATCTTCGCGTGGACCGGGTGGCGCCAGGGCTTTATCGCCGGGGTGTTCTCCTTCATCGGCTTCCTGGGGGGTGGCGCCCTCGTCATCTGGCTCCTCCCCGCGCGAATCGAGGAATGGATCGAACCATCGACCCTTCGTCTCATCGCGCTCGTCGGTGCCGTGGTGCTCGGCGCGATCTTCGGGCAGGTGCTCCTGTCGATCCTGGGCCAGCGGATCCGGACTGTCGTCGTGTGGAAGCCGGCTCGCCTTGTCGACCACGTGCTCGGTGCCGGCCTGAATGTCATCGCGCTGGCCGTGATGCTCTGGGTGCTGGCCTCCGCGCTCGCCTACGCGCCGTTCGCGGTTGTCAGTGATCAGGTCAGCTCCTCGCGTGTGCTGACGACCCTGGATTCTGTCGTGCCCAGCCAGGCACGCGATGCCTTCTACGACGTGACGGGAACTTTGGCCGAGACCGCGGTTCCGCGGATCGTGGCAGGTGCGGGAGAGGTGCTGTCTCCCGAGGTCGACGCTCCCGATGCTGCCGTCGTTGATCCCGTGGTGGAGCAATCCCGATCGTCCATCGTGAAGATCGTGGGCGATGCCAGGAAGTGCGACCAGGTCGTCTCCGGATCGGGCTTCGTGCTGGAGCGGGGAGTGATCGCTACGAATGCGCATGTGGTGGCCGGCACTTCCGATCTGAGGGTCAGAGTCCGCTCCGGCATCTCCTCCGTTGCTGCCACGGTCGTCTACTTCGATCCCGACACCGATATCGCGCTGCTCAGTGCCCCGGACCTTGAGGCGCCCCCGATGGATCTGGTCCTTGCTCCGCTTGAGCGCGGGACATCCGTTGTGACCGCGGGGTTTCCCGGTGGCAGCCGGTTCACCGCGAAGCCGGCACGTGTGCGGGACGTGGCGGTCACCCGGGGGGAGTCGATCTATGGTGAGCCGGGTGTGCGGCGCGAGGTGTACGTGCTGCGGGGTGAGGTGATGCCGGGAATCTCGGGTGGGCCGGTGCTGACCGAGGACGGGCGCGTCGCCGGCATGGTCTTCGCCGCCGGTGTGGGCACGCCGAACGTCGCCTACGCCTTGACCAGTCAGGTCATCGCCGAGGCGAGTGCCCTCGCTGGCACCGAGCCCGTCGCCAACGGAAGTTGCGACGTCGTGGTGCGTTCGTCATCGCGCAATTAGCCACTCGACAACGACTTCGTGGAATTCATCGGGACGTTCCTCGTGCACGAAATGACCCGCAGCTAGATCACGCTGCGTGTACGACCCCGTCACATACTCCTCGCACTCGGCGAAGGTATCGGCTCGGACGACAGGATTCTTCGACCCCGTGACTACGAGCACGTCCGTGGTCAGTGGTGTCTCCATTCGCGCCATGTAGTTCACGCCGTCCGAGCGATAGACCGAGCGGACAGCCCATCGGTAGGACTCAATCGCCGTGTGAGCCGTGGGCCAACGCAGGAAAGCCGTTCGGTATCGCTCGAGGGCGTCGGGATCCAACCAGCCGTCATCGGCGGACCATGTGCGGAGGAAGTGCTCGATGCGTGCTGCGCCGGATGAGCGCAGTGTCCGTTCCGGCCAGAAGGGGAGCTGCAGGCCCCAGATGAAGCCCATCGCCCTTCGCTGGCCGCGATCGGTCAGCATCGCATGACGCATGCGCCGCGGATGCGGTGCGTTGACGGCGACGATGCCATCGGTCAGCTCGGGATGGGTCACGCCGAGGGTCCATGCCACGACACCCCCCCAACCGTGGCCGATCACCGTCGCCCGATCCTCACCGAGGCTGCGGATGATGGCGGCGGTGTCTCTCGCGAGCGTCACCGGGTCGTACCCATGCGGGGGGTGGTCGGAGGCTCCGTAGCCGCGCATGTCGATGGCGACAACCCGGAATCCCTGGTCCGCGAGCACTGGGATCAGGTGGCGCCAGGTCCACCAGAACTGCGGAAAGCCGTGCAGCAGGACGACCAAGGGGCCCTCGCCCTGCTCGACGATGTGGAAGAGGGAACCGTTCGCGGAGAGATCCCGGTGCCGCCACGGCCCTTCCGCGCGGAGCACTTGCTCGGGGCTGATGGGCACGCGCTACTGGTTGCTGACGCTTTGCGCGATGGCCTGCTGCGTCTTCTCAAGCTCCGCTACACCGAGTTTCGGGCCGCGAATCTTCTTGGCGTTGTTCGCGGCAACCAGTCCCGCGATCACCGCGATGAGGATCAAGCCACCCGCGACGATCAGGAAGGACAGCCATGGTGCGAGTCCCGCAGCGACGAGACCCAGGGCAGCAGCAACGAGCAGGAACAGACTCGCAGTACTGACAGCACCGATCGCGATCAGTCCGAAGATCGATACCTTCGCAACGTCCTGCCCGGTCTGCTGCAATTCCGCCTTGACCAAGGCCGCCTGCGCGCTGGCCAGACGCTTGGCCTGGGACACGGTGGTGCCGATGAGCGCACCGATGCTGGGCTGGCCGTCCATGGGGTCAGGCTAGCGGGGGTCCGGATCAGTCGGGTTCTGGTAGACGTCGGGGATGCCGTCGGCATCGATGTCGGCCTCTTCGACAGCCGCGAACCGGTCGTAGTGACGGCGCCGCGCGGTGAGCACAATCGCGGCGAGAGCGGTCGCGACCAATGATGCCCCGAGGATCGCGCCCTTCGCAGGCTCGAGCAGCATCGGGCTCCCCTCGTATGCGAGTTCGGCGATTAGGAGCGCCACGGTGAATCCGATACCCGCGAGCACGCCGATCGCGGCGACATCACGCCACGCGATGCCGGGTGCGAGGGATGCGCGGGTGAATCGCGCAGTGAGCCAGGCCCCTGCGAGCACGCCGATGGGTTTCCCGACAACCAGGCCGATCAGGATGCCCAGGGCCACCGGCTCGGCGAAGGCGCTCAGGATGCCTATGGCACGTAGATCCACCCCGGCCGCGAGGAATGCGAAGAGCGGTACGGCAATACCGGCGCTCCATGGGTGGATGCGATGGGACAAACGATCTGCCGGGGAGGCCAACTCGCCGGAGTCGGTTCGCACTCGAGTGAGGAGACCCAGGATCACCCCCGCGACCGTCGCGTGCACACCGCTGCGGAATGTGAAGTACCAGGCGAGGAGCGCCAGGGGTACGTAGAACCATGGTGATGTCCATCGGGCGCGCTGGGCGAGGGCGTAGATCGCGAAGGTGAGGATCGCTGCGCCGAACCAGTAGGCGTTGAACTTGTCCGAGTAGAACACGGCGATCACGGCGATCGCGCCGAGATCGTCCACCACGGCGAGGGTCAACAGGAATGCGCGTAGCGCCACGGGCAATCTCCGACCGAAGACCGCCAACACGGCGAGGGCGAACGCGATGTCGGTGGCCATCGGGATCCCCCAACCGGTGAGGTCGCCCCTGTTCATCGAGGCATTGACACCGACGAAGATCAACGCGGGCACAGCCATACCGCCGATAGCCGCCGCAGCCGGCACGATCGCTTGCGATGCCTTACTCAGCGATCCGACAACGAGTTCATGTTTGAGCTCGAGACCAACCACGAAGAAGAAGACGGCGAGCAGCGCATCCGCTGCCCACACTCCGAGAGACAGGTTCAACCCGAGTGAGCTAGGTCCGACCTGCAGGTCGACGAGGGATGTATACGTGTCGCCCCACGGGGAATTCGCCCAGACGAGAGCGATAAGCGCTGCGGTGATGAGCAGCAGTCCACCGATCGTCTCATCGCGGAGATAGGACAGCACCCACCCGCGCTCACGCAGTGAGGGGCGGGTAAGGAACTCGCGCCGCTCCATGTCGCGACCCTATCCAGGTGAGTCGGTTTCGCCCGGGTTCAGTCCTCGGGCTGAGCCGTGCTCATCCCACCCGCGATCAGATTCATCACGGTGGGGTCGGCCAGGGTGGTGACGTCACCGAGATTGCGGTTCTCGGCGACATCGCGCAGCAGCCTCCGCATGATCTTGCCCGAGCGCGTCTTCGGGAGCTCCTGGACGATGAGGATCTGACGGGGCTTCGCGATCGGGCCAATCTCCTTGGCCACGTGCGCGCGGAACTCCTTCGCGAGTCCCTCTCCATCGTCGACGCCACCGCGCAGGATGACGAATGCGACGATTCCCTGGCCGGTCATCTCATCGCTGGCTCCCACGACGGCAGCCTCGGCCACTTTCGGATGGGATACGAGCGCCGACTCCACTTCCGTGGTGGAGATGCGATGTCCGGAGACGTTCATCACGTCGTCTACCCGACCCAGCACCCAGATCGCGCCATCCTCATCCAGTTTGGCGCCGTCGCCTGCGAAGTAGTACTGCGGCCACCGCGACCAATAGGTATCGATGTAGCGCTGGTCATCCCCCCAGATCCCGCGCAGCATCGACGGCCACGGTTCAGTGAGTACGAGGTAACCGCCATTCCCGTTGCCCAGCGGAGTTCCTGCGTCGTTGACCACGGCCGCACCGATCCCGGGCAGTGGACGCATGGCCGAGCCTGGCTTGCACGCGGTGACTCCGGGCAGCGGCGAGATCATGATGGCGCCGGTCTCGGTTTGCCACCAGGTGTCGACGATGGGGCAGTGGCCCCCTCCAATGGTGTCGCGGTACCAGATCCAGGCCTCGGGGTTGATCGGTTCGCCCACCGAACCGAGGAGGCGAAGTGAGGTCAGGTCGTGCTTGCCCGGGAGTTCGTCACCCCACTTCATGAACGTGCGAATCGCGGTGGGTGCCGTGTAGAAGATCGTAACGCGATGCCGCTCGATGATGTCCCAGAAGCGATCCTTCGCCGGGGTGTCCGGTGTGCCCTCATAGACGACCTGCGTGACGCGATTGGCGAGTGGTCCATAGACGATGTAGCTGTGCCCGGTGACCCAGCCGATATCGGCGGTGCACCAGTAGATGTCGCTATCGGGCTTGAGGTCGAAGACGCTGCGGTGTGTGAACGAGGCCTGGGTCAGGTAGCCGCCGGAGGTGTGCAGGATGCCCTTCGGCTTCCCGGTGGTCCCAGATGTGTAGAGGATGAACAACGGATGCTCGGAGTCGAAGGCCTCCGGGGTATGGCTGCTCGACTGACGATCGACGATGTCGTGCCACCACACGTCTCGGTCGTGCCATGGCACCTCATTGCCCGTGCGGCGGACCACGAGGACGCGTTGCACCGACGGGGAGGCATCGACCGCTTCATCGACAGCGGGCTTGAGTGGCATGACCGAGCCACGCCGGTTCTGGCCGTCGGCTGTTATGACGAGCGTGGCCTGTGCATCCTCAATGCGGCTACGCAGGGCCTCGGCGCTGAATCCAGCGAACACCACGGAGTGGGGTGCGCCGATACGGGCGCATGCGAGCATCGCGACGATCGCCTCCGGGATCATTGGCATGTAGATCGCCACGCGATCGCCGCCCTTAACGCCGAGTTCGATCAGCGCATTCGCCGCCTTGCAGACGTCGTTCATGAGCTCGTTGTAGGTGACGTCGCGTCGGTCACCGGGCTCACCCTCGAACCGGAGAGCGACCTGCGATCCGTGCCCTGACTCCACATGACGGTCCACGCAGTTATAGGCGACGTTGAGTTTCCCGCCAACAAACCACTTCGCAAACGGTGCGTTCGACCAATCGAGCACCTCGGTGAAGGGTGCGTCCCAGTGGAGATGGTGCGCCTGCTCCGCCCAGAAGCCGAGACGATCGGCCGAGGCCTCGTCGTACATCGATCCCTTGGCATTCGCACGAGCCGCGAACTCGGGCGGTGGTGGGAACAGCCGATCCTCACGCAGTAGGTTGCTCAATGCCTCGTCCGACATAACCTCTCCCTTCGACCCCTGCACATTCTGGCTCACTCGAGCAGGCCATGTGGGGTGAGTGGTCATTCGCGGTTAGCGTGAGGTCGTGTCCCACTGGATCGTGCGCCCTGGCGTTCGCGACGCCCTCGACGCCGCCCGAGCAGACGTGGATGCAGTCCTCTGGGACCGGCGCGTGCGCGCCAACGCGGCGGAGGTCGCGGCATCGTCGCGATCCCGGGGGGCGCGGGACTCGGCGGTCATCGAGGGTGCGGACCTGGCCTTCGACGACGACTCACCCATGGGTCGGGTGGTCGCCGCCGCGCATGCGGTGACGGATGCCGTACCGGGACAGCTCACCACCTGGTCCCGTGCTCCGTTGCAGGTGATGGCCCACCTCCACGCCATCCTCGTCGCGAGCCTGGGAACGGGGGAGCCGGGCAGGCCACGGTCGGACGATGCCGCCGAGGACCCGCTCGGGATCGGTGGGGTGCCACCCGCGTCGATCGTGGGTCCGCGGCTGCAGGAGCTGGCGCGGTTGATCGCCCGCGGTGAAGGACTTCCCGCATTGTCAGTGGCGGCGATCACCCACGGTGAGGTCATGCACATGAGGCCGTTCGCATCGGGGACGGGGCTGCTCGCGCGCGCATGCATTCGCATCGTGCTCGCAGAGCGAGGCGTGGACCCTTCGCTATTTACTATTCCCGAACTCGGCATTCAGGAGCAGGGTCGACCCGCCTATGTCTCCGCTATCCGTGACTACGCATCCGGTGACCCCGACAGGGGGGTGGCGTACGCGCGGTGGTTTGCCACATCTATCGCATTGGGTGCAAGAGCGGCACTGGATTCGAGCCGGATCTAACGACGCTGTAACGCATACTGCAACGTTGATCAACGGTAGAAGTTTCACGAGTCCTGATACCGTCACGCGAACGTCTTCCGCCGAGACACGACTGCGATGACCGATGCGTGAATCAACCGAACGCCGCGAGATCCGCGGATACCACGCTGTGCGCGCGGCAGCCAAGGACACGGAGACGTACTCCAGTGATTTGATCGGTGACCGGGACACCCGCACCTATAAACAGGTGCCCCTCGAATACGACCCGCCCCGGCACACCGAATTTCGGGAAGCAGTCAGCCCGATGTTCATGAGCCAGAACATCGAGCCGAAGACGCCGGACTTCGAGCGCATCGCTAGGGAACTCATCGAGAACATCACCGCGCGAGGCGGAGGCGACATCGCCCGCGACCTGGCACTTCCCTATGTCATGGCGTGCTTGACGGTGATCTACAACCGGCCGCAGGATCTGGAGGAATGGATTTCCTGGGGCCCGGATGTCTGGACGGCCGAGGCCTACCAATCCGGGGTGCTCGGTACCGATGGCGGTTCCGATGCGCATGCACTGCGGAGCGGAGCGCTACTCGAAAGCTACCTGGACCGGGTCTTCACCGCGGCAACCCCGACTCCTGGTGCCGATCCGGCAAGCACAGACGTGTGGGATTGGATCGCGGGACTTGAGATCGATCGTCGGCGCCTGACGCGTGACGAGATGTTCGGTATCGCCAATGTCCTCCTCGCGGGAGGGCGGGACACGGTGATCACACTCATTACCGGACTCACCTGGCACCTCGTCGCGAATCCCTCCGATCGGCGCTACCTACTGGAGAATCCCAGTGCGTTCCACGCGGCGATTTCCGAGATGGTGCGCTTCCTCTCACCACTCCCCGCGATCGAGCGTGTCCTGCCCGAGGATCGTGGTACGCCGATGCCGGAGCGGAATCCTGGAAACTACGTGCTCCTCAATTACTTGTCCGCGAATCACGACCGGACGATCTGGACAGATCCCGATGTGATCGATATCCACCGTGAGCGCCGACCGCACTTGGCCTTCGGCTTCGGGCGACACTCCTGCATGGGAATGAACATCACGGAATTCGAGGCGCGGGCCTTTCTTACCGTTCTGCTGCGGGATTGGCCGGACTGGGAATTCGAGGGTGAGCCGCACATCGACTGGGTAATCGAGGGTGCGGGGGAGGACGCGTTCCGAGTCGTGGAGAGATTCGCGAGCGTGCGAGTGCGAACGCGTTCAGGCGCGCAGGCTGCGGCGCCGCGCGTACCAGGTCAGGCCTAACGCCACCGCGCCGATCGCCACCCCTGCGCCCGCCGCAACGGCCTGGGTGCGCTGTGCACGCTGCTTTAGGGCAACTGGTTTAGCGAAGTCATGAATCCGCCACCCCTGATCGAGCGCGACGGCACGCAATTCGCTATCGGGATTCACCGCTGTCGGATTCCCCACGAGTTGCAGCATCGGGAGGTCAGTCATGGAGTCGGTGTAGGCGAAGCAGGCATCCAGGTCGTATCCGCGCTCCTCGGCCAGCGTCCTGATGGCGTCGGCCTTCCCCTCGCCATATGCGTAGAACACGATCTCCCCCGTGTAGCGGCCGTCTTCGATTCCCACCTGGGTACCGATCGCCAGGTCCGCCCCGAGCCGGGCGCCGATCGGTTCGACCACATCGGTTCCCGAGGACGAGACGATAATGACGTCGTGTCCCGCGGCCTTGTGGGATTCGATCAACTCGAGGGCTTCGAAGTAGACGACCGGATCGATGATTTGGTCAAGAGTCTCGTTGACGATGCGCTGCACGGTTGCGACATCCCATCCGCGGATGAGGGACGACATGTAGTCCCTCATCGTCTCCATCTGATCGTGGCTGACACCTGAAGCACGGAACATGAACTGTGCGTACGCGCTGCGGATCACGTCGCTGGCACCGATGAGGCCTTCCTTATGGAAAGGCCGGGCGAAGGCGAAGGAACTGGAAGTGGCCAGGATCGTCTTGTCAAGATCGAAAAACGCTGCAGTGGACACAGGAGAACGGTACGTCAACGCGTATCCACAATGCGCGATGACGCCCTTCCCTTCCTGGTGATTTCGCCGAAGGCTTGATGCATGGCAACCCTGACCCGGCCCCTCCTGATCACGGAGGACTCGGACGTGATCGACACGGTCGTGCGCATTGCAGCCGCGCGCGCAGGCGAAGTCCTGGTCTGTGCCGAACAGACGGCAGTGCGAGGCGCGTGGATGCAGGCCCCGCTCGTCCTCGTGGGCGCCGATTGTGCAGCCGAGGTGATCAGTCGTGGTTTGCCCACTCGTGGACGGCTCGTGATGGTCACGCGCACGGATGACCGGTTGGTCTGGGAGCAGGCCGTTCGCCTGCGAGCCGAGCACGTAGTGCGTCTGCCCGAGGGGGAGCGGTGGCTGGCCGATGCCCTCGCGGACTGCGCCGAGGGTCCACCCCGCGATGGATCGGTACTCGCCGTGATCGGGGGCTCGGGCGGCGTGGGTGCCTCCACGTTCGCGGCGAACCTTGCGCTTACCGCAGCTCAGGATGGACGCAGGTCACTCCTGATCGACGCCGATCCACTCGGAGGTGGCTTGGACCTGCTCCTCGGTGTCGAGGAGGGCCCGGGTGCACGGTGGTCCGCGATCGACCCTGGCCCCGGGCGCCTGTCAGCCGCCCAGTTGGACGCGGCTTTGCCCCACGTTGGAGCCGTCGCGCTCCTGTCCTCGGACTCTGCACGCCCCAGCGACGCACCCGTCGTTGCGTCGGTGGTCGACGCGGGACGACGTGGTTTCGACACTGTGGTCATCGACTGCCCACCACCGGGGGATGCCCACATCGCCACCTGGGTGTCGGTCGCCGACCGCGTGATCGTGGTGGTGAGTGCGCACGTGCGAGGTGCAGCTGCCGCGGCGCGGGTACTTCAGCGCCTCGCTGGACTGGGCGTCCACCCCGAGCTGGTGCTGGCGGAGCGCGCGAAGGGGGTCCCTGCCGAGGAAGTGGCAGCCGCGCTGGGGATCACCCCACGCGCGACCATTCCTTTCATCCCCTCCATGGCCGGCCGCGCCGATGAAGGTGATGTGCCGGTGATCACTTCGGCCTACGCGCGCGAGTGTCGGTCGGTCCTCTCATGACGCTCCTCGATCGCGTGCGCACACGTTTGATCGCGGAACAGCAGCAGGCTGGCATCGTCGAGGTCGCTGCGGCCCTGCGAGCCGAGGGTTTGGTGCTGGCGGACCACGCTCTGGGTGTGCTCGTCGAGGACGTCCGGCGGGAGTTGGCCGGGGCCGGCCCGCTCGAGGACCTGATCGCCGATGCACGCGTCACCGATGTACTGGTGAATTCCCCGACCGAGGTCTACGTCGACCGAGGCGCGGGTTTGGAGCGGGTGCACGTGGACTTCGGGAGCGAGGAACGGGTCCGCGCACTCGCCCAACGCCTGGCCTCCCGTGCGGGACGGCGCCTCGATGATGCGTCACCCCATGTCGATGCCCGGCTCCCCGACGGTGGCCGGTTGCACTGTGTGCTGGCACCGATTGCGACGGATGGCACGTGCATTTCCCTCCGCCTGCCACGCGCCCACGCATTAACGCTGGAGTCCCTGGTCACCTCCGGTTCGATCGATGTCACCGGTGCGGATCTCCTGCGCTCACTCGTGCACGGACGGCGCGCCTGCATCGTGACGGGTGGGACCGGATCGGGGAAGACGACGGTCTTGAACACCCTGCTGGGTGAGGTGGCCACCGACGAGCGGATCGTCATCGCCGAGGATTCCGTCGAGTTGGCTCCGCGACACCCACACGTGGTGCGTTTGCAGTCGCGGATGCCGAATGTGGAGGGGGCGGGCGCGATCACCTTGCGTGATCTCGTGCGCCAGACCCTGCGCATGCGCCCGGATCGCATCATCCTCGGCGAGGTGCGGGGTAACGAGATCATCGACCTGCTCACCGCGATGAACACCGGTCACGAGGGCAGTTGGGCCACCATCCACGCGAATGCGGCCGTGGATCTCCCGGCACGGGTTGAGGCGCTCGGACTTCTCGCGGGAGTCCCACGGGAGGCGATGCATGCTCTCCTCGCATCGGCGGTCGATGCCGTTGTGCACGTGCAACGCCTGAAGGACGGACGGCGCATCGTGAGTGGTGTGCACGTGCTCGCCCACCACGACGATGGACATGTTCGGGCTCTGCCGGCCTTCACCTACGACGGTCGGGAGTCTTCGCGCGAGGATGCGTGGGAGCGATTGTGCGCCTGATCATCGCGTCGGCTGGATTCGTGTTCCTCGCCGTGTCACTTTGGATGCACCCGTCATCCGTGCAGCGCATGCGTCGTCATGATCGTCGAGCCGATGCCCGGATCTGGCTTCGTCGCTTCCTGCGCACGGCGGAGACATCGGATGCCCGCGTGGCAGCGGTCACCGGATTGGCGGCGGAACTCCGTGCCGGGCGCACCCCTGATCGCGCCCTCGAGGTGGTGGCCCACGACGTCTGGCCCCGCACGTGCGCGGTGGCGTCGTGGGGCGGGGATGTCACCGGTGCCTTACGTGCAGAGAACGACCGCGTTGCGGCCCATCTGGCCGCGTGTTGGCAGGTGGGTACCACGACGGGTGCACGTCTCGCCGACATCATCGAGAACCTCGCGCGCGCCGAGCGCGACGCTGCAGAGGCTCGAGTCGAACTGCGCGCGTCACTGGCCGGACCGAAGGCCACGGCCCGGATGCTGGCATTCCTCCCGCTCCTCGGCGTCGGACTCGGCTACCTTCTCGGCGCGGATCCGATCACCTGGTTCCTCCGTGATCCACTCGGGCCGCCGATGCTGATCGCCGGTGCACTCTTCACCGGAGCGGGCGTGCTGTGGACCCGTCGGATCACCGGGCAGGTCGAGTCCGCCCTGTGATCGCCCTGGCGATGGCGTGTGCGGCGGTCGCGGCCTGGCTGTTGTTCCCGAGGGATCCGGTGTCCCGGCTCCGTCGGACCCTCGGTGCGCCACCGCGCACCCGCCCGCGACTCGACCACCTCTCGCCGCGGCAGATCATCGCGCTCGCCGTGACGGTGGGTGTCCTGCTCACGATCGTGTTCGGCGGCGCGTTGGGTGTCCTCACCGGCACCGCGGTCGCGGTGGTGATCGTCGTGGTGACGCGGCGTCACGGTCAACGGGACGCACGGGTCACCGACCTGGCCTTGACGCGTCAAGCCCCGGTCGTCGCCGAGCTCCTCGGTGCCATCGTGGGGGCGGGGGCATCGACTGTCCATGCCGTGGACGCCGTGGCGTCGGCGGTGTCCTCGCCGGCGAGTGATCACCTCCGTGCGGTGCGCGCCGCATTGCAGTTGGGTGCCTCGCCCCAGGAGGCGTGGTCGCGGGTGCCATCGCCACTGCAGCCGATCGCGCGCGCCATCCGTCGCTCGCAGGAATCCGGTGCACCACTTCGCTACGTGCTCGATGCCACTGTCGAGGACCTCCGACGGGAGCACCGGTCAGCGGTGCAGGCCGCTGCGCGCGCTGCGGGAGTGCGTGTCGTCGCACCGCTCGCGCTATGTTTCCTTCCGGCCTACCTTGTGATCGGAGTCGTCCCGATCGTGGCGTCACTCGCGAGTGGCATTTTCGCGTGACCGTCCACAGGGTGCGCATTCATCCCGCGCGAATGAACTCGCTCGGAATCAATACTCGATCCGAGGAATCCTCGGTGCATCACTTCGACCGGGAGTGATGACCGTGAGGAGAGACAATGTCCGTTCTGATTAATTCGACACGTCCGAGCACCACAGACGCCATCCTGCGCCGGTTGCGCGACGATTCCGGACTCACCACCGCGGAATACGCGGTCGGAACCGTTGCCGTGGCCGGGCTCGGAGGCCTGCTCATCAAGTTACTCACCAGCGATGCCGCTCGAGACCTGATCTGGGGCGTCGTCCGGTCAGCGTTCAGTTCGATCTTCGGCTGACCGTGACCCATCAACTCATCGGCTGCCGCACCCGCCCCCGGTGCGGCAGCCGATGGCTGTTCCGAGACGAGGGCTCCACGACGCTGGAGACCGCGATCGTCATCCCCCTGCTCACGGCGATCGCTGCAGTGTTCCTCGGGGTCCTGGGTTGGGCCTGGGGTGGTTTCACTGCAGGGAACGCAGTCCAGGAAGCAGCGCGGGCGGTCGCCCGCGGCGATGACCAATGGATGGTCCACCAGCATCTGCAGGCGACACTCCCTGATGCGCGCATCTACTGGAGCGTCACAGATACCGAGGTGCGCATTCGCGTCGAGACGGTGGCCCGGGTGCGTAACGCAGTCCTCGGTGATCGGTGGCAGACCGTGGTGCAGGAAGCCACCGCGCCGCGGGAGTGGTCCGGATGAGGATCCGCGATGAGGATGGAAGCGCCACGGTCTGGACGGTGGCCCTCATCACCGTCCTGCTCGTCACCGGCTGCCTGGCGATGACCGTCGCGCAGATCACCCTGGCGCGGCAGCGACTCTCCTCCGCCGCGGACTTTGCCGCACTCGCGGCAGCGCAGAGCCGCGGATGCGCCGACGCCGCCTACTTCGCTCATGCGAACGGCGTCGAACTCGGTTCCTGTCACTTCGATGGCGTGGACCACTGGGTCGAGGTGTGGCTCCCGGCACCGACTTTGGCGGTTCGCATGGCAGCGCTGCTGGGGCAGCGTGCACCGGAGATTAGGACCAGGTCTCGCGCTGGCCCCGCCTCGTCACTCTTGACGAATCAGCCGTGAAGCATGCCCTTTGTCACCACGACGACTTCGTTACTCCGGGCAGTTCCCCACGATGAGCCAGCTCGCGAACATTGATGCGCGAGAGTCCGAAAAAGCGTAAATGACCACGTGGGCGACCATCCTTGGCGTCGCGGTTACGGATTCGAGTAGGACTTGCGTCACGGGGCAGTCTCGCGATGGCTGCCAAAACTGAGCGACGTTCCGACTCAGTCGTCGCTCGCTTCAGATTCTGCTTGAGTTCCAGGCGGCGCTCGTTATGCCGGGCTGCCACAATCTTTCTGCGCTCGTTGGCGACAATCTTTGATTTCTTGGCCATCAGCGATCCTCGCGGAATTCTGCATGTTTGCGTGCGATGGGGTCAAACTTTCTTAGGACAAGGCGATCCGGGTCATTGCGTCGGTTCTTACGGGTGACATAGGTGTAGCCGGTCCCCAGTGTTGACCGCATCTTGATTATTGGCCGGAGATCCTTGCTCTTTGATGTCATCAGACGTGCCCTTCCCTAGCAATAATCTCGGCCACGACGGCGTCGATCCCACGTTGATCGATGGTTTTGATTCCGCGGGCGCTCACCGTCAGCGTGACCTTCCTCCCAAGACTTGGAACCCAGTAGGACTTGCGCTGGATGTTGACATCGAACCTGCGGTTGGTCCGGCGATGGGAATGAGAAATCGAGTGGCCGAAGCCGGGTTTTGCCCCCGTTACCTGACACACGCGCGCCACTGTCTGCTCCTCTGACCCTGGTTTCGCTACTTGCTAACGACAATCATTTCCAATAAGATACCGTATCGAGCTTTGAGGCGCAATGTGGGGTAGGCATGAAAAAGGGGATTCATCCGGACTATGGGCCGGTCGCGTTCCGCGATATCGCCACGGGAGCGGTCTTTGTGACGCGCTCAACGCTGGCGTCACGTCCTCGCGGGCGCACCATCTCGGTGGACGGTGAGGACATCCCGGTTTTCGACGTTGACATCACCAGCGATAGCCACCCCTTCTGGACGGGGCAATCCCGGGTTATCGATTCGGAGGGTCGCGTGCAGGCATTCGAGCGGCGATTCGGCAAGCGCTCATGAGGAAGCCTCTCGCCGTCGTTACTGGTGTCGACGCGTTCGCGATGGACGGCGTGTTGATGTCTTTGATGCTCGACCTGCCTAATGCGGTTGCCATCCGACATTCGATCGATCCGACTGCCCAGGTATTGACGCGCACCGTCAGCTCGGCAGGGGGTGTGCTTGAAACCGAGTCGATCGACCTTGAGCACGCATGTGTGGGGTGCGCTCTGCGCGAGGACATCATTCCGACCATCGTCCGCCTCGCCCGGCAGCAGGAATGGTCCTACGTGGTCGCCGGTTTACCACTTGCCGCGGAAGCGGATCACCTGGCTCGCGCGATTTCCCGTGATCCTCGAGTAGGTCGCCAGGTGCGCCTTGCATCCGTGCTTGCGGCCGTCACACCTGAGGAGACCCTCGAGACCCTCCTCTCGCCCACCCTTCTCGCGGATCTCAACCTGCACACTGGCCCCGGAGACGAACGTGGTGTCGGGGAGACCGCGTGCGCCCAGGTGGAGTACGCCGATGTCATCGTGACCACATCCGAGGATCAGCGGGCGCTGGACTTCCTCGGTGCTCTGGCTCGGCCGAGGGCAAACCTCATTCAGGGCTCCGAGAATCTCATCGCCGAATCCCTGATGGGATCCCGACACATCAGCAGCGAGGCACAAGCCTGGCGTGTGCCGATGACGGCCGAGGAACTTCCCGAACGTGCTCTCGGGCATGCCTGGCGACTCGACCTGCGTTCCCAGCGCGCATTCCACCCGGAGCGCCTCATGGAGCACATGGAGGATCTGGCAGGTGGAAAGTTTCGATCGCGCGGTGTTTTCTGGGTTCCCACTCGGCCGGGTCTTGCACACCTCTGGGAGGGAACCTCGGGACAGGTGAGTATCGGCCAGCACGCGCGCTGGGGATCCGTGACACCCATAACTCGACTCGTCCTGACCGGTGTTGAGGATGTTCCCATGGGGCTGTCGGAGGTCTTCAACTCCATGTTGTTGTCCACCGAGGAGGCATCAAGCGATGTCAGTACGTGGACCCTCGCCGAGGACGGCCTTGAACCATGGCTCGGCGACATCCATCGGGCCGCCTGAGGGAGACGCGCCATGCCAGTTCCGAAAAGAAAGATGTCGCGTAGTCGGACTCGGCATCGCCGGGCTCAGTGGTCTACGCAATCACCGACGCTCGTTCCGGTGACGATTCGGGGTCGCGAGTTTCTAATCCCCCGTCGACTCCTCAAGGCTGTGCGCCTTGGTCACATCGATCCTGAAACACTGACCTAGGAGGTTGGAATGCAACGCAGGCGCCGACAGGAAGCAGAGGTCAAGCGACGCGACAAGGCCCCGCTCATCCCGCCCCACGTCACCCACATTGACTACAAGGACGTGGAGTTGCTGAGGAACTTCATCTCGGATCGCGGAAAGATTCGCTCGCGGGCTGTCACCGGACTTAGTGTCCACCAGCAACGACTCGTTGCTAAGGCCGTCAAGAATGCACGAGAAATGGCACTGCTCCCGTATTCGGGTCGTTTTCCGTCGGGTCGATGAGGAGGGCGCGGAAATGAAGGTGCGGGCATCCCTGAAGTCTTTGGCGCGCCAACCCGGTGCGCAGATCGTCAAGCGCCGAGGGCGCATCTACGTCATCAATAGGAAGAACCCCCGCATGAAGGGGCGCCAGGGCTAAGGACGCTGCCCCTCAACCACGTGCGGCCAGAATCATGCTGAGAGTTCGTATCGCCCCAGCCTTGTCCAACGGTTCGTTGCCATTGCCGCACTTCGGTGACTGGATGCAGCCGGGACAGCCGTCGTCACATCCGCAGTCGAGGATCGCGTCCCGGCTCGCCGCAAGCCACCCGGAGGCGACCTCGAATCCGTGCGCGGCGAAGCCTGCGCCACCGGAGTGCCCGTCGTAGATGAAGATCGTCGCGGTCCCGGTGTCGGGGTGCGCGGCGGTGGAAACACCGCCGATATCCCAACGATCGCAGGTGGCGAACAGCGGAAGCATGCCGATAGCGGCGTGCTCGGCTCCATGCACGGCGCCGGGGGTTACGGGATCGGTGATCCACTCCTCCGGGAGCGTCCACCACACAGCCTGGGTGCGCAGAATCCGCTCGGGGAGATCGAGCGTTTCCTCGCCGAGGTTCTCCCCGCTGATGCGCCGCCTCTGGAAGGACACGACCTGGTTCGTGACATCCACCCGTCCCAGGAACATGGTCACGCCGGGACTGACGACGTGTTTCCTCTGTACATCCACGATGCGGATGTCACTGATGTCGCGGGCGATGGTGGTGTAGTCGACCTCCTCGACGCGCGCGAAGGCCACCGAGTCCACGAGATCCAACTCGGTGACGACGTGCGTCACTCCCTGATGCACGTAGACCGCGCCGGAGTGCACGGTGCTGTGTGCTGCCCCGGAATCCACGGTCCCGAGCAGCCGGCCGGTGCCCACCTCCACGACGCGGACTTCCGGTGCACCGGTTCCGCGCAGTGTCGTATCGCGGTGGGGTGCGTGCCGATGGGTCCAGAACCATCCCGTGGGTCGACGACGGAGCAGGCCCTGCTCGACGAGTTCCTCGATCACCTCTGCACTCTCCTCGGGGAAAACCTCGGAGAGATCCGCAGCGGTCAACGGCAACTCCGCTGCTGCGCAACATAGATGCGGTGCAAGCACGGCGGGATTCGCCGGATCGAAAACGGAAGTCTCGACGGGTGCATCGAGCAGCGTCTCGGGGTGATGCACCACATAACGGTCCAGCGGGTCATCGCGCGCGATGAAATGGACAAGCGCGGGAGTACTTGCCCGGCCCGCACGACCGAACTGCTGCCACACCGACGCCCGGGTCCCCGGCCAGCCCGCGGTGATCACGGAATCGAGCCCCGTGATGTCGATGCCGAGTTCGAGGGCAGATGTCGCAGCCATGCCGATGATCGCCCCGCTGCGGAGTTGGAGTTCCAGTTCGCGCCGTTCCTCCGGGAGATAGCCGCCGCGATAGGCGGCGATCCGTGGATCGTCGGTGCGCTGTTGCGCGCGCATCGCCGCGTACTCGACGCCGCGACGACTGCGCACGAATGCGACGGTGCTGACACCTGCATCAACTTGATGCGCGAGTAGATCGGCGGCGTAGGCGACGGCGGACATCTCCTCGCCATCGGGTCCCTCGGGCGGTGTCCGCAACACGATGGTGCGCTCGGGTGCGGGTGAGGTGTCCTCGTCGACCACGACCGCATCCAGGCCGGTCAGGCGGCGCGCGAAAGAACCGGGGTCACCCATGGTGGCCGACGCGAGGATGAACGTGGGTGCGCTGCGGTGGTGGGCAGCCACCCGGCGCACCCGGCGCAGCACCTGCGCGACGTGGGCACCGAAGACACCTCTATATACGTGCGCCTCATCGACCACGACGTAGGCCAGGCGCCGCCAGAACCGCGACCAGCCCGCGTGATCGGGAAGCAGGGAGAAATGGAGCATGTCCGGGTTGGTCAGAATCAGCGACGCGTGGGCGCGTGCCCAGGCACGGTGCTCCCTTGGGGAGTCACCGTCGACGGTGGCGGCCCGCACCTCGGGGAGCGCCCACTCCTCCCATGCGGCGAGTTGGTCCGCCGCCAAGGCCTTCGTCGGCGAGAGGTACAGGGCGGTCGCGCCGTCCGCGAGCGCCGTGGCGATGGGCATGGCGTAGGCGAGGGACTTGCCCGAGGCGGTGCCGGTGGCGATCACCGTCGCGTGACCCGCGTGGGCCGCCTGCGCCGCCGCCACCTGGTGGGCCCAGGGTTCGTGGCCCCAGGTCTGGCGGGCTTCCTCGGGCACCCACTCCGGCCACGGGGAGTGCCGGGCCGCACGCTCGGGTTGGGTGATGCGCACCTCGGTCACGCCCCCATTGTCGGGTGCCCCTGTGACGGTGTCTCAACGCTTGCATCCCCGGTGGCCGGACAGGGACTTAGATCACAGGAACCCGGGCCCGGGGGGCCCTCGGTCGTGAATAGACTCCACCGACCACGACTTCGCGGGGGACTTCACCTCTGCGCGCAATAAGGAGAGCCATGATCGAGTTGAGCGGTAGCAACATGACCATCATCGTCATCGTTGCCGTCATCGCACTCGCGGCACTCATCGTCGCTGCCATCCTCGTCCGCGAAGTCCTCGCGGCCAGCGAGGGCACCGCGAAGATGAAGGAGATCGCCGGGGCCGTCCAGGAGGGCGCGTCGGCATACCTCAACCGTCAGTTCAAAACCCTGGCGATCTTCGCGGTCGTCGTCTTCTTCGTTCTGTTCCTGCTTCCCGCGGAGACGAACTCCGAGCGGATCGGTCGCAGCATCTTCTTCCTTGTGGGTGCGGTCTTCTCGGCCATCACCGGATACATGGGCATGTGGCTGGCGGTGCGCGGCAACGTGCGCGTCGCGGCGGCCGCGAATGAGCAGGGCGAGAAGCCGGCGATGAAATTGGCGTTCCGTACGGGCGGCGTCGCCGGCATGTTCACGGTGGGCCTCGGCCTGTTCGGCGCAGCTCTCGTCGTCCTCGTATACCAGGGTGAGGCCCCCAAGGTCCTCGAGGGCTTCGGCTTCGGTGCGGCATTGCTCGCCATGTTCATGCGTGTCGGCGGCGGCATCTTCACCAAGGCGGCCGACGTCGGTGCAGACCTCGTCGGCAAGGTCGAGCAGGGCATCCCCGAGGACGACCCGCGCAACGCAGCAACGATCGCGGACAACGTCGGTGACAACGTGGGTGACTGCGCCGGTATGGCGGCAGACCTCTTCGAGTCCTACGCCGTCACGCTCGTCGCCGCCCTCATCCTCGGCAAGGCCGCATTCGGCGAACTAGGTCTGGTCATTCCGCTGGTGATCCCCGCCATCGGCGTGATCACAGCCGTCATCGGCATCTTCGCGGTCTCCCCGCGCAACTCGGACCGGTCGGGCATGAGTTCCATCAACCGAGGCTTCTTCATATCCGCCGTGATATCCGCGGTACTCGTTGTGATCGCCGTGTTCGTCTGGGTCCCCTCGACGTGGGAGGAGATCAAGTCCCTCGGTGGATTGGACGAGATCCTGGGGGCCAGCACGGTGAACCCGCAGTGGTTCGTCATCATCGCGGTGGTCATCGGCATCGTCCTGGCGGCTCTCATCCAGCAGCTCACCGCCTACTTCACCGAGACAAACCGCCGTCCCGTCGACGATGTCGCCAAGACGTCGCTCACGGGACCGGCCACCGTCATCCTCTCCGGTATCTCGCTGGGCTTGGAGTCCGCGGTCTACTCCGCCCTGCTCATCGGTGGCGCGGTCTACGCGGCATTCCTTCTCGGCGGCGGCGCGATCCTGTTGTCACTGTTCGCGATTGCATTGGCCGGCACAGGTCTGCTCACCACGGTCGGCGTCATCGTGTCCATGGACACCTTCGGCCCGGTCTCCGATAACGCCCAGGGAATCGCGGAGATGTCTGGCGATGTCCACGGTGAGGGCGCCGCAGTGCTCACCCGCCTCGATGCGGTCGGCAATTCGACCAAGGCGATCACCAAGGGAATCGCGATCGCCACCGCGGTGCTCGCCGCAACTGCGCTCTTTGGTGCCTATCGGGATGCGATCGTCGGGGCATTCGCCGACCTCGGTGCCAACAGTGAACTCGACACCATCGCGGATCCCTTCCAGTACGACGGCATCCTCAATGTCGCGAACCCGGCGAACCTCGTCGGCCTGATCATCGGTGCGGCGGTGGTGTTCCTCTTCTCCGGTCTCGCCATCAACGCGGTATCCCGTGCAGCGGGAGCGGTGATCTTCGAAGTGCGGCGCCAGTTCCGCGAGCACCCGGGGATCATGGCCGGCACGGAGAAGCCCGAGTACGGCAAGGTCGTCGACATCGTCACCCGCGACTCGCTGCGCGAACTCGTCACCCCGGGCATCCTCGCGGTGTTCACCCCGATCGCGGTTGGGTTCGGTCTCGGTGTCGGTGCGCTCGGCGCCTACCTGGCCGGCACCATCGCCACCGGTGTGCTCATGGCCGTGTTCCTGTCGAACTCCGGTGGAGCGTGGGACAACGCGAAGAAGTACGTCGAGGACGGGCACTTCGGTGGCAAGAAGTCCGAGGCCCACGCGGCCACGGTCATCGGCGACACCGTCGGCGATCCGTTCAAGGACACCGCGGGCCCAGCCATCAACCCGTTGATCAAGGTGATGAATCTCGTGGCGCTGTTGATCGCCCCGGCCGTCGTGGTCATGAGCGTGGGAGAGGGCGAGAACCCGGTGCTGCGCTGGTTGATCGCACTGGTCGCGACTCTCATCGTCGTCGTCGCGGTGGTCATCTCCAAGCGTCGCCCGATCGCCGTGGGGGATCAGGACGCCGTCAAGGCGTAGTTGGACGTCAGGTGAGGGCCCGGTCGAGAGGAGATCGGGCCTTCACCGATTTCTTGAAGTGTTAGTAGCGACGGCCCTCAGCGATAACATCGGATACAGATTCGGGTCCAGGCTTCGCCTGCTTACCGATGGTTCGTAACTCCGCGAGGATGCTGTCCACCCGGTCCTCACTCACGGGCAGTGGCGGTGTCCCGAGCGGGACGAGGTCTGCTACGTGCTTCTCATCCCTCAGGAGATGGATCGAGGCGCCTGCGTGCGCCATGTCGATGAGGATCTCGAGAGCGGCCGCTGCTTCTTCCACGTCGGCGAATACGTTCATGGGATTACCGTAGGCGGAGGGTCCGACCGAGGGGCTGATCCGCATATCGGACGCCGTATATCCCCCTTCACCCCCTTCGGGGGTGGTCACGGGAACACGCCCCGAGGACCCGCCGTCGGTTTGACAGGGGCGGGTGGCCTACCGTCAGACTCCGCCGCGTCAACCAGCCGAAGAGGGGAAAACGAGTGTCGGGCACATTGGTGATCGTCGAGTCACCGGCGAAGGCCAAGAAGATCGCGGGCTATCTGGGGAATGGCTACACCGTCCTGGCCTCGGTCGGCCACGTCCGGGATCTGGCGGCCCGGGCGTCCGACCTGCCGGCCGAGGACCGCAAGAAGCCCTGGGCCAAGCTCGCGGTGAACGTCGACGACGCCTACCAGCCCCACTACGTCGTCCACGAGTCCAAGAAGCAGACCATCAAGGAGCTCAAGGCCGCGCTCAAGGACGCCGACGCATTGCTGCTGGCCACGGACGAGGATCGCGAGGGTGAGGCAATCTCCTGGCACCTGCTCGAGGTGTTGAAGCCCAAGGTGCCGGTCAAGCGGATGGTGTTCAACGAGATCACGCCCGAGGCGATCCGTGACGCCGTGTCGAACCCGCGGGAGTTGGACATGCGTCTGGTGGAGGCGCAGGAGACCCGACGCGTGGTCGACCGGCTCTACGGCTACCCGGTGTCGGAGGTGCTGTGGAAGAAGATCGGACGCGAGGCGAAGTCGGCCGGGCGCGTGCAGTCGGTTGCGGTGCGACTCGTCGTCGATAAGGAACGTGAGCGCATCGCCTTCACCGCGTCGGGTTACTGGGATGTCGAGGGCGACTTCCTGCCAGGTCCCTTCGCCGCGACATTAACCGCCGTCGACGGCACGGCGATCGCGAGCGGATCGGACTTCGACTCCGAAGGGTCGCTGAAGCGTGCAGATGTCCTTCGTCTCGATGAGGCTGCTGCGCGGTCACTCGTGGACGGTCTCGCCTCGAAGTCCTTCACCGTGCGCTCCGTAGTGCAGCGTCCCGGTCAGCGCAAACCCAAGGCTCCGTTCATGACTTCGACTTTGCAGCAGGAGGCCTCGGGTCGTCTCCGCTGGGGTGCACAACGCACGATGCGGGTTGCGCAGAGCCTCTACGAGAACGGCTTCATCACCTATATGCGTACCGACTCCGTCCAGTTGTCCTCGCAGGCACTCGACGCGGCGCGGAGCCAGATCAGCGAGCTCTACGGGTCGGACTACCTCGAATCGAGCCCGCGGGTGTGGCCGAACAAGTCCAAGAACGCCCAGGAGGCGCACGAGGCGATCCGCCCGGCCGGTGATCACTTCAAGACCCCCGGTGAGTTGGCCGGGGAACTTGTGGGGGATGAGTTCGCCCTCTACGACCTCATCTGGCGGCGCACCCTCGCATCACAGATGACCAACGCCAAGGTCGCCACCACGACGGTCAAATTAGGCGCAGCGGCCAGCGATGGTCGCGATGCGGAATTCACTGCGACGGGAACCGTCATCACCTTCCCAGGATTTCTCGCGGCATTGAAGGACATCACCGAAGAGGACTCTGACGAGCGCGAGCTCCCCGGCCTCGTCGAAGGGCAGACCGTCACGGCCCAGGAGTTGCGCCCGGCGGGTCACACCACTAAGCCGCCTGCGCGCTACACCGAGGCGTCGCTCGTGGCGAAGCTCGAGGAGTTGGGAATCGGGCGCCCCTCGACGTATGCGTCGATCATGTCCACGATCCTCGATCGCGGGTATGTCTGGAAGAAGGGCTCGGCGCTTGTGCCGAGTTTCACCGCCTTCGCTGTGATCCGCCTGCTCGAAGAGCACTTCTCCGAATTGGTCGACTACCAGTTCACCGCCAACATGGAGGACGTCCTCGACTTGATTGCTTCGGGGGAGATCGACCGCCTCCCGCAGTTGGACGCGTTCTGGAATGGTGGCCACTCGCTCAATGCGGACTTCCGTGGGATCAAGCACCTCACCGAAGACCTTGGTGCGATCGACGCGCGGGGGATCGCCACCATGGCCATTCACGGAACCGATGCGGTGTTGCGCGTGGGTCGCTACGGCGCCTACGTGGAACGCGGTGAGGAGCGGGCCAACATCCCCATCGGCACTGCACCGGATGAGCTGACCGCGCAGTTGGCGGAGGAATTACTGCTCGAACCTAGTGGTGACCGGGAGCTCGGCTCCGACCCGGACACCGGACTGATGATCGTCTCGAAGTCAGGTCGATACGGGCCCTACGTCAGCGAGGTGCTTCCCGAGGATGCACCGAAGAGCGCCAAGCCGCGCACCGCCTCCCTGTTCGCGTCGATGAAGCCGAGCACCGTCACCCTCGAGGAGGCCCTCCGACTGCTGTCTCTTCCGCGTGTGATCGGGGTCGATCCCGCGGACGGTGAGGAGATCACCGTGCAGAACGGTCGATACGGTCCCTACATCACCAAGGGCAAGGACTCACGCTCACTCGAGTCCGAGGAGCAGATCTTCGAAGTGACCCTGGACCAGGCCCTCGCCCTCCTCGCGCAGCCGAAGCAGCGTCGGGGACGTGGTCAGGCGGCGGCGCCCTTGCGCGAGGTGGGTGTCGACCCTTCGACGGGCAAGACGATCGTGGTGCGGGAGGGGCGTTTCGGTGCGTACGTCACCGATGGAGAGATCAACGCGTCCCTGCGCGTGGTCGATGACCCGATGACCGTCAGCGTCGAGCGGGCCAGTGACCTGATCGCCGAGCGTCGCGCGAAGGGACCCGCCCCGCGCAAGGTCGCCAAGCGGGCTCCGCGCAAGACGACGAAGGCACCCAAGAAGAAGTCGATCCCGGTTCCCGCGAATCTCTGACGATGTTCATCGCGTTCGAGGGTGGCGAGGGTGCCGGGAAATCCACCCAGGAGACACTGCTCGCCGATCACCTCGCCGCATGTGGTCACGAAGTGGTGCGCACTCGCGAGCCCGGTGGGACTCCGGCGGGGGAGGCGATCCGCGCCATCGTTCTCAGCCCCGAGTACGAGGGTCTCGATGACCGGGCGGAAGCCCTTCTCTTCGCCGCATCGCGCGGCGAACACGTCGCCCGGGTCATCCGCCCCGCGTTGGAGCGCGGTGCGGTGGTGGTGTGTGACCGCTATATCGACTCGTCGGTGGCGTATCAGGGTGCGGGCCGGAATCTCGGAATGGACGCGGTTCGCGAGTTGAGCCTGTGGGCGACCAACGCGCTCCTGCCCGACCTCACCATCGTCCTCGATATCGATCCGGAGATCGGTCTGTCCCGGCTGCATTCACGTGATCGTCTTGAAGGGCAACCGCTGGACTATCACCGGCGCGTGCGCCAGGCGTTCCTCGACCTTGCAGCGGCGGAGCCCGCGAGATACGTCGTCATCGATGCCACCCAGGACACCTCGGTGATGGCAGATCAGGTGCGCGCTGCCGTCGACGCTCGACTGGACGCGCGCTGATGAGCGCGTCGATCTGGTCCAACCTCGTGGGTCAGGACCTCGCTATCACCAGTCTTCAGGCGGCTGTCGCCGACGCTCGCAAGCTCGAACGCGGGGAGCCGGGACCGGCGATGACGCATGCGTGGCTTATCACGGGGCCACCCGGATCGGGTCGCTCGAGTGCGGCAACGAAGTTCGCCGCCGCACTGGTGTGTCCCGAGGATGGTTGTGGCCGATGCAATGTCTGCCGACTTGCACCGGTGGGTGGTCACCCCGACGTCGAGGTTGTCGTCCCCGAGGGAAGTGAGATCTTGATCGATATCGTCGAGCGCCTGCGTCATATCGCGGCGCAGGCGCCGACTCAAAGTCCCTGGCGTGTCATCGTCGTCGAGGATGCTGATCGCCTAACAGACAAGTCGGGCAGCCAACTTCTCAAGAACATTGAGGAACCCACCGCACATACCGTCTGGGTGCTCTGCGCGCCGAGCGCCGCCGATGTGTTGCCCACTATTGCCTCGCGCACACGGCACATCTCCCTGCGCACTCCGAGCACGGCGAATGTTGCGGAACTCCTGGTGGCCTCCTATGGCGTGGATCCCTCGCTCGCCTCCCTTGCAGCCCGCGCATCCCAAGGACACATCGGTCGCGCTCGGGCACTGGCCACCGACGATGACGCGCGCATCCGGCGCCAGCGCGATCTGCGCGTGCCCTTTCAACTCCGTGACCTCGCGTCCTGTGTTGCGATGGCCGGTGATATCGCCGAGGCATCGAAGGAGGCGGCAAATGCCCGCGCTGATGAACTCGATGACGCCGAGATCGATCTACTCAAGCGGCGCTACTACGCCGAGGGAGTATCCAAACTCGAGAAATCACTCCGTCGCTCCTATGAGACTGAGCTCCGGGAGATGGAGAAGGAGCAGAAGCGGCGGCGCACGCGGATGATCAAGGACGAGGTCGATCGGTCCCTGATCGACCTGCAAAGCCTGTTCCGTGATGTGTTGATCCTGCAACTCGGAGCGGACATCGAGTTGATCAACGAGGAACTGCGCCCTGGTGTCCAGCAACTTGCTGCTGTCGGTACATCCGCAGACACCGTGCGTCGGCTCGGCGCCTTGGAACATGCCCGGCGCGCGGTCACGTCCGGGGTCACGGTCGAATCCGTGCTCGAATCCCTCATGGTCGAGTTGAAGGATCCCTGGGTTCGGGCGAGCGCCTGATCAGATTTCGGCCGCGCGACTCAGGCCGTGCGCGTAGGCGATGAGCGCATCCACGGCGGGTTGCAGGATGGCATCCGTGGTGCGTGAGAGATCCGGAGCAGCTAAGAGGCGCATCGCGGCCTGCAGGAGCGAATCGTAGGTATCGCACCCGCGGGCTAAGCGCTGGGCGATCACCAGCGCGGACTCACGCGCCGCACCCGCCGCGGACGAGGGACTGCGCGCTAACTGATCAAGGACCCGCAGCCGCTCCACGAGTGCGTCGAGGGCTGCACCGGCTTCCATATCTGCAACCAGGACCTCTCGAGTGGCCTCCGGATGCAGGGACTCGATCTTCTTTGCCGCCGTAATGACGTCGAGGCGTGTGCGCAGGTAGCGCTCCACCACGTCACCGCCTACCGCCCCGCGCGGGAGTGCAGACGGAATCTGCGGTGCCGGTGGCGGGGAACCGATGCGGCTGCGCGAGCGGTATCCCCAGAACGCGGTTCCCCCACCGATCCCGGCGAGCGCGATCCACCCGACCGGTGTTCCCACGAAAGCCCCAGCACTGACGATCTCGATCAGGGTCGCCCCTGCTCCCGCCACTGCGGTCGACGACCCGACCATGACCGCGGTCTGCGACCGGCGAACTCTGAGCGCGTGGGCGCGCCGGGTGCGGGCACTCGCCTTGTTGACCACCTTCGCCTGCCGCTGCAGGGCGCGCCCCGAACTCGTGGGCATCGCGTCCAGGGCCTGGCGGATGGCGTCGTAGGCCTCGAGGCCGCGGGCGAGTCCGCGGTCCACCATCGCCGTGAAGTCGGGCTGCTCTCCCACACAGATACGGTACGACGTATGCGTATAGCTATCGCTGTCGCAGCGATGGTCCTCCTCGCTGGCTGCTCCAGTGCGCCGGAGCCCATCCCCCCGAGCACCCCGGAGGCGGCCCCAGCCGCGCCCCCCGATGCGCTCGCACCCTTCTACGCACAGCGACCCGAGTGGCGAGATTGCGGAGATGCCGAGTGCACGAAGATCCTCGTGCCGCTGGACTATTCCGATCCAGGTGGGGACACCATCGAATTGTCGATGACGCGGGTGCCCGCCGAGGGGGAGTCGATCGGGTCGCTTTTCGTCAATCCCGGTGGTCCCGGGGGAAGCGCATTCGAGTACGCGAAGGCCGCTGACTACATCGTGTCGTCGCCTATCCGTTCGGTGTACGACATCGTCGGGGTGGATCCGCGTGGCGTGGGACTGAGTGACCCGATTCGTTGCCTGACCGATGCCGAGATCGACGAGTACGCCGCGGCTGAGGGAACCCCGGATGATCCCGCTGAGGAGGCAGCCCTCCTTGCGGACGTGGCGATTCTCGCGGGGAAGTGCGAGGAGAACGGTGGGCCACTGGTCGATCACATGGGCACTATCGATGCTGCACGGGATCTGGACATCGCGCGTGCGGTGACGCTGGATCCGGTATTGAACTACCTGGGCCTTTCCTACGGCACGGCGCTGGGTTTCGCGTATATGACGTTGTTTCCGGAAACGACGGGTCGCATGGTCCTTGATGGCGTGCTGCCGACCGATCTGGCCAATGAGGAGATCAGTAAGGGTCAAGCCGACGCATTCGAGGTGGCGTTCGAACATTTTGCGGCGGACTGTGCTGAGTCCGGGGACTGTCCGTTCGCAGGTGAGGGGCCGCAGGTGGCCACGCAGTTGCGGGATTTCCTGCGAGCGCTGGATGGGAAACCGCTTGCCACCACCGATGGCCGTCAACTCACCGAATCCCTCGGCGCCTTCGCTGTGCTTTCTTACCTCTATTTCCCGAGCGACGACTATCCGCGTCTGCGGGAAGCGCTGGCATCGGCGGTGAACGAAGGTGATGGCACGGCCCTCCTGACGCTGCTTGATGAGCGTCGCAACCGGTCACCCGAGGGCGAGTACCTCGACAACTCCACCGACTCGTACTACGCGGTGACGTGCGCGGACTTGCCTTTCACGGGAACCGACGACGACGTGCGCGCCCTCGCCCGGACATGGGCGGAGAGCGCACCCACGTTCGGGGCGGCGCTGGCATGGGGACTGCCGGTCTGCCGCGACTGGCCGGTCCGCGCCGAGCCACTACCTGCCTTGGCGGAACCGCGCACACTGCCGCTCATCGTCGGCACCCGGTTCGATCCGGCCACGCCGGTGCAGTGGGCGGAGCGGCTGCACGCCCAGATTCCCGGTTCCGGCCTGGTCATCTGGGAGGGCTACGGCCACACGGCCTACCTGCAGGGTTCGGGGTGCGTCGACGAGGCGATCGACAGGTACCTCCTCGTCGGGGAAATCCCGACCACCCCACGTATCTGCGACTAGATACCCCTAGGGGGTATACTGTCCGCATGACGGGTTACGCCACGGACAAGGACGACGTCCTACGCCGACTGCGCCGGATCGAGGGACAGGTGCGCGGACTGCAGCGCATGGTCGAGGAGGACACCTACTGCATCGACGTGCTCACCCAGGTGTCCGCGGCCACCAAGGCCCTGCAGTCGGTGGCACTGGTCCTGATGCAGGACCACCTGGGCCACTGTGTTGCCGATGCGATCGCCGAGGGTGGGGACGTTGCCACGGAGAAGATCGCTGAGGCGTCCGACGCGATTGCCCGACTGGTGCGGAGCTGAGCCTGGCTGTGTCGGATCTCCGTGCCGTCGAACTGGATATCGAGGGAATGACGTGTTCGTCGTGTGCTGCGCGGGTGGAACGCAACCTCAACCGGATCCCGGGCGTCGAGGCCACGGTGAACTTCGCTACCGAGCGCGCCACTGTGCAACTACCTCCCGGCGCCACCATTAGCGATGCCATCGCGGCGGTGGAGGCAACGGGATATTCGGCGCGCGAGCATGCACCTGACGTGCACCTGGGTGCCGACACCCGCGACCTTCGAAGGCGCCTGTCCGTCGCAGTGACACTGACGATTCCCGTCCTCCTTATGGCGATGGTGATGCCATTGCAGTTCCCCGGATGGCAGTGGGTGTCTCTCGTCCTCACCATTCCAGTTGTCACCTGGTGCGCCTGGCCATTCCATCGAGCCACACTGATCAATCTCCGCCATGGAGCCGTGACGATGGACACCCTCGTGTCCATCGGGATCGCCGCGGCGTTCCTCTGGTCGGTGTACGCGCTCCTCTGGGGTGGTGCCGGAGCGATCGGCATGACCATGTCTTTCCACCTACTGGGGAGTTCCGGAACGCCCGAGGTGTATTTCGAGGTGGCCACCACCGTCACCGCGTTCCTGCTCCTCGGACGCTATTGGGAGTTCCGGGCCAAGGATCGAAGCGGTCAGGCCCTTCGTGACCTCGCGACCCTCGGTGCCCGGGAGGCCAACCTCCTCACCGGCACAGGTGAGCGGCAGGTACCGGTCGAGCAACTGGGAGTCGGCGATCTGGTGCGTGTCCGGCCGGGCGAAAAGATCCCTGCCGACGGGATCGTGGCGTCGGGTTCGGCGGATATCGACATGAGTTTCCTCACCGGCGAATCGGTTCCGGTAGCCGTGGGCCCCGGTGATTCCGTCGTGGGCGCTGCGATCGTGGGTGCCGGAACCCTGGATGTGGAACTGACGGCGGTGGGCGAAGCCACCCAGGTTGCGCAGATGAGCCGTCTACTTCAGCAGGCCCAGGCACAGAAGGCACCTGTCCAGCGACTCGCGGACCGCATCAGCGCTGTCTTCGTTCCCGTGGTTCTCCTCCTTGCCGTCCTCACGTTGATCGGATGGCTGTTGGCCGGGGCGGATGCGAATGCGGCTTTCGCTGCCGCGGTCGCGGTTCTGATCATCGCCTGCCCGTGCGCGCTCGGGCTTGCAACCCCGACGGCTCTCCTGGTGGGCACCGGTCGCGGTGCGCAGTTGGGCATCCTCATCCGCGGCCCCCAGGTGCTCGAGGCCACGCGCCAGATTACGACCGTCGTGTTGGACAAGACGGGAACGGTCACCGAGGGCCGGATGGTCGTCGAGCGCGTGACGGTCCTCGGTGCCCGGGACGAGGAACGGGTACGGACCTACGCCGCATCTCTGGAAGTCCTGTCTGAGCACCCCGTGGCCCGAGCCATCGCCACCCTCGCGGACGATCACCTGGAGGTTCAGGAATTCGTGGCGCTCCCGGGGGGTGGAGTACGTGGATTCATTGATGGGCATCCCGTGACATTGGGACGCCCATCCTGGCTGCGCGAGCAGGGGATCCATGTTGATGACGTACTGATTTCCATCACCGATGCCACGGTCGTCGGAGTCGCAATCGATGGTGAGGTGGTCGCACTCATTGAGATCGGGGACCAGCCGCGTCCGGACAGTCCCCGCGCGATCGAGGACCTGCGGCGTCTCGGTCTCACGCCAATGCTGGTGACCGGGGACCGGAAGCGGACCGCGGATGCGGTGGCAGCTGAGGTGGGAATCGTGGACGTGATTGCCGATGCGAGCCCACAGGACAAGGTCACCGTTGTGCTGGATCTCCAACGTCAGGGTCGGGTCGTCGCGATGGTGGGGGATGGCGTGAACGACGCGATCGCGCTCACTCAGGCCGACCTGGGCATCGCAATGGGGGCCGGGACCGACCTTGCGCGTGAGGCGAGTGACATCACCGTCATTCGTGCCTCGCTCATGGGCGTGGTCGATGCCATCCGACTCTCGCGCCGGACCCTGAGCATTATCAAGGGGAATCTGTTTTGGGCATTCGCCTACAACATCGCGGCGATCCCCTTGGCGATGGCAGGCCTGCTGAACCCCATGATTGCCGGTGCCGCGATGGCCTTCTCGTCGGTTTTCGTGGTCAGTAACAGTCTGCGTCTCCGGCGGTTCGCTGCTTCCTCGTGACTTCGTGGGTCACGTCCGAGTGTGGTGCCACATCCGCTCGGTTTCGTAGTAGATCTCACCCTGGAAACGTTGCTGGGTTGCCGGATCGAGCGATCGGAAACCACCGATGAACCCGTAACAACCGTCGCTACCGCAATGGCAGTGGAATTGGTGTCCGTCACAGTCCCAATCGAAAAGCGTGTAGTCGCAGGTGATCTCGTCACCCGGATACAGATTGCGAGTGGCGATCTGCTCGTACGCGATGACCTTTCCTGTTGAGGGATCGAGCACATCGCGACTCACACTCGTTGGGTCACAGGAGTGGTTCATGAAGCACCCAGGGATATCGAAGGTGCGGACACCCATGTAGCGAACGGTATGCATGGATGTGATCACGATGTCCTCCACCTCGTCACCTACCTGGACGTGTATGAGATACGTGCGCCCGTCGTCGGCAATAGTGATCTCATGCGCTCGGTAGATCACCTCCCCAGCGCGCACCGGCGTGGTGACGTGGAGGGAAAGCCCGCCTGAGCCGCGTTGCACACGCACGCCGGGCGGTGGGGTGAAGATCTCCTCGCCGAGGGGATGCGCACGGTCCTGCGCGTCGCTCACGGTCACCTCCCCTCGATCCGGCCAACCCTGTCATGGGCACCGAGGTCCGTGCTGCACTTCTGGCTACTCTGAGGCCAGCGCACCCGCGCCGCGTTCGGAGACCCGATGAGACCTGGAGTGTTGTCGGCCTTCGCCGTCGTCACCCCCACTACTCGACGCATCCTCGTCGGGAACCTGGTCTCGGCGGTGGGAAGCGGAATCACGCTGCCCTTCTTCATCATCTACCTCGGTCAGGTGCGTGGGCTCGGCACACCGACGGCGGGCCTGCTGCTCGCGTACGTCGCGGTCGTGACCCTGGTGTGCACGCCGATCGTGGGCACCCTCGTCGACCGATTCGGTCCGCGGCCGGTGTTGATGACGGGGTTGGTCGTGACGGCCGCCGGGGTTGCGTCTCTCGACACGTTGTAACCTCCGATCGTGTCGAGGGTCTCTCCTGCGCGCGTGTCGCGTCGAACGAGGTGATCCCCTGGGTCATCCTCACCGGCGGTGAATCACGCCGCATGGGGGAGGACAAAGCCTCGTTGGTGGTGGCTGGCATCACTCTGCGAGATCGTGCGATTGCCGCGGTCGACGAGTATCGGATTGTCGGCCCGGAAGTGCGTGGGGGACCCGCCCACGCCCTGGTGTCGGTTGCGCGGCAGACCCACGATGAGGCCTTCGGCGTGCTCGCTGTCGACATGCCCTTCGCAGCGCGCGTGGTTCCCGCCCTTGCTGAGGCATGGTCCACCTGCACCGCTGATGCGCTCATCGCGCGCGATGAACACCCACAGTGGTTGTGCGGGGTCTACCGACGCACAGCGTTACTCGCGGCTGCTGAGCACTTCGTTGAGACCGAGAATCTCCCACTGTGGCGTATCGGGGAGCACCTTCGCATGGAGTACCTGAACGTCACGGATCCGGTAATCCTCTTTGATGTGGACACGCCTGCCGACTTGGAGTGGGCATCTAGTCGCCTCCGAGGGGAGTCGCCGGATACGCGGCCGCGCACGGTATGAGTTTGGACCGTGCCCGCGTGATCATTGGGGAGTTAGCGCGCGTCGATGGGCGAAGTGTCCTGGCGCGGACCAGCACATCCGGGAGAAGTACTCCAATGTGCGACTGACTGGATTGACTTGCCACGGTGAGCTTGCTTCGGACCGCAGGGGACTGAGCTCGGGGCTCGCCACTACCCTGACCGCATGGCTAAGCCGCGCGTCGATGCCGCGGGTGGGTTGGCGGCCATGCGGTACGTCCTGGCCCGTGGTCGCGACGTCGGAACTCTCGCTCTCTACCGGCGCCTGCGCAGCCGCAACGCATGCAAGACGTGTGCTCTGGGTATGGGTGGTCAAGAGGGTGGCATGGTCAACGAGGTGGGCCACTTCCCCGAAGTCTGCAAGAAGTCGGTGCAGGCCCAGGCAGCCGACATGGGCCGAGTCATCACTGAGGTGGATCTTCGATCACTCAGCTTGGAGGATCTCACCCGCTACAGCAGTGCACAGATGGAGGCCTTGGGGCGACTGACGTTCCCGGTCATCGCGGGTCCGCGCGATACCCACTTTCGTCGCGTGACGTGGGAGGAGGGACTGACCGTCGCGACGGGCGCCTTCACGTCCTCGTCGCCCGCGCGAACGTTCTGGTACACAAGTGGGCGATCCAGCAATGAGGCTGGCTTCCTCTTGCAACTGATCGCGAGGGCATTCGGCACGAATAACGTCAATAACTGTTCCTACTACTGCCACCAGGCTTCAGGTGTCGCCCTGACGTCCATTTATGGGAGTGGGACGGCGTCAGTGTCCCTGGAAGACCTCGAGCACACCGAACTCGTCGTCCTCGCCGGTGCAAACCCAGCGAGTAACCACCCTCGTCTTATAACGCAGTTGATTGCGCTTCGCCGCCGCGGAGGCAAGGTGATCGTCATCAACCCTTTGTCAGAGCTCGGACTGCGGCGATTCCGACTACCCTCAGATGCCCGAAGCTTCATCGCCGGATCGGATGTGAGCGATCTCTACCTCCAGCCCCATATCGGAGGAGACATCGCACTGAGTCTTGCCCTCCTCAAGGGGATTATGGAGCGCGATGCGATTGACACCGCATTCGTCGATGCTTGCACGGAGAACTCGGATGAGGTCTGGGCGCATGTCGAGTCGCTGACGTGGTCAGACCTAATCCAGGCAAGTGGTGTCCCGCGTGATCAAATCGATGCGGCCGCGGACATGATTTCGTCCGCCCCGTCCGCGATCTTCATGTGGGCGATGGGTCTGACGCATCACACGTACGGCACCGACAATGTGCGAGCGCTGGGGAACCTTGCCCTAGCCTGCGGGTTCCTCGGCAGGCCCGGATCGGGCCTGATGCCTATCCGCGGACATTCCAATGTCCAGGGCATCGGTTCCATGGGTGTGACCCCGTCCATGAAAGGAGCTTTCGCTCGGGCGATGGCGGAGATCTATGGCGTCGATACCTCGATGCCGCCTGGATTGGACACATTCGCATCTATGACTGCTGCGCATCAGGGGGAGATCGACGTCGCACTGATGCTGGGGGGAAACCTCTGGGCGAGCAACCCGGATTCCCCGTGGGCAAGTGAGGCACTTTCGCGCGTCGGCACGGTGGTCTCGCTGACCACCAAACTCAATCAGGGTCACGTGCGAGGTCGAGGAGCGACGACAGTAATCCTTCCAGTACTGGCACGCGATGAAGAGCAGCAAGCAACCACCCAGGAATCGATGTTCAATTTCGTTCGTTTGTCCAGTGGTGGTGATCCAAACGTCGCGGGCGAAATGCGATCGGAGGTGGCGATTCTGGCTGAGATAGCTCACCGCATCCTGCCCGCGGACCGATTCGACTGGCATGACCTCACGTCGCACGATGCACTCCGCCAGTCCATTGCCCGCACTGTCCCTGGATACACGGCGGCGGCGGATATGACCAAGACGAAGCGGGAGTTCCAGATCGCCGGCAGGGTCTTCCACGAACCCCGATTTGCCACGCCGACGGGGAAAGCCACGTTCCATCTAACGGAATTGCCACCACGTGTTCTCGAGCCGGGTCAGTTCATGCTCATGACCGTGCGTTCTGAGGGACAATTCAACTCCGTCGTCTACGACGAGGAGGATCTCTACCGCGGAAACCTGCGACGTGATGTCGTGATGCTTGCTGCGGAAGATGCCGCTTCCCTGGAGGTTGCCGAGGGCGATGTCCTCATTGTGGAGAGTGCGACCGGGTCAATGCGTGTGCACGCGGCGATCGTGGATATCCGCGCCGGCAATGTCGCCATGTATTACCCCGAGGCAAACGTCCTGGTGGATCGCGCCCAAGACCCGGAATCCCGGACCCCGGCCTTCAAGTCCGTTCCCGTCAGACTCCAGGTCGCCTGAGGTTGCACTACAACTCCACTTCGCGAGCGGGGTGGGAAGAGCCCTGGCTGAGTTCATGGTGATTCGGCTAGGTAGCCTTGGCCGGCTCCGGGAGGAGTAGGCCGCCTTAGCTCAGGGGTAGAGCAACGCACTCGTAATGCGTAGGTCCGGGGTTCAAATCCCCGAGGCGGCTCCGCTGGAAAATGTTGTGTACCAACAACTTTCGTGGATCGATGAAAGAGCGATCGACGGCGTTGGCCCCAGAAATGGCCCCATAGCGTGGGGCCATCGACACGCTGGAGCGGAGCCGATCGGACCGCGGCGGCCCTTGTGGGGCCATTTGTGGCCCCACAAGGCGAGGCTCAGGGCACCCTGGCCCGGACTCGCCGCCTCCGCGTAGCCTTCCGATGGTGTCATCGACGGCGGCCGGCAGAGGCGGTGGCCAGTCGCCGAGTGATTCGCAGTCCTCGAGATTGGCTGCGCGATTGCCCTTCCCACCCTCCTTTGACGCAAGTCGGGTCGGTGGGCGCACCTAACATCGCGCCATGGACGCGACAGCGCGACTGCGCACATCCGCACTCGCCGCCTGGAGTCGAGCAGTGCGCGTATCGCACGACTTCGACATCGACACCTACTACGCCCCGGTCACCGAAACACTCATGTGGATGGCCGCTCTCATCGACGCGCTCGACAGGAAGCGTGACCCCACGTTCCGGGGCCTCGTCTACGCGCGCAACTGCGCTGTCCACGGCTACGCCATCGTTGCCGAAGTGCGCGAAGAGGCCCCGTGGGAAGCGCGTAGGACCAAGGGGGGTCCCCGCGTCGGAGGCGGGTCAGCCCGAGTTCGAGCCTGGGCCTTCACAGAAGACCCCGACCCGCATGACTCGTCGGAAGGTACGAGGGACCGCTACAAGGCGCAGCGGGAGGACTACAACGAGCACGTGGCCCACTTCGAGGTCTTTCACCTGCTCTCTTGGGCCCTCCACGACCTCGGCGTGGACGTCGACTCGATAGACCTGTTCAGTCAGGACTGACCCGCAAGGCCTCGGCGACCACCGGGGTCCGCTCGCGCCGATCATCGACCTCGATCATGCAAGGACCTCGCCTCTGTGCGCTGAGGGCGTCCGACACTTGACCGCCGGCGATTGCCCGGGCCGACGTGAGGACCGGGTGGACACAACTTGTTGTAGGGAGTCCAAGCCGATTGATGGCGTCCCAACGAGAAGGGGCCGACCTAGGCCAGCAGGTCGCGAGTGAGGTCTGGGTAGGCGCCGACCCAGGCATCCCATAGCGCGTCGATTCGCTCGTCGAGGGTGAGGGTGAGGTTGGCCCGGAAGGCGGAGCGGACCTGGTCGTGGCTCTTCTCGGACTGTGCACGGGCGTAGTAGCGGTTGGTCGTTTGGACGTCTGCATGCCGAAGGAGTGCGGCCGCCTCGTACATGGTGCCGCCGGAGTCGACGACGACGCTGGCGGCGTATGCCCGCAGGTCCTTGATCTTGACGGCGCGGCGGCGGGGGTCGAGTTCGGGCAGGAGGGGGTTGCCGGCGAGGCCGGCGGCGGCGCGGGCGGGGTACCACACGCGCTTGGTCCAGTCGCTGTGATGGATCGTCGCGGTGGGTCTGAGTCCGTGGCCCAGGCGAGTCGGCCGAAAGAGCAGATCCCCGAACATGTCGTCCGTGATCGGGCGGCTGTCCGCCAGGGCGCGGAGCGCGGTCCACAACGGGGTGGGCAGGGGAACGACCTCAGCGTTCCCGCCCTTGACGTCCTCGACGACCCACAGGTGCGCAGTTGCGTTCCAGGTGAAAACGCGTCGGACGCTCAGGCGGGGTCGGTCGGTCCACACGTCGGTCACGGACAGTCCGACGGCCTCACTCCAGCGTGGCCCTGCCCAGGCCATCGTGAGGATCAGCAGGCGGTCCTCGCCCCGGGCAGGGTGTGAGGCGAGGAGAGCCAGCTCCCTCCACGAGGGCAGCAGGACGGGGTCGGCGACGGCGCGGCGGCTACGTCCGGTCTTGGTAGTGACGCGCCGGACCTCACGCGCGGGGTTCGCCAGTAGACGCCCTTGGCGCACTTCCCATGCCAGTGACGCGCGGACAAGGGCGAATGCCTTCTTCACGCGGTGCTGGGAGAAGCCCTGGTCGCGCATGCGTCGTACCCAGGTGTCCAACGCGGGCGCGTCGACAAGGCGAACGGCGGCATCGGCGATGTTGGCGCGAGGATGTGAGATGACGTTCTTCAGCAGTTCCTTGTAGTCACGGATCGTGTTGTCGATCTTGGCTGGTGAGATGAGCGTGGCTGAGGCTGCTCGCCGGGAGAAGGTGTCCGAGCAGTCGATTGGCCGATGGAAGTCGGAGTTCTTGGAAGGCGGCAAGGCCGCGCTCGTTGCTGGGAGGACCGGGGCGTGGATCCCCGGCGGTGGCACCAAGACCGAGACGGCCGTGCCACTGATCGAGATTCGTGAATTGGTGGAAGTGCCCCAACCGGAGAATCCCTACGACTAGGTCGTCAACCGGGACTGTGTGTGGCTTATTGACAGTCGTTTTCAATAAGGCTAGAGTCGGATATCCGGCCCGGGTCGCAGGTTGTCCCCCACGTTGGGGTCATTCCGCCCTCGTCTACCTCGTCTTGCGATGGCGATAGCGAATCGGGCCGGCACCAAGGGCACGAACTCACCGGTCTAGGAGACAGCATGAGCACACGCAAGATTCGTATCACCACCGTTGCGGCCCTGGCGGCTGCCATGAGCCTCACCCTCGTGTCCGCGTGGGGGCCGACTGCCGCTGCCGCCGATCGCTCGGCGTGTCCGGCTGAGCCGGTGCGCGTCGTCGTAAGCGTCAACCAATGGGGGGACATCACCCGCCAACTCGCCGGCTCCTGCGCCAAGGTGGTGCAGATCCTCACCGACCCCAACATCGATCCGCATGACTACGTCCCCAATGCGAAGGCCAAGAAGCGCTTCGCGGGTGCCGACATTGTGGTGGTCAATGGCGTGGGCTACGACGATTGGGCGCAGCAGGCTGCGCAGGAGTACGCACCCAAGGCCACCGTCGTGGTCCTCGGGGAAGGAGCCGGCGTGCAGGTGGGTGCCAATCCCCACCTCTGGTACGGCCCCGACTACGTCTTCCTCTCCACGCGCGTGATCACCGGGGCGCTCCTCGAGGCGCGCCCCAAGGCCAAGGGCTACTTCCTCGAGCGCCTGGCGAGTTATCAGTCCGGGCCCCTCGCGGGCTACCTTGAGGCCGTTCGATCGGTACCGGTTGGCGAGCCCCCGCTGCGTTACGCCGCCACCGAGACGATCTTTAACTACATGGCTGCGACAACCATGCTGGAGGACATGACTCCCTCGGCATGGGAAATCAATTCGCTCGATGACCGCCCTCAGACAAAGGCCAGTGCCCGGGAGTTCGAGGACCTCCTCAAGGCCAAGAAGGTGGATGTGCTCATCTTCAACACCCAGACCTCTGATCCGGTCGCCAAGAAGATGGTGAAGGTCGCCAAGGGCAAAGGCATTCCGGTGGTCAGCGTCACAGAGACGGTCCCGCCAAAGTACGCGACATTCGTTGCCTGGCAGGATGCCATGCTTGCCAATCTCAGCCGAGCGTTGAATCGCTAGCCGGGCAACCAGAACGGCCCCCCACCACGGATGGTGAAGGGCCGTTCGGTTTCCCTGCGCGCGAGGCGAATCGACGCTCAGGAGGCCGGTGGTGCGTTTGTGATATCTAAACTTGTAGCACAGGGCCGCGATTGCCCCTCACAACGCTTCGTCGGTTTTTCGTCGGTTTTTTCGGCAAAACACCTGTCTAGGGCTCTATTACCTCACAAAATCGGGCTCTAAACGCTTAAAGTTTAGATGTCGTAGTACATCTCGAACTCGTGCGGATGCGGGCGGAGACGAATCGGATCCACCTCGTTGCTCCGCTTGTAGTCCACCCAGGTCTCGATGAGATCCGCGGGGAATACGCCACCGGCCTGCAG
>VGCC01000010.1 GCA_016870195.1 Actinomycetota bacterium
GGACTTGGTGATGATCGCACTGGAGGTGCGCACGGGAGTGGCGTGGAACGCACTGCGTTTCCCGGGCCACGTGTGGTTCTCACTGCGTCGGGTGGAGGACTTTCCGGCCACGGTTCTGTGGGTGTCGAACGGTGGCCGGTCGCAAGCGCCATGGTCGAGTCGTCACACCGGCCGCATCGGGATCGAAGACGTCTGCTCCTACTTCGCCGAGGGGCACGAACCGTCGATTGAGGCACCACTCGCGCACGTGGGAATCCCCACCGCGCGCGAGTTTCGCGCGACCGAACCGGTGCGTCTTCGCGTGGTTCAGGCTGTTGCTGCACTTCCGGAGGAGTTCGGGAGGATCACGGACATCCGCGATCGCGATGGGTACGCGGTGATCGTCGATGACGTGGGACGCGAACTGTCGACTGCGACGAGCTGCGCGTACCTCAGCGGGGAGTAGCTCTAGCCCTCGATCGTCACCACGACGACGAAACTGGTGCCGTCGGCGTTGGTCACCGTGACGTTCGCGGTTCCGGCGGACAGGGCCGTGCCGCCGGGGTTGCGGGTGATGCCGCCGTCTTCCCTGCCGGGGATGACTTCGACGACTGCCGGGTTATCGGACTCGATGGTGGCGCCCAGCGGATCATCGACCATGAACTCGAGTCCGTCGCCGACGTTTGCGAGTGCCTCGGTCTGATCTGGAACGACGACGATGGGAGCGAGCATGGCGAGGTTCTCATCGGTGATCTCGATGCCGTCGCCTTCCATGGTGTCGCCGACGGGAGTGGACTCACCGCCTGCGGCCGCCTGGTCCGCGCTGTCGGTGCCCGAACCGGATGAACACCCTGCAACGAAGGTGGCCGCGAGCGCTGCGGCTGCGGCGAGGGCGACGATCCGACGCATGGGGATTCCTCTCGGTAGGGCGTGAGCGCCTAGTCTGCCTTAGCCGAAACATTCGGCAACCACTGAGGGGACTCCGAGATCCGCATGTCAGGGACCAGACCCGGCGGCCGCCGGCTCGTGCCGGTGTTCATGTTGGAGGGCGCGAACCTCGCTTCCGGACTGGGGAACGCGGTCGTCCTCGTCGCGCTCCCCTGGTTGGTGCTCGAGATCACCGGATCCCCCTCGTTCACGGGGGTCGTGGCGGCCGCGAGTGCCCTCCCCGCGCTTCTGATGGCACCCCTCTCGGGCTGGCTCGTCGATCACGTGGGGCGCCGCGCAGTCAGCATCGGATCAGACATCCTGTCCGCGCTCTCCGTGGCGGCGATTCCGATCGTGGCGATCGTCGGTGGTCTCACGCCCACAACGATCCTGCTGCTCGCCGTGCTCGGAGCGGCCTTCGACCCCGCTGGATACACCGCCCGACGGACACTCCTCGTCGATGCCGCGCGCGCGGCACACATGGACCAGCACAAACTTAATGGGATTCACGAAGGCGTGTTCGCTGTGGGATTCGTGCTGGGTCCGGTGGTGGGTGCTGCCGCGATCACCGCGATCGGGCCGACCAACGCGTTCTGGATTCCGTTCGGCCTGTTCCTCATTGCCGCGCTCTCCATCACGTGTATGCGCGTGACCGCCCTCGCGGAAGAGGTCGACTCGTCCAGCACGGTGGGTTGGCGCGGGCTCACCCGGGGATTCGTGGTGCTCTCGAAGGATCGTCTTCTGCTCACCATCACGATCGGTGTCCTCGTTCTCGCGGCGATCTACCTGCCCACCGAGGCGATCGTGCTGCCCACCTACTTCGAAGCGCGTGATGAGCCGGGCTCGCTGGGAATGGTGATCGCCGCACTCTCCGCGGGGGCGATGATCGGGGCTTTCCTCTACGGGTGGATCAGTGCACGCCTGAGCACGAAGCGAATCCTGCAGCTCATCATGATCGGAACGGCGGTGAGCATCCTTCCGATGGCATTCCTTCCCCCGCTGCCCATACTGCTCGCTGCCGGATTTCTCCTCGGCTTCTTCTGGGGTCCCTTCAATCCACTGATGACGACGCTGGTGCAGGACCGTGTACCCGCGGATGAACAGGGCCGCGTGTTCGGTGTGCAGTTGTCCGTGTTTTACGCAGCGCCACCGCTGGGCATGATCATCGTCGGCTACACCGTGGAAACCTGGGGTGTTGCCACCACCTACCTCGTGCTGGCGGGAACGCTGGCGATCACGTCGATCACGGTGCTCTTCGCACGCTCCGTGCGCCAACTCCCCGCTTCTAGGCTTTCTCGATGAATTCGCAGCGGGAGGCGATGCCCGATCGGCTCCGGGCTATCGCGTTGCTAGGGATCGTGGTGGTCAACGCCCCGCTCTTGGGAATCGTCGGTTCCGCAGGGCTCTCGCCGCAGTCACTGGCCGGGCCGCTCAACACGGCAGCCGCCTTCCTGATGATCGCCTTCGCTCAGGGGAAGTTCTACCTGTTGTTCTCGTTCCTCTTCGGCTATAGCGCGTCCTTCATTCTCAAGGACAACACGCGAGCGAACAGGTTTCGATTCAGCCGGAGGCTTCTCGTCCTCGCGGTGATCGGGCTCGCGCACGCGGTCTTCTTCTTCATCGGAGACATCCTCATCTCCTACGCACTGCTCGGTTTTGGACTTCTCGCGCTCTCCCGCCGCTCCGATCGAGCACTGAAGATCTGGATCGTGGTCACGGTGACCATCTCGATTCTGGTGATCACCGCAACAGTGTCACTGGTTGCGCTGCTCCCGGAGCCCACCACGGGCTTGGCCTACCTTGATTCGGCGCTGGCGACGGGATCGTTCCTCGAGGTTGCCGGTGCGCGACTCGAATCCCTGCCGAGTGTCGTGATCTATGTCCTCCTGACCCAGGGCGGGATGGCCTTCGCCGCGTTCCTGCTAGGCCTGCTTGCCTCGCGTCAGCGCTTCCTCGCTGACCCGCAAAGTCGTGCAACGCAGTGGCGGCGAATGATGATCATCGGCCTCTCCATCGGACTTCCACTTCAACTGGTCGCCGCGTGGCTGCAGGTCTGGTCGATCAGCGCGGGATCGATCTACTCCGAGGCCGGCATGGCGGGGTTGATCCTCGGTTTTGCGACAGCACCCCTTCTCGCGACGGGGTACGTCGGTCTCCTGGGCTGGATCCTCTGTCGCAGGCCCACTTTCCTGCAGGCACTGACCCCCGCTGGCCGCGCGTCCCTCACCGTCTATATCGGTGAGTCCGTGCTGCTCTCGCTGCTGTTCTGCGGTTACGGGCTGGGTTTCTACGGAGAGTGGGGCTCTTTCCCGGTCATGCTCGCTGCAGTCGGGTCATGGGGTCTGTTGGTGCTGTGTGCTCGGCTGTGGCTCAACCGATTCCCCCGCGGTCCGCTGGAAGAAGTTGTCGCACGGCTCACGCGACGCGTCTAGTTCACGCCCTACGACTGCGCCATATCCACGAAGCGGGAGTAGTGACCTTGGAAGGCGACCGTGATGGTCGCGGTGGGTCCGTTGCGGTGCTTGGCGACGATGAAGTCCGCTTCACCCGCGCGCGGTGACTCGCGCTCGTAGAAGTCCTCACGGTGAAGGAGCACCACCATGTCCGCATCCTGCTCAAGCGAGTTATGAACCGCTACCCCCTCGGCGATGAAGTTGTGCGTGCCCAATACTTCCGCATCAAATACGTCCATCTCACCGATGGACTCGACCCCTACGACCTCATCCCAATAAACATCGTTCGTTGCGATCATTTCGAGTTCCTCGGATTCGAGAACGGTGGCCACTCGTTGCAGACGCTGCCTGCTCGGGGCTGACTTCCAGAGCGTGCTTCCGCAGTACTGGTTTCCCAATTTCGATTGGAACTCGCGATGGGTCATGCCCTTCTCGCCGATGATCTCCCGCACCTGATCCCAGACGTCGATGGGAACCGTGTCGCGATTCGGATTCGAGTCGACTTCTTCGAGGATCCGCAGGAGCCGACGTCCTGTTGTTCCCCGCGCGCCGTACGCATTGATGCGACGGAGGAACACTTTTTGATCCGCGGCTCCGGAGATGTCCACGTGATATCCGTCGCGATAGCCACTCTTCCGGGCAACGCGGATTCGTGTGTGGATGCCGAACCGGAGAAGGAGGCGTGACACTCCGTCAGCGAGAGCTCTGCTCGTTGAGGCGTAGTAGATACGGCCACCACGCTCATGCGGTGAGATGAGAATCGATCCGTCCGTCGCCCAAAGATGACGGAGGAAGAGTGCGATCCTTTCCTTGGGCAGGGAGAAGACCGGCTCCGGAATGACCTTCTGGCTCACAGGTGTCGACGTATCACCGAGCATGTGGGCAAGCACGATGACCCGCTCATCCGACCATTCGGTCACCTGTGTGGGCGCGGGGACGTGACGTGGGATTGCGATGCGATCACCGGACTCCAGTGCGCCCAGAGATGTCCAGCCGTGGAAGGTGAGGAAGGGATGGTTGGCCGTGGCATCGATGATGCGTCCGCTTGCCGTGCGGAGTCGGAAGACTTCCTTTCGCCCCGTAGAGAACACGTGGGTCAAGGGACGCGCGACATACCGCAATGAGTCGTCCAAGGACCACACGGGAACGTCACACTCACCGGAGGCGAACAGTTCACCCATCGTCACCTCGGCCCCGGTGTCAGCGCGGAGCACGCGAGTGGTGGCAGGAAGGCAACCCGACTCACGAAGATCGGACAGCATCGGGCGCTTGTCCTGGCGCTGTTCCGGACCACGGTTCAATTGGCTGATCGCGATGACCGGCACGTCAAGTTCCTTCGCGAGCAACTTCAACGAGCGCGAGAACTCCGACACCTCCTGCTGACGACTCTCGACGCGTTTGCCGCTAGTCATCAGCTGGAGATAGTCGACGACGACGAGGCGCAGATCATGCCGCTGCTTGAGCCTCCTGCACTTCGCACGGATCTCCATGAGCGTCAGGTTCGGTGAGTCATCGATGAACAGCGGTGCATCACTCACCGTGCCCATCTTCTGCGCGAGTTTGGTCCAATCCGAATCGGTCATCGTTCCGGTGCGCATGTGATGCATGGACACCTGCGCTTCTGCGGCCAACATGCGCATGACGATCTCGTTGCGGCTCATCTCCAGGGAGAAGATCACGCTGGTGAGGCCGTGCTTGATTGATGCTGCGCGGCACGCATCGATACCGAGCGTACTTTTGCCGATAGAGGGCCGAGCCGCGATGATCACCAATTGCCCCGGATGCAAACCATTGGTCAGTGCATCCAAATCGGTGAATCCGGTGGGAACACCGACCATCTCTCCATCACGGTTGGAGATTGCCTCGATCTCGGTGAGTGCCCCGTTCATGATGGCACTGAGAGGGAGATAGTCATCGCTATTGCGGCGTTCGGTGACTTCGTAGACCTCGGCCTGCGCGCGATCGACGATGTCGTCGACTTCACCGGTTCCGCTGAAGCCCATCTGCGTGATGCGTGTTCCGGCCTCGACGAGGCGGCGCAGGATCGCCTGCTCGCGGACGATGCGCGCGTAATAATTGGCGTTGGCGGCCGTGGGCACCATCGACACGAGCGTGTGGAGGTAACTCGCACCGCCGACGCGCGAGATCTCCGCATTCTTGGTCAGCTCCGCGGCGATGGTCACGGCATCGGCGGGTTCACCACGTCCGTAGAGATCAAGGATCGATCCGTAGATCACCTGGTGCGCGGGGCGATAGAAGTCCGTCTCGCGGATCACTTCGACGACGTCGGCGATCGCATCCTTGCTCAACAGCATCGCGCCGAGAACCGACTGTTCCGCGGCGATGTCCTGGGGCGGGGTGCGATCGGCAGGCTGATCGGGAAGCGGTAACTCCGCAACGCTCACGACATCCCTCCCCGACGGCTCACTCCGTGTCTACACGGAAGGTCAGACGTTAGGGAGACGACGCACACATGTCCACGAGCCCTGTGGGCGTGGCTGTGGAGAGGCTGGGGAGATCCCCGGGCACGTGTGGGGGATGCCTGGGGATCTCCTGGGGACAGCGGGTCCTTTGTGTCCCGGCAGGCCCTGAATCGTGAGGGAGGGACTGTCCCGAGGCTGTGGAGGAAAGATTCTTTTTTGACTACGTCGACATCGTGGCGGCCTCGAAGGCCTCGAGCATGATCGCGGCACCGAACAGCAGGGTCAGCAGAACACTGAGCGCGACACCCACGATGCCCAACCACATTCCCCACTGCGCCATCGGCTTGTTCGTGGCGACGCCTTCGTTCGCCTTCCGGATCCCGTTGGCACCAAAGATGATCGCGAGGATCGATGGGATGCCGAGGGTGCCCCAGCCGAGCGCCATACCGACGATCCCCAACACGAGCGCGGCGATACCGAAACCGTTCTGGGTGTCCGTCCGCCCCATCACCTGACTCTGTGTCATCGGGTACTCCCTACGTCGTTGGTACCTCGACGGTAGGTGGATCTCGGTGTTCGACGCGTGGGTGGACATGGTCCGTGACCGGTCAGGATGCTGGGCTGCGCGCGGGCGGTCGCTACCCTCCCCCGGTGACCTATCGCATCACCGCCGTGTGTCTGGGCAACATCTGCCGCTCCCCGATGGCCGAGGCGGTGATCCGCGACCGCGTCGCAGCCGCCGGACTCGAGGATCTCGTGATCGTCGACTCCGCGGGCACCGGCGACTGGCACGTGGGTGGGCCTGCGGACCCGCGCGCACGCGCAACCCTCGACGCAGCCGCGTACTCGCACGACCATCGCGCACGTCAGATCGATGCGAGTTGGATCGCGGAGATCGACCTCCTCCTCGCGATGGACTCGTCGAACTACGCCAACCTCCAGGCGATGGTGGAGGAGTCCGGCGCCGACGTCGACCTCCGCATGTTCCGCAGCTTCGACCCGCAGTTGGCACATATCGACGAACCGCACTCGGATCTCGACGTGCCCGATCCCTACTACGGCGCGAACGATGGGTTCATCGAGGTCCTGGAAATGCTCGAGCGGGCAGCCGACGCACTCGTCGTCGAACTGCCCGCTCGCGTGCAGTAGTCGGAGCTACCCGACGGGGGCGCCGAAGCGGTTGTCTCCCGGCGTTCCCTTGGAAATCATGAAGATGAGTATGATGATGGTGCCGACGATCGGGATGAGTTGGATCAGCACCCACCAACCCCTCTTGTCCGAGTCGTGCAGGCGACGAATCGTGACAGCGAGTGTCGGCAGGAACAGCGCCAGGGAGAAGATCGCGATCAGGATGTTTCCTGCGCCGATGGCGTTGTCGATCAGGGCGATGATCACCGTGACGATGACGTAGACCAGGTAGTACCACCAGAACTCGGGCCTGGACGCACGTCCCCTGAAGACCGCGTAGTTCTTGAGAACCGTTGCAACGGATTGTCCGATAGACATGAGGCTCCTTTCCTCCGGGGATGAGTGTCCTCTTTCCAGACGCCCCGCGGGGGCAAACACGCGGATGGATGTCTCGAAAAGGAGGAGGGGCCGGCATTCGCCGACCCCTCCGCACGCTGTTTGACCTATTCGGCGACGACCTCGAAGGTCACCGTGGCCACCACATCCGGGTGCAGGGTGACCGTGGCCTTGTGGGCTCCGACGGTCTTGACCGCACCCTTGAGGGCGACCTTGCGCTTGTCCACGAGCGGTCCGCCCGATGCCCGCACCGCGGTGGCGACATCGACGTTGGTCACGGAGCCGAAGAGCTTGCCGGTCTCGCCCGCCTTGGCAGGAACGCGCACCGCCAAACCCTCGATCTGTGCCTTGACCTCGAGTGCGTGGTCGCGGTCGCGGATCTCGCGCTGCTTGCGTGCCCGCTTGATCTGCGTGACCTGCTTCTCGCCGCCCTTCGTCCACGCGACAGCGAGGCCGCGGGGGAGGAGGAAGTTGCGGCCGTAGCCGTCCTTGACCTCGATGACGTCGCCCGGATTGCCCAGGCCCGTCACGGATTCGGTGAGGATGAGTTTCATCGTGACCCCTACCGTGCGTTGGAGGTGTAGGGAAGAAGCGCCATCTCACGCGCATTCTTCACAGCCATCGCCACATCGCGCTGGTGGCGCGTGCAGTTGCCCGTCACGCGACGAGCGCGGATCTTGCCGCGGTCAGAGATGTACTTGCGGAGCAAGTTCACATCCTTGTAGTCGATCGGAGCCACACCGTCCTTACAGAACGGGCAGGCCTTCGCCTTGACCATCCGCTTGTCATCGCGCACACGTTCGCGCTTGTTATCGCGTCCCATGAAGTTCTCCTGTGTCTCGTATCTGTCTAGAAGGGGGGCTCGTCGAAACCGCCGGCGGGCGGTGCCGAGGACCACGGATCGTCTGCGGGTGCGGCGCCACCGCCACCGTTCTCGCCACCGAATCCACCGCCGGAGCGCTGCACGCGGTTGACCTTGGCGGTTGCGTAACGCAGCGCGGGGCCGACATCGTCGACGTCGATCTCCATGACCGTGCGCTTCTCACCCTCGCGGGTCTCGTAGCTGCGCTGCTTCAAGCGGCCCGTGACGATCACGCGCGTGCCCTTGGTCAGGGACTCCGCCACGTTCTCGGCGTACTGGCGCCACACGCTGCACCGCAGGTACGTGGTGTCCCCGTCCTTCCACTCGTTGGTCGTCTTATCCAGCACACGGCTGCTCGAGGCGACGGTGAAGGAAGCCACGGCAGCGCCGCTCGGGGTGAACCGAAGCTCCGGATCGTTGGTGAGGTTGCCCACCACCGTCACGGTGATATCGCCGGCAGCCATTACGCCTTCACCGGCTCAGGGCGGGTCACCTTCGTGCGTAGCACCGCTTCGTTGAGGTTGAGCTGACGGTCCAACTCCGCGACAGCCCCGGGAGTCGCGTTGACGTCGAGCACCGCGTAGATGCCCTCGTTCTTATGGTCGATCTCGTAGGCGAGCCGGCGACGTCCCCAGACGCCGACCTTGCGCACCTCGCCACCGTCGGCCTTCACCACGTTCAGGAAGGCCTCGAGGCTGGGGGCGATGGTCTTCTCCTCGAGATCTGGATCGAGGATCACCATGACTTCGTAATGGCGCACGAAACACCCACCTCCTTTGGACTCAGCGGCCCCGGACCTATTCCGGAGCAGGAGGGCTACATGCGTGCCGCGAACGGCTGGGCAAGGCTACCCGCCCCATCCACAGGCGCGAAATCGAGTCGTGTGTGAGGACCGGCGCGGCCCCAGAGTGCCGGGATGGTGACCGATACATCCCTCACGGCAGAGTGGTACCAGAATCGGTACCATGCGCGCATGGCGATGAATCTCCGGCTCCCGGAAGAACTCGCCGAATCCCTGCGGACCCTCGCCGAGGAGACGGGTCGGTCCCAGCAGGAACTTGCCCGCGAGGCGCTCGAGGAATACGTCCGTGACTATCGGCTGCGCGCCTACCCCAAGGAGATCCGGCACCTGATCACTCCTGCGCGGTATCGCCCGGATGATCCGAAGGCGAGGGAGGCGATCCGGAAGAGGTGGGCAGGTATCGACGGTCGGGTACTCATTGATGATCTCCTCCGCGAGCGCGAGGATGACTGGCGTTGATCGGATACATCGACAGTTCCATGATCGTGGAGCGGGCGATCGGGATCTCCCGTGGCGAGGCAGCGGATCTCACTGGGGGCGTGGCAACCGAACGGCTCGTCTCCAGCGCACTCACAGTCGTCGAGGTGTCCCGAGTCCTGACCCGAGTCGCACCCGATCAGGATGTCGAGGACATCGTCGCCTCTGCGCTTGCATCGGTGGAGTTAGTCGCTCTCGCTTCCGTGACACTCGTCATGGCGGCGCGGTTGCCCGTGCGATTCCTGAAGACGCTGGATTCCCTTCATGTTGCAAGTGCGTTGCTCGTCGGTGCCGACGTCGTCATGACGGGTGACCGCCAGATGGCCCGCGCATGTCAGGACCTCGGTCTCGCCGTCGCATGACTTTCGTCCCTTGAACGCTCGACCCACGGCTGCGACAGTGGTCGGATGTATCAGGACCGTGCATCCGCCGGGCGCACGCTCGCCCGTTCATTGACCGATCTGTACGACGCGGTCGTGCTCGGTCTCGCCCGCGGTGGCGTTCCCGTCGCCGCCGAAGTCGCGGGTGGCCTGCACGCGCCGCTCGACGTGCTCGTCGTGCGCAAGTTGGGTGCGCCGTGGAATCCGGAGTTCGGTTTCGGTGCGGTGGGGGAGAACGGGATCGTCGCCGTCGACGACGTCGTACGCCACCGTGTGGGCGTCGATGACGACACCCTGGCGCAACTGATCACGGAAGGACAGACGGAGATCGATCGTCGTGTGGCGCGGTATCGCCCGGGTCGATCACTCGTCGATGTTGCGCATCGGACCGTGATCCTCGTCGACGACGGACTGGCTACCGGATCGACGGCGATCGCCGCCGTGCAGGTGCTGCGTGCCCTCGGTGCGCGGCGCATCGTGGTCGCGGTGCCGGTGGGTTCGCGGGATGCCGTCGAGCGCCTGCGCACTGTGGCCGACGACGTCGTGTGCCTTGAGACCCCTGCGTGGTCCGAGGCTGTGGGGTCGCACTCCGTCGACTTCGGCCAGATTACCGACGACGAGGTGGTGTCCCTGCTCCACGGCTCCTTCGCCCTGCCCGGGGACCTCACCCTGCCCCCGGGCACCCCGATGGTGGTGGCGTTCGCCCACGGCAGCGGCAGCAGCCGGTTCAGCCCGCGCAATAGAGAGGTGTCGGGCTACCTCAATGCGCGGGGCCTGGACACTTTCCTGTTCGACCTACTTACCGAGGACGAGGCCGCTGACCGCACGAACGTGTTCGACATCGACCTCCTCGCCACGCGCGTGGTGTCCGCCATCGACTGGCTGCAGCGCGAGCACCCCCACCTCGCGATCGGACTCTTCGGCGCGAGCACCGGGGCGGCCGCCGCCCTGGTCGCCGCGAGTCGGCGGCCCGAGGAAGTCGTGGCCGTGGTGTCGCGCGGGGGTCGCCCGGATCTTGCCGGTGACGCACCCGCGCGGGTTACCGCTCCGACCCTGCTCATCGTCGGCGGGCGCGACTACGACGTGATCGGCCTGAACTCCGATGCTGCCCGACAGATGCTCTGCGAGCACCGGATCGAAATCGTCCCCGGGGCCACGCACCTGTTCGAAGAACCGGGAACCCTCAATCAGGTCTCGGCACTCGCCGCGGACTGGTTCCGCACCCACGTTCCGGAGCCCGCCGTAGTGTGACGCTGTGCGGATCGCGACCTGGAATGTCAACTCGGTCACCGCACGACTCGATCGGATCCTCGAGTGGTTGGAGTCCGCGCAGCCCCACGTCGTGGCGCTCCAAGAACTCAAGTGCACGTCCGATGCATTCCCGTCGCTGCCGATCGAGGGACTGGGATACGAGGCGGCAACCCTCGGGACGGGCAGGTGGAACGGGGTGGCGATCCTGTCCCGCGTGGGCCTATCCGACGTCACCCTCGGGTTGACCGGCCAGCCCGAGTTCGAGGGTGAGGTGGAGCCGCGGGCGATCGGTGCCACCTGCGACGGCGTGCGGGTATGGAGTCTGTATGTGCCGAACGGCCGTGAACCCGGGCATGCGCACTACGACTACAAACTCGCCTGGTTGTCCGCGTTGAAGCACACGGCGACGGCGGAGTTGAGCGCACACGCGGATCTGCCATTCGCCCTGACCGGTGACTTCAACATCGCGCCGCGGGATACCGACGTCTGGGATATCACGCTGTTCGCAGAGTCCACCCATGTAACCCCCGCCGAACGTGCGGCGTTGCTCGACGTCGAGTCGGTGGGCCTCCAGGAGGTAATGCCGCGGGCGTTGAAGGGCGAGCCGTTCACCTTCTGGGATTACCGCAACGGGGCATTCCATCGTGGGTGGGGGATGCGCATCGATCTGGTGCTCGCCAACGATGCATTCCGCGGGGCGGTGCGCGACGCGTACGTTGATCGTGAGGCGCGCAAGGGTAAGGGCGCCTCGGATCACGCACCCGTGGTGGTCGACTTGGATCTGCCATGACGTTGACCGTGCGGGCGATCAACGCCGATCAACACGCGGCATGGGTTGCAACGCAACCATCCGTCTCGTTCCTCCAGGTGCCCGAGTGGGGTCGGGTCAAGGTCGGATGGCGACCGCAGTCCGTCGGCTGGTTCGACGGAGACACCCTGGTCGCCGCGGCGTTGGTGCTCTACCGACCGATTCCCCGTGTTCGACGTCGCTCCCTCGCGTACATCCCGGAGGGCCCGCCGATTGATTGGCTGGGTGCGGAGCACCCGCGCTACCGCCTCACCGACTGGAGCACTCCCCTCATTCGGCACTGCCGTGACTCCGGTGCGTTCCAGGTGAAGATGGGTCCGCCCGTCGCCCTGCGTCGGTGGGATGACGAAACCGTGAAGGCCGCACTCGCGGATGCAGCGCAGACCCGTTGGCCGCGCAGTCTCGGTGAAGTGCTCGCCACCTGGCACTCCGGTGCCGGGACGCGCGTGGTCGAGCACCTGCGCGCCCACGGCTGGCGACAGGAGCCCTCGACCGGGGCCGGATTCGGCGACGTCCAGCCGCGGTACGTGTTCCAACTCGCACTCGCCGATCGCTCACTGGATGACATATGGGCGGGGTTCAACCAGCAGTGGCGTCGCAACATCCGCAAGGCGGAGAAGGCCGACGTCGTCGTGTCATTGGGAGGCCGCGAGGATCTTGCGGCCTTCCACACCGTCTACGTCGAGACCGCGCACCGGGATCGGTTCACACCGCGCGGGCTCGAGTACTTCCAGAGATTGTGGGACGCCTTCCACGATCCGGCCCGCACGTACTCCGAGCTGTCCCTGCACTGCGCCCGCATCGAGGGCCGACTTGTTGCGGCATCCGTGATGATCCGGATCGGTGATCACGCCTGGTACACGTACGGAGCATCGACAGGCGCGGACCGCGAAGCGCGACCGTCCAACGCGCTTCAGTGGCACATGATCACGCACGCGCACGCAGCCGGCTGTTCCATCTACGACATGCGTGGGATCTCCGACACCCTCGACCCGGAGAACCACCTGATTGGCTTGGTCCAGTTCAAGGTCGGGAGTGGTGGGTACGCCCAGGAGTACGCGGGGGAGTGGGATCGCGCGGTGCGTCCCGGATGGGCGCGCGCATACGACATCTACCGGAAGCGGCGCGGTTGACAACCATGGTGCACGTGAGGGGATAGAAACAGGCCATGTCCTTCACCCTGCGCATCGACGCACCCCGGTGGCGCCTGCACACCCAGCAGGTGTGGGCCGCGCTGCGCACCTCGAGTGGTGGCGCACCGGTCCCGGTGATCAAGGGCAGCGGCTACGGACTCGGTGTGCCGGTCCTGGCCCACGAAGCCACCCGCCTCGAGGCCGACACGGTCGCAGTCGGCACGGTGTTCGAAGTCGGCGCCATCGTGGACGCGTGCAGCGCCGACGTCATCGTCCTCGAGCCCTTCGAACCCCGCGATGCGGTCGCCGCACGTCAGTGGTGGCGGGTCGGAGAGCAGATGCACGCCGGGCGTGTGATCCGTACCGTCGCCTCAGCGGATGCATTGCGCGCGCTGTGTGCCGGACCCGGGTCGGCGCGGGTGATCCTCGAGGTCACTTCGTCCATGCACCGGTTCGGAATGAGGGAGGCGGAGGTGCTGGCGGTCCTGCACGATTCGGAGATCCGCCCCGCCATGCAGCGGGGTCGGATCGTGGTCGAGGGGATCTCGATCCACCTGCCGATGGCCCAACCCGCCGACGACATCCCGCCGCGCGGTGTGCTCGCTGGCTCGGCGAAGGCCCGCGAGGTGATGCGGTGGGCTGGACTCTGGCAGGCCGAGACCGCTGTGTGGTCGGGCTACAACTCCCCCGCCACGACCGTATGGGCATCGCACTTGGAAGACACCGACTGCTCGCTCATTGCGTCGTCACTCGAAGAGGCCACCCTGCGGGTGCGCACGGGAACGCGGCTGTGGCTCGGTGACCGCGGCGCGATGCGCGCCTCGGGCACCGTCCTCGCCGTGCACCCTCTCCCCGAAGGAACGCACGTCGGCTACCGCCAACGGGTCGGACCCCGGAACTCCACCCTCGTCGTGGTGTCCGGGGGCACCGCACACGGCATCGGACTCAGCGCGCCCTCCCCCGCGGCGACCCTGCGGCAGCGGGTGCGCAGTGCGGGAATCGGGGCGCTCGACGCCGCTGGCCGAGCCCTCTCACCCTTCCGCTGGCAGGGCAAGCAGCGCTGGTTCGCCGAACCCCCGCACCAGCACCATTCGATGATCTGGCTTCCACCCGAGTGCGTGCTTCCGCAGATCGGTGATCAACTCGATGCGGAGGTGCGATTCACGACGTCCACCTTCGACGAGGTGGAACTCTCGACCTGAGTCGGCGCATAAAGGTCGCGGATGATCAGGATTGCGTACCAGACGGTGACACCGACGTGCACGAACGTGGCGAGTGCGTACCAGCCACCATCGAGGCCTTTCGCACCGTCGACCCCGTACGCAGCGAGCAGCCACCAGATGGCGGCGAAATAGGCCACCTCCCCCGCCTGCCAAATCAGAAACTCCCGCCACCGAGGACGCGCGAGTGCGGCGAATGGCACCAGCCACAGCACGTACTGCGGTGAATACACCTTCGTCGTAATCACGAAGGCGGCCAGCACGAGGAACCCAAGGGCGAAGATCGTCGGTGTGCGCGGCGCCGTAAGCGCGATGTAGGCGACGGCACACAGAAGTGCTAGGAACGACGCTGCGCTGACCGCATTCATCGCGGCATCCGGGACGCGCGGGACCCCCCATTCCGTCACCGCGTACCAGATCGACCCGAAGTCCATCCCCCGCGCACTGTTGAACGAGTAGAAGTGCCACCAGCCCTCGAAGTTCGCGATCGCGAAAGGGAGGTTCACCAGCAGCCAGGTGAACGCGGTCGCGCCGATCAACGTGAGGGTCGGTCGGAAGGTGCGGGTCCGGATGGCGAGGAGTACGAAGACGGCGAGCAGCACCACCGGGTAGAACTTCGACGCGATCGCCAAACCAAGGAAGACCCCCGCGGAGACGGGTCGCTCGCGCACCCAGGCGAGACACGCCAGCGCGGCGAACGCGATCGGGATGAAGTCCCAGTTGATGGTGGCACCCAGGATCACTGTCGGTGCGAGCGCGATCATTGCCGCATCCCAGGCGCGCGTGCGCACGGCGAGGGCGGAGGCGAGTACCGTGATGAGCAGGAAGGGCGTCAACAGGATTACGTTGACGTCAAAGAAAGCGCGAGTCACATCGTTGGCGTAGAGGACCGGAGCGATCGCCGCGGTGATCAATCCCGCGATCCACATGAACATCCCGGTCAGCACCGGGTACTCCAGCGGAGTCCCACCCTGCGGGGTCTGCACGTACGGGATGAGGCCATCCGCGAATCCGCGGATCCCGTAGAGCGCCGGAATGTCCGAGTAGCAAAGGTGTTCGTAGCGGTCGGGGGAGAGCCAATTCGTGGTGATGCAACTGAGATCGAGTAGGTACCCGACCATGTAGGCCGCGGTCGCCAGCACAACGAGGGTCGAGATCGTGGGCCACGGACCGGGGAGGGTGCGCGCCAGGCGTCCCCACGGTCCACCGAGGACCTCGGAGCCGTGCGCGACGACGGGGTCCGTGCGCGAAGGGATCATCGCGCCTCCCGTCACCGTGAGTTCTTCTTCTTCCCGGATCGCCCATCCTGCTGCGGGTCGAACGTGGTGTCCTGCGGGGCCGCGTCAATCACGGGTTCGCCGGGGAAGTCCTCCGGAGGGGCCTCCTCGACGATGCCGTCGGGACCGAACTCGGTCACCACGTCAGGGATGGGGCACCCGAGGGGGACTTCCTGCATGTCCGGGGCGAGGACGGCCGGGCAATCCGGCTCGCGCAGCACGTCATCCGGGGGTGCGGTGAAGGCCTCCTCCGGCAGGCCCTTGAGAGCGCCGGTCATGAACGCGGTCCAGATCGCGGCGGGGAACGAACCACCCGTCACGGTGCGCAGCCCACCGGTCCCCGACAGGGACACCGGCTTGCCGTCGATCTCCTTGGCCATCAGCACCGCCGCCGCGAGTTGCGGTGTGTACCCAACGAACCACGCGGACTTGTTGCCATCGGTGGTCCCGGTCTTGCCGGCCGCCGGACGGCCGAGGGCACGCGCCGTGAAGCCCGTTCCGTTGTTGACGGTGCGGTTGAGAGCGAACGTCACCGTGTCGGCGACTTCTTCCGGGAAGGCGCGGTCGGGTATCGGCGTGTACTCCCACAGCACACCCTCATTCGGACCCAGGACGCGGCGGATGAGTGTCGTCGGTGCTGTGACGCCTCGTGCAGCGAAGGTCGCGTAGGCATTGGCCATGTCAACGGCAGACGGGGATGCAGTGCCGAGGACGAAGGTCAGGTCCAGGTTGTCCAGGTTGAGTCCCGGGGTGGACTTCGGGATACCGGCGCGGAGAGCAGCGCGCGCGACCTTCTTCACGCCGAGACTCGATTCCATCTCGACATAGGCCGAGTTGATGGACTTCTCCGTCGCCTCGAGCAACGTCACGCTGCCGTAGGACTTGTTGTCGTAGTTGTTGAGCGTGTAGCCCTGGACCGTGATCGGGGAATCACCGGACCACACCGACTTCAGCGGCACCTTTTCATCGATCGCTGCCGCCAAGGCGAAGGGCTTGAAGGTGGAGCCCGCTTGCGCGAACCGTTGTGTCGCGTTGTTGATCTGATCACCGATGAAGTCCTTGCCTCCGTACATCGCCACGATCTCGCCAGTCCCCGGGCGCACCGCGGCTAACCCGATACGCAGTCCCTTGGTGTCCGACGTCGGACCCTGGGTGCGCACCGCACGTTCCGCTGATCGCTGGGCACGGCGTTCGATCGTCGTCACGATGCGCAAGCCACCACTTTGGATCTGTTCCTCATCGAAGCCGAGCTCCTTCAGTTGCTCCTGCACGGCCGTGAGGATGTAGCCGGTCTGACCACCCAGTCGGTTGCCGGTCTGTGACTCGGCGATCTCCGGAAACCGCGCCGCGTCCCGTTGCGCGTCGGTGATCCAGCCTTCGTCGCGCAACGCATCCATCACGTAGGCCCATCGCCCCTGCAGACCAGAAAGATTCTCCTCTGGCGACAACCCCCCGGGGGACTTCAGAAGTGCGGCGAGCACCGCGCTCTGCTCGACCGTGAGTTGATTCGCGGGAACACGGAAGTACGCCATCGACGCAGCCTGAATTCCCTCGGCATCCCGACCGAAGAAGCTGGTGTTGAGGTAGTTCTCCAGGATCGTGTCCTTCGAGACGATCGTTTCAAGTTTGAATGCGAGCAGTGCTTCCTTGAGTTTGCGCTGCCAGCTGCGCTCCTGGGTGAGGTAGGCGTTCTTCGCGTACTGCTGCGTGATCGTCGAACCGCCCTGCGTGGAATTGGTGAAGGTGTTGTTGAGTGCCGCGCGCACAATGCCCAGTGGCGAGATTCCACCGTGGTCGTAGAAGCCGCGGTCCTCGGCGGCGAGCACGGCCTGCTGCGTATGCAGCGGCACATCCGTGAGCGGGATGCTCTGCCGCGTGGAGTCGGTGAGACGACCGATCTCCTGACGACCCCCGGCGTAATACACGACGGTGGCCTGGCTCGTGACGACATCGTTGGGATTCGGGATCTCGGTACGCCCCACCAGGAAGGCGAACGCGGCGAACCCGAGGGAGCCGACCAGCACCCCGACCAGGAGAAGTCCACGCACCCACGCGCGGCGTCGGGGGCGGGTCGGACGACCCTCGGGCGGACTCGGGGGCCGGGCGGTGTTCCGACGGGGCGGCCCGGCTGGTCTGGCGGGGCGGCGCGGGGGGTCGGATGCGCGTCGGGATCGGGGGCTGGATCGGGGGCGCGATCGCGCGCCGGAGGGTGGACGGCGCCCCAGGGGGGGTCGTCTGGCCTCGTCTGTCACGGCGCACCTCGATGGGGAAGAAGGACCGCCCCAAGTGCATCAGAAATCCCACCCGTCACGTGGGCGGCACGCCGATGGTCAGTCTGTAGGAGGCCTCCGCGGGACCCCGTCTCCCAGGACATAGCGCCGGATCATGAAATTCCACTCACAGCGCTGGCAGACCTCGACCACGTAGACGGTGAACTCCCCGAACTGGCCTGACATAGCCGTGAGCTCCTCGGGGGTGCGGATCCGCCCGGCGTAGGGGCCTAGGGCATCCCCGTAGACATAAGAGAGATGGACGAGGTTCTCGCGCTTGCAGGCGGGGCATTGCTCCCCGCTGGGCTCCCCATGGTGCCGGGCGGCGCGAAGGAGGTAGGGATCCGCCTCGCAATAGTTGGAGGTCAATGCACCACCGGTGTGCAGGTCGCGCAGAGCGGCGCGACGCTGCAAGGCGTAGTCCACGCGCGCACGTGGACGAGTGGGATCGTCAACGGATTCCGCGGGGGGTAGTGGGCCACGACTGCGTGACGGCGTCAACGACTCGCCACGCGCGAGGGAGCCGCGCAGTGCGTTGTGTCGGGGGGCAGCCATGGTTCGGTGAGTGTACGTCGGTTTCGGCACTACCGTCACGTCATGAGCGTGCACCGGGGTCACCTCCGCGCCATCCTGCGTGGTCGCGACTTCCGACTCCTCTATTCGACGCGCGTGAGCGGCCAATTCGGAGACGGGCTGCTCCAATCCGCACTGGCCACCTTCGTGCTCTTCTCCCCCGAACGCGCACCCACGGCCGCAGCGATCGCCGCCTCCTTCGCGATCCTGCTGTTGCCCTACTCCGTCATCGGGCCGTTTGCCGGGGTACTTCTCGACCGGTGGAGCCGCCGCCAGGTGCTGGTGCGCGCGAACATCCTCAAGGGCCTGCTCGTGATCCCGGTGATCGCCGCGTTCCTTGCGGCGAACGATGGTCCGCTTCTCGGCCTCTTCGTACTCCTCGTCCTCGGTGTCGGACGATTCATTCTGGCCGGACTCTCCGCCTCGCTTCCGCATGTGGTGGACGAGCGCGATCTCGTGACAGCGAACGCGTTCACCCCGACGTCGGGAACTATCGCCGCAGCGATCGGTGGTCTACTCGGTGTGGGGATTCGCGCACTCGCGGGCGGTGGCGACGGGGGAGGCGTCGTGGTACTCATCACCGCGATCGTCTGCTATCTCGCGGCGTCGGCCATCGCGGTGCGGATCGGGATCCATCGATTGGGGCCCGACGGGTCTCGACCCAGGGACACGGTCGCCGGCGTGGTGCGCGGACTTCGTGACGGAGCGCGCGAACTGCGGAGCCAGGCCCCCGCGTCCCATGGCATCGGCCTGGTGATGGCGCATCGATTCGAGTTCGGTGCGCTCACGGTGGCGGCCCTGCTGTTCCTGCGCAACACGTACACCACCGACGTCGACCAGGCACTCGTGCTGTTCGGTGTGGTGACGGGTGCGGCCGCCGTCGGGGCCTTCGTGGGTGCGGTCGCAACGCCACGGATGGTGCGGTGGATCGGCTACCGCACCTGGCCGAGCATCATCGCCGCGCAATCGGCGGTGCTCGGGGTTCCCTTGGTCATCCTCGCGGGTGCGTTCACGAACCTGGCACTCCTGCTCGCCGGTGCGGTATCGATCGGAATCGCGGGCCAGTCGGTCAAGGTGTCGGCGGACACGCTCGTGCAGGAGACGATCCCCGACGACTACCGCGGACGCGTCTTCGCGCTCTTCGATATGACGAACAACATCGGCCTGGTGGCTGGTGTAACGGTGGTCGCATTCCTGGCACCGGCAAGCGGCATCGCACCCGTCCTCTATTTCGGGGTCGCCCTGGTGCTCCTCCTAGTCATTGGCTGGTACGCGCGCTCGGCGAGAACCTGGAAACTCCCCTCACTCTGAGACCCACCCCTATGCTCGGGCCATGGTGACCGGAGCTTCCGCGCAGTACGTGACCAGTCCCGTCGCACGTAAGAAGTGGCGAGGACGCTCCATCGTCTCGCTGCTGCTCTTCGTGCTCGCGACCGTCCTCGCTCCCGCCGCCGTCATCGGGCACTGGGGTCACACGACCATCACCGATACCGAGGCCTACCTGGAGACCGTCGGCCCCCTGGCCGAGGATCCCGAGGTCCAGGCGGCGATCGGCGAGGTCGTCACCGATGCCGTCATTCAGCAGGTCGATGCACAATCCCTTGTTGGTGGCTTCCTCACCGAGCTGCTGCCCAATGACCAACTCGCCGCAGCGCTCACCGGGCCCCTGAGTTCGGGCGTCAACCAGGTCATCGCGGGGGCCGTACAGAAGTTCTTGGCCAGCGATGCCTTCCAGATCGCGTGGGTTGCGCTGAACACCGCCGCGCAGAAGAGCCTGATCGCCGCGCTCGAGGGCGACCCCACCGGAGTGGTGCAGATCAAGGGCCCCGATGTGGTCCTGGACATCAGCAGCCTGCTCGAAGTGATCCAGAAGGCCCTCGTGGATCAGGGCATCGACGTCGCTGCCAAAGTGAAGGTCCCCGAGGTCGACCGGCAGATCGTGGTGATGAGCTCACCAGCGTTCGAGCAATTGCGGACCATCTGGTCGTTCGCTAGTCCGATCCTCGGCTTCGTGCTCTTCATCGTGGCCCTGCTGTTCACCCTGTCGGTGCTGTTGGCCACCCGTCGTGCGCGGACCACCGTGGCTGTCGGCGTCGTCGTCTTCATCATCGGCGGTGCGCTTCAGCTGAGTCTGTCCTGGGCCGAGAGTCAATTCGAGAACGCGTTCATTGGAACGATCTTCCAGGCCGCGTCCATCGCCTTCTTCCAGACCTTCCTGTCCTTCCTCATCGAGGGCCTACTCAGCATGATGCTGCTCGGCGTGATCCTGGTGATCGTCGGCTGGTTCGCAGGTCGCACCGACAGCGCTTTGCGCACCCGTGCCGCGCTCGTCCGCGGATACTCGGACATGGCGTCCCGGTTGCCGGAGTGGGCCGCCACCATCGGCCGCCCCATGCGCGACTATGCGCCGTTCGTGCGGTGGGGACTCCTCTTCCTCTGGGTGATTGCCGTCTTCACCACCGCCGGCTTCCGATTCGAGTCCACCGTCGGCTGGACTGCGCTGTTCCTCGCTTTGCTGACCATCGCGGAGATCCTGATGTATGCACCGGATGACCGCGCCTTGGAGATCCGCCAGAGCTAAGCGTTACGGGCGTGCCGCCCACCATGCGCGCAACGCCTCTTCGGCTGTAGCCGCATCCATCGGTCCCCGATCCAGACGCAGGTTCAAGAGGAACTCGTACGCCTGGCCGACCTCGCGCCCCGGCGGGATGTCGAGGATCCGCATGATCGCCGTGCCGTCGAGGTCGGGTCGAATCGCGGCCAACTCCTCCTCGGCGGCCAACCCGGTGATCCGGTCCTCCAGGTGTTCGTAGGCGCGCTGCAGGGCCATCGCCCGCTTGCGATTACGCGTGGTGCAATCGGCACGCGTCAACTTGTGGAGCCGGACCAGATTCGGACCCGCGTCGCGGACATAGCGGCGCACGGCCGAGTCCGTCCATTCCCCCGTGCCATACCCGTGGAAACGTAGGTGCAACTCGACCAGTTGCGACACATCCTCGATGTCGTCGTTGGAAAACCGCATCGCTTTCATCCGCTTGCGCGTCATGCGTGCACCCACAACCTCGTGGTGGTGGAAGGACACTCCACCGTCCGCTTCGAACTTGCGAGTCTTGGGCTTTCCGATGTCGTGGAGAAGTGCCGCGAGCCGGAGAATGAGATCAGGTTGCGACGAGGGCTCGTGCGCACTCTCCAGGACCATTGCTTGCTCGAGGACGGTCAGGGTGTGCTCGTACACATCCTTGTGATGATGGTGCTCATCGGCTTCTAGCTGCAGGAGAGGTAGCTCCGGTAGGATGTACTCGCAGAGGCCGGTGTCGACCAGTAATTGCAGTCCGCGGCGTGGATGCGGGGACATGATCAACTTCACGAACTCATCGCGCACCCGCTCCGCACTCACGATTTCGATGCGCGCAGCCATCTCGGTCATCGCCTGGACCACATCGTGTGCGACACCAAAGTCAAGCTGCGCGGAGAAGCGCGCGGCACGCAGCATGCGCAGCGGGTCATCGTCGAAGGACTGTTCGGCGGTCTTCGGTGTGCGCAGAACGCGACGTTCGAGATCTCCTCGACCGTCGAAAAGGTCGACTAGGTCCCACTCGGGAAGTCGCACCGCCATCGCGTTGACGGTGAAGTCGCGTCGACCGAGATCACCATCCAGGGAATGGCCGAATTCGACCTCGGGTTTGCGCGAGTCGAGGTCGTAGGTCTCCGTCCGATAGGTGGTGATCTCCATCTCGTTCCCCCGCACACGCGCGCCCACGGTGCCAAACCGCATCCCCACGTCCCACACGGCATCGGCCCATCCGGTGAGCACCTGCACGATCTCCCCGGGTCGGGCGTCGGTGGTGAAATCCAGGTCGGCGACCGGGCGTCCGAGGAGGGCGTCGCGTACGGGTCCCCCCACGAGGCAGATCTCGAACCCGGACTCGGTGAAGAGCGCCCCCATCCGCTCGAGCACCTCGGCGTACGGGGCCAGTCCCGTCGCTAGTCGGCGCCCGACGGCGGGATCGAGTGCGGGGGACACACCACGGAAGGCTAGTGCGCGGGCGCCTATCCTCACGGTATGGCCAAGCGCAGCGTGGAGGAGACCTCCGCGGGTGGTTTGGTCCTCGATGAACGACGGCGTGGGGCCCTGATCGGGCGGCACGATCGACGTGGGCGCATGGTGTGGTCGCTGCCGAAGGGTCATATTGAGGAGGGCGAGACGCCCGAGGCCGCGGCGATCCGCGAGATCCAGGAGGAAACGGGTATCTCCGGATCGATCGTCGCTCCTCTCGGAGTGATCGACTTCTGGTTCATGGCCGAGAACCGTCGCGTCCATAAGACGGTGCACCACTTCCTGCTGCGCGCGGAGGGCGGTGAACTGTCGTCGGACGATGCCGAAGTCGACAGCGTCGAGTGGGTCGCCCTTGAGGACATGTCCACGCGTCTCACCTACGCAGACGAGCGACGCTTGATGGATCGCGTCCAGGAACTACTGGCGGACTCTTGAGAGTGCGCGCGTTCGCGACGGTGGTCGCGACCGTCATCACCAGCAGCGTTGTCACAACCGCACCGGTGCACGCGGTAAGTGACTCACCATTACCCGTGCAGATCGAGCGGCTCTCGCCACTCATTCCTACTCCAGAAGAACCGCTCCGCATCAGTGGCCGAGTGCTCAACACGACCCTCGGTGCCTTCCGTGACGTGCAAGCGCGATTGCGCATCTCCTCGGGTCCGCTCACCGCGCGCAACACCATCGACGAGGTCGCGACCACTCCGTTCGCACCCGATGAGGAACCCGCGGGTCGGATCCTCGATTCGACGCGTGTGGACGTCACCTCCCAACTCGACAGCGGTGCCCAGGGAGTGTTCGGGTTCACCCTCGATGCCAAATCCCTTCCCCTGCCCGATGACGGGGTGTACGTCATCGCGGTCGAACTCGTCGGCGTCGATGCGGAGAGTGGTAGGGCGGAACAGGTGATCGGCATCGAGCGAACCTTCCTCCCCTGGTTCCCTGACCCCGAGGCGATCACACCGGTCGACGTCGTCTGGATGTGGCCGCTCGCGGACTGGCCGGCGCGTGAGGCGACGGGGGTGCTTCTCGACGATCGCACGCCGGAGGAGATCAGCCCGGGGGGTCGGCTCGATCGCCTGCTCGCCATCGGTGCGCGTTACCCCCGCATGGTCAGTTGGATCGCCGATCCGTCGCTGCTTCGCACGGTGCAGGAGATGGCGGGCGGGTACGAGGTGCAACGCAGCACCGGGGTCGTCGCGGGGGATCGGTCTGCCGAAGCCGCCCGCTGGCTCGATGCGTTGACCACGACGTTGCGCTCGGCCCGCAGTGCCGCGGAACCGGACTCCCCGCTTCCGATTCGCGTTCTGCCGTACGCCGATGTCGATGCGGTAGCGCTCACCCGAGCCGGAATGCAAACCGACGTCGTTCGCGCCGTGACCCGCAGTGCGCCGACGGCGGGAGCGGCTCTCGGTGCACCGGTCCAGGGATCGGTCGCCTGGTTGCCCTACGGCAGGGTTGATGACGACACCGCCGCGACCCTGGTGTCCGCGGGAGTCGAGGCGCTCATCCTCGGTGGATTCGCGATGCCGACCCTCGATGAGTCACCGAACACCGGCCGCGCCCGGATGGCGACCACGGTGGGGAATGCGGAGATCCTGTTGCTTGATCCGGCGGTGAGCACCACGCTGATGCTCCCCCAGCAGTCCCGAAGCCAGTCGGTGGCGGTGCGTCAGCGCTTCCTCGCGCACACCGCGATGATGGCCCAGGAGTTTGGTGATGCGACGACACGCACCGTGATCGTCGGTCCACGCACACCGATCTGGGATCCCTCCGAGGCCACCCTGATCGGTCTGCTGCGCGCGACCATGCGTGCACCGTGGATGCGACCGCAGACACTCTCCACACTGCTCGCCGAGGGATCCGTCGGAACTCCGCGTGCGACAGCCGGTTACGGACAGAAGGCGCGCGCCGCCGAATTGCCACCGAGCTATCTGCGACGCGTGCAGCGGGCGACCGAGCAACTCGCCACCTTGACCGCGATCCTGAACAACCCCGCCGGGATCACCGACGCCTACGCATCAGCGCTCCTGCGCGCGGAGTCAGCTGCGTGGCGTTCACAACCCAAGACCGGCCGTGCCCTCCTGGATTCGATCACTGCACAGTTGCGCGAACAGACCGGGCTCGTGCGCGTGCTCTCCGAGGGTCGGGTCACATTCTCCGGGGACGCGGGCAGTGTCCCAGTCACGATCGCGAACGACTTGGATCGCGCCGTCACAGTGGGCGTGGAACTCGTCGCATCCCCGGGTCCGCGCCTGGAGTCCGAGCCGCTGCAAGGAATCGTCATCGACCCGGGGAAGAAGGTGAGCGTCGAGATAGACGCGCGGGTGATCGGCGGTCGATCCCTTCCCGTGCGTGTGCAACTACTGACCCCCGACGGTCAGGCCTACGGGCAGCCGGCCACGATCGAACTTGCCTCGACTGCTTATGCGCGCGCGGCATCCTGGGTGGTGATCGTCGCATTCATCGCCATCGCGATCTTCGTCGTCGTGGGGATCACCCGGCGGATCCGACGCGCGCGCAGGGGACATACCGCCCCGGCCTCCGGTAAGGGTGCGCGTCCGTCTGACACGGTGTGACCATGGCTTCGTCCACGCGCGCCCTCCTCGCACCTAGTGCGGTGATGGCGACGGGCACGATCACCTCGCGCGTGACGGGGATCGCGCGCGATATCGCGATGGCCGCCGCGCTCGGCTTCTACCTGGTCTCTGACGCATTCAGTCTCGGGAATTCGCTGCCGACGATCCTCTACATCCTCGTTGTCGGGGGTGCCCTCAACGCGGTCTTCATCCCGCAGCTCGTGCGCCGCATGCGCGAGGACGCAGATCAGGGCAAGGCGTACGCGGACGCACTTCTCACCGTCGCAACCACCATCCTTCTCGTGCTGTCCATCGCAGCGGTGATCGCGGCCCCGTGGATCGTTGACCTCTACACCCCTGCGGACTACCCCCGGGCGGAGTACGAACTCGCTGTGGCGTTCGCGCGCCTCTGCCTGCCGCAGATCTTCTTCTACGGGCTGTACTCGATGTTGAGTCAGGTGTTGAATGCGCGCGGGCGATTCGGTGCACCTATGTTCGCACCCATCGCGAATAACGTGATCGCGATCGCCACGTTCCTGTTATTCATCGCCGTTGCGGGGACGTCCGCTGCCGCGGATGGTGTCCTCACCACCGATCAGATCCTGATCCTCGGTATCGGCACCACGATCGGCGTGGTGCTGCAGGCACTCATTCTCATCCCGCTGCTGTCCCGCGCCGGCTATCTCTGGCGGCCGAGCTTCGCGTGGCGCACGCAGGGTCTCGGTCACGCTGCGGAGCTCGCCGCCTGGACGGTCGGCCTAGTGCTGGTGAATCAGATCGCCTACCTGGTCATCACTCGGTTCGCCACGCAGGCGAACGTGGATGCGAGTGCGGCGGGCGTGGTGGCCGCGGGCCTTACCACGTACCAGAAGGCGCACCTGGTCTTCATGCTCCCGCACAGTGTCATCACCGTGTCCGTCGTCACGGCGCTTCTGCCCGCTCTCTCCCGCGTGGCGCACGCGGGGCGTATGCGCCAGGTAGGTGCGGACGTCTCCGGTGCGATGCGCCTGATCACCGCCGCGATCACGCCGATCGCCGCCATCCTCGCGGTCACCGGCCCCGGGATCGCAATCCTGCTGTTCGGGTACGGCGCAGCCACACCCGACCAGGCGGCGGAGATGGGTCGGATCGTGTCGATCTTCATGCTCGGCCTGATCCCGTTCACGCTCTTCTACGTCCTCCTGCGCGGGTTCTACGCGCTCGAGGACACCCGGTCACCCTTCGTGATCACGGTGGTGTTCTCCGCTCTCTGGTTAGTCGTCGTCAGCGCACTGTTCCCGTCGCAACCCCCCGGTGGTGGCCAGATCGCTGTCATCGCCTTCGGGTACGTGCTCTCCTACTGGGTCGGTCTGATTCTGGCGTGGGTCTGGCTGGCCATCCGGTTGCGTCGACGGGCGACCAAGGACGACGACGCACCCGGAATGCGTTCACCCGCGACGCTGTGGTCGCTGGCCCGACTCACCATCGCCGGCGTGCTCGCATTCGTCCTGATGTCGCTCACCCGTGCCGCACTGCTGGACGTGCTCGGCCTCGACACCACCTCGGATCGGCTCGGGATCGCCCTGAGTGTGCTGGTGGTCGCGGCACTCGGCGCGGTCACCTACGTTCTCGTGGCGTGGCTGTTGCGCTGTCGTGAAGTCGGCCAAGCCTGGTCAATGCTCCGCCGAGTGCTGAAACGCGGTAATCCCGCTGCCAGGGTGGAGTCATGAACGCAGGTGAGCGGATCGGGCGGTTCCGGTTGGTGGAACGCATCAGCGTGCGCAGTCCAGCGGAACGGGGCGCCACGTACCGGAGTTACGCCGTCGAGTCGTGGCGAGGTCACGACGAGAAGTTGGACCGCCCGGTATCAATCCGCTTGGTACGCACCGATGACGCCCGGATCGCCAACGTCCTCGGTGCTGCCCGTGCGGCCGCACTCGTCGATGACCCCCGACTCATGCGGGTCCTCGATGTCATCCCGATGGGTGGCGGCCCGGGCAAACCCCCACGCACGGCGATCATCAGTGAGTGGGCGGAGGGTGAATCCCTAGTCGACCACCTCAAGTCCTCGGGGACCGCGACGCCTACCGAGGCCCTGATGGTGGTCGGCGACGTTGCGAGTGCCCTCGCCCTCGCCCTCGACCACGGTGTTCCGCATGGCCGACTGAGTCCGACGACCGTTTTCCTTACCGAGGGAGGGGAGGTTCGACTGCGCGGTCTCGCGGTCGATGCCGCACTCTTCGGTCCGCTCGATTCCGACAGCCGCAGTGGTCGGGTGGTGAACGACGACGTCGACGGCCTGGGGTCCCTGCTCTATGCGCTGGTCACCGGCTACTGGCCGGACCCCTCCGTGGATCCCACCGAAGTGGGGATTCCTCTGGCACCGCTCACCGGGCGCACGGTTCCACTGCCGTCCCGGGTGCGCGCACAGGTGCCTCGGGCCATCGACGACGTGGTGGGGCGTTCCGTTCTCTCCATCTCACGGCCGCGTGGATCGATTCGCATCGCCGACGCCAGCGGGTTCGCGACTGCGACCACGGCGGCCCTCGATCGGATCACTCCACTCGCGCCCACGTCACTCCGGATCGCGCGTCCTCAGGTTCCTTCGGGACGACGCACGACTCGCACTGTCGCCGTCATCGCGGCTGTCGGGATCGTCGTCCTGACATTCGCATTGGGGATGACCATGCTCACCGCGGGGAGCGGCAGCGCCTCGACAACCGAGTCCTCGCAAGCCACGAGCCTGCTCACGACCGACGCCGTCCCCTTCGTCGAGGAATTCGAGTTCAGTGCACCACGAGCGCCGGTGCCCATCCTGTCCATCCGCTCCTACGATCCGCTCGCCGACGACGATGAGAACGGTAAGCCGGATAAGCGCAAGGGTCGGGAGAATGAGGAAACCGCGGCGCTCGCGATCGACGTGGATCCCGCAACGGAGTGGGTGACCGAGACCTACACCTCCGCCGATGCCGATGGCAAGGGCGGAGTCGGTCTGATTGCCGACCTCGGACAGCCGATGAACATCAATTCGATCAAGTTGAACCTGCGTGGGTATGGGACCAGCGTCCAGGTGAAGGTCGCCGACGAAATTCAGAAGGACCCAGACCTCTGGACACCCTTTGTCGATGTGGCGAAGGTCGGACCCGAGATCGAAGTGCGATCCCCGCGCCCGGTGCGCGGTCAATACGTGTTGGTGTGGCTCGACTCGCTCCCAAGTGATCCCGGGACAGGCGGGAGTTTCACGGGAGGTATCGGGCAGATCCAGGTGTTCGCGACACCGGATGAGGATCCGGCCACCTAAACAGGTGAGGTACCCAGAAAACCATATTTCTGGTGTTTTGAGGCGGTGAAAACCACTCTGCAGTTGCCCGACGATCTCTACCGCGACGTCAAAGCCACAGCGGCGCGGTCCGGCCGGTCCGTAACGTCAATCGTGGAAGAGTCGCTGCGTAGGTTCCTGGCCGAAGCCGCACCCATGGAAGCGTTGCGTCCGCTGCCCGTGTCGCACAACCGAAGTGGCTTCACCGACGAGTTCCTCGCTTCCGGCATCAACTTCGACAACACCAGCGATGTGCTCGCCTGGCTGGATGGACTTGAGGGTCGCCTTCCTTGATTCTTGCCGACGTCGACGCGTTGATCTATGCGTTTCGGCCACAGTCGCCCTTCCATGCCCTTGCTCGGGATGCACTGACGACCTACCGAGATCGTGGCGATTTGCTCGTGATGACCGACGTCGCCGCCTCCTTTGTCCGGATTGTCACCGAAACCCGTGTCAGATCCGAAGCGGATACGCCAGGGGAGGCACTTGACTTCGTTCAGGCATTGACATGGGAAGGCCACTTCCTGCGTGAGGGCCGGGTTAGTCGCTGGCGGGTGTTTCGGGACCTACACGAACGAATCGAAATCACCGGGACGCTGGTGCCTGATGCCCTGCTCGCGGCGACAAGCATCGATTTTGATGCAGCATTGCTGACAGCAGATCGGGGCTTCCTCAGTTTCCCGGGCCTGCGAATTCATCTGATGACTCCGGCGGGAATCATCGACCACGTTGTTCTGTGACCACCTAACAACCCCTGTCTGCGTTTCTTGCGCACAGGTGGGGAGGGAGTCACGCGGCCGAACACGAGGCCTCACACACTCGCTCTGCGCCGATAGGCTCCCCCATATGCCGAGTGGGGACACGCGCACCGACGCCGAACTCCTCGCTGCACACATCGATGGCGATCCCCGGGCATTCTCCGAACTCGTATCGCGTCACCGCGATCGTCTGTGGGCGGTCGCCTTACGCACCACCGGTGATCCGGAGGAAGCCGCGGATGCGCTCCAGGATGCTCTGATCTCAGCGTTTCGCCGGGCGTCCTCCTTCCGGGGAGAGTCCGCGGTGACCACCTGGCTGCACCGGATCGTGGTGAACGCGAGTTTGGACCGGTTGCGCCGTCGCTCGGTCCGGCAGGCCGGCCCGATCCCGGAGGACGAGGTGGGGGTCAGCGCACCTGTCGTGGGGAACAACCACGACGCGATCGAGGCGGCCGAGCTGCGCTGGGAGATCACCCGCGCCCTGGCGGAGTTGCCCGAGGCCCAGCGGGAGGCCGTCTACCTGGTCGATGTCGAGGGGTACTCGATCGAGGAGGCGGCGACAATCCTGGACTGCCCGACGGGCACGGTGAAGAGCCGCTGCTCGCGGGGCCGGGCCAAGTTGGCCGAAACTCTCGGGTTTTTACGGAACCCGAACATGGAGTCCCCCGTCACACGACCGGAAGGCGGTGGGAATGGCTGACGAACTGGATCCGCAGTTGGATCCCGAGGTCGAGGCGCGCGTGCTCGCTGCGCTGTCCCGGCTGCGCCCGGATGCCGACGTCGACCCACCGATTCCCCCGGCCGTGTGGGCGCGGATGGAGCGAGCGCTGGCCCACGAGTCCGGGCTACGCACCGGCGCCGTGGTGGAACTGGCCCCGCGCCGGCGGACGCTGACGTGGGCCGGACCCCTGGTCGCAGTCAGTGCCGTGGTTCTCGGCATCGTCGTGATGACGAACCTTCCGGGCCGGCAGGCCGATGTCGTGGCCGATGCGGAAACTGCGGTGGCCGCTGCCGCCCCGAAGGCAGTTCTCCAGGCCGGGTTCGTGCCACCGGCCATGACGGTGATCGACTCCTCCGAGGACTTCACTCCCACGTCCTTACGTGCCGGCGTGACCGCCGTGCTGGGGAAGTTCGGTGTGCGGTCCATGGGTGACCTGCAGAAGATGGCCTCCGCATCCCCGGCTCCCGACGTCGACCTCCCCACCCTGCGCGAGTGCGTCACGGACTTGACCAAGTCCCCCACCTCGCAGGCACTGATCGTCATCCGGGCCAACTACGACGGGGCCGAGGCGGGTGTGGTGGTGATCCCGGCGGTGATGATGGGTGACATCAGCACCGTGGACATGTCGCAGATCTCCGACCCGACCCTGCATATCTTCGTGGTGGGTCCGCAGTGCGGGGCGCAGCCGGCGCAGGTGATCTCGCACGTCCTGCACGCCGTCGGTCAGTAACCCCTTCTCACTAGACTCGAACGAGGATTCCTGATACCCCCTGGGGTATACTCAACAGCCTTGTGATACCCCTTCGAGCCAAGGACGACCGTGAGCGACATCCGCAACGTGATCATCATCGGGTCCGGTCCCGCCGGCTACACCGCTGCGGTCTACACGGCGCGCGCGCAACTCGCGCCGCTGCTCTTCGAGGGCTCGGTCACCGCGGGCGGCGCCCTGATGAACACCACCGAGGTGGAGAACTTCCCCGGGTTCAGTGACGGAATCATGGGTCCGCAACTCATGGAGCAGATGCGGGCGCAGGCCGTGCGCTTCGGTGCGGAGATCCTCACCGACGACGTCGTGTCCGTCGATCTCTCCGGCGAGATCAAGAGTGTGACCGACGGATCCGGCAATTCCTACCAAGCGCGCAGCGTCATCCTCGCGATGGGATCGGGCTACCGCGAACTCGGCCTCCCGAACGAGAAGCGGCTCTCCGGCCACGGTGTCTCGTGGTGCGCCACGTGCGATGGCTTCTTCTTCCGCGGTCAGGACATCGCCGTGGTCGGTGGGGGCGACTCCGCGGCCGAGGAGGCCACCTTCCTCACCCGCTTCGCCGACAGGGTCTACCTGATCCACCGCCGCGAGGAGTTGCGTGCGAGCAAGATCATGGCCGAGCGCGTGCTGAGTAACGAGAAGATCGTCCCGGTCTGGAATTCCGAGGTCGTCGACGTCCTCGGTGACGCGAAGGTCAGTGGCATCACCCTGCGCAACACGGTCTCCGGTGAGACGAGTGACCTCGCCGTGACCGGGTTGTTCATCGCGATCGGGCACGATCCGCGCAACGAACTCGTCACGGGCCTCATCGACTTGGATGCGGAGGGGTACGTGGTCGTGGATTCCCCCTCCACCCGAACCTCCATCCCGGGCGTGTTCGCGTGCGGTGACCTGGTCGACCACACCTACCGTCAGGCGATCACGGCGGCCGGAACCGGCTGCGCCGCCGCCCTCGACGCCGAACGTTTCCTGTCCCACTAGAGCCGCGTAGGCTCGGAACCGACGAGAAGGAGTTGCCATGGGTGCCACACAGACCGTGACCGATGCCAGTTTTTCCGCAGACGTGTTGAACAGCGCCAAGCCGGTGCTGGTCGACTTCTGGGCCGAGTGGTGCGGTCCGTGCAAGATGGTCGCGCCGATCCTCGAGGAGATCGCGGCAGGCAGTGAGAACCTGGTGATCGCCAAGTTGAACGTCGACGAGAACCCGCAGACCGCGGCCTCCTACGGCATCACCTCGATCCCGACGATGAGCGTCTTCCAGGGTGGCCAGATCGTGAAGACGATCATCGGCGCCAAGCCCAAGGCCGCGCTGATGACGGATCTGCAGCCGTACCTGTAGTCATGCTCCGCCTTGGATCTACCGGGGCGGCCGTCGCGGAGGTGCGCGCGCGGCTCGCGCATCTCGGACTCATCACCGACACCACCGCCGATCCCGAGGTGTTCGACGAGGACCTCGACCGCGCCGTGCGCACCTTCCAACAGGAACGTGGCATCGGTGTCGACGGCATCGTCGGCCCGGTCACCTTCCGCCGACTCGATGAAGCACGCTGGCAACTCGGTGACCGCGTTCTCTCCTATATCCCCGGCCGGATGATGACCGGCGACGATGTCGTGCAACTACAGCGCCGGCTCAGCGAACTTGGCTTCGATGCGGGACGCCTCGATGGCATCTTCGGGAAGAACACCGACCAGGCGCTGCGCGAATTTCAAGCGGGCGTCGGCGTCAACGCCGACGGGACGTGCGGACCCGGCACCTTCCGCGCCTTCGATCGACTTATCCGCACGGTGAGTGGCGGTGACGCCCGAGCGCTACGCGGCCACGTAACCCTCGGTGCCCTGCAGACCGGTGTTGCGGACAAGGTGGTGGTGATCGACGCCGCCGGTGATGTGGATGCGGAGTTGTGTCATGCGTTCGCGGTGCGGGTGGAGGGAAGGCTCGCCGCCCTCGGCACCCAAGCGATCCTGAGTGGTCGACCCGGCGCAACGAATCCCGCGGAAGCCGAGCGCGCAGAGTTCGCAAACAGTGTTGGCGCCGACATCGTGGTCACCCTGCATGTCGACACCAGTGCCAGCTCAGAGCCCAATGGCATCGCCACCTTCTATTACGGCCACCCCGGCGGCGGGGTCCACTCCCACTCCGGTCGCATGCTCGCGGAGGCCCTGCACGACGAACTCACCCACCGCACCGATCGCCTCGACTGCGGCGTCCACCCGCGCACCTGGGACCTGCTCCGCCTCACCCGGATGCCCGCGGTGCGCGTGGAGCTCGGCTACATCTCCAACGCGGCCGACGCCCAGCGACTACGCAGCGCCGGATTCCAGGATGCGGTGGCCGAGGGTGTGGCTGCGGCGATCACCCGGGTGTGCTCTCCGAGGTAGTCGAGACCCATACGGATGTCGCCACGCATCCGTGATGTAGCACAATCCCCCTTGCAGTCGCTGGACAGAGGGGGGTGCCATGGCCGGATCCCGGCTCGACCCGTGGGTGGAGCACTACGCCGTGCGCGCCCGGGGCATGACCGCCTCGGAGATTCGTGCCCTGTTCTCCGTGGCCAGCCGTCCCGAGGTGGTGTCCCTGGCCGGGGGGATGCCCTACGTCTCCGCCCTCGACATGGACTCCCTCGCGGACACCGTCGCCGCGGTGATCCGGGAATCAGGCGCCCAAGCACTGCAATACGGATCGGGTCAGGGGGACGTCACCCTGCGCGAGCAGATCCTCGAGGTCACCGGTGAGGTGGGGGTGCGGGCGCACCCCGACGACATTATCGTGACCACCGGTTCCCAGATGGCCCTGGATCTCGTGCCGCGGGTCTTCTGTGATCCCGGTGACGTCGTGCTGGTGGAGTCACCGTCGTATGTCGGTGCCCTGGGTGTGTTCCGCGCGTACCAGTGCGATGTCCGTCATGTGGCGATGGACGACAACGGTCTCGAACCGGTGGCACTGCAACAGGCGATCGATGATGCGCGCGCGGCCGGAAAGCGGATCAAGCTCATCTACACGATTCCGTCGTTCCACAATCCCGCAGGAATCTCGCAGGATCAGAAGCGGCGCGAACAGATCCTCGCCATCGCGCAGAACAACGGGATCCTCCTTCTCGAGGACGATCCCTACGGCCTGCTGGGCTTCGAAGGGGTTGCGCCGCAAGCGATTCGGGCCCTCGACGATCAAGGCGTCGTGTATTTGGGAAGTTTCTCGAAGACCATCGCGTCGGGATTGCGCGTGGGATGGGCGGTGGCCCCGCACGGTGTCCGGGAGAAGCTGGTGCTTGCGGCCGAGGCCGCAACGCTGTGTCCGTCGAACTACGCACAACTCACCGTGAGTCAGTACTTGGCAACCCAACCCTGGCGCCAGCAGGTCAAGGTGTTCCAGGAGATCTACCGCGAGCGACGGGATGCGTTGCTCGAGTCACTGCAGGCGATGATGCCGGAGGGGACGCGGTGGACGATTCCCGCCGGTGGCTTCTACTCCTGGGTGACCCTTCCCGCCGGACTCGATGCCACGAGCATGTTGCCGCGCGCGGTCGCCGCACTCGTGGCCTACGTGCCCGGGACCGGGTTCTATGTCGACGGCCAGGGCCGGCAGAACCTGCGGTTGTCCTACTGCTACCCGGAGCCCGACCGGATCCGCGAGGGCGTGCGCAGGTTGGCTGGTGTGATCGAGACCGAGCTCGAACTCGCCCGGACATTCGGCACGGCCGAGTCCCTGCACCAGCCCACCGGTGAGTCCACACCGGCACCGGACCTGGCCTGATGCGCGTCCTCGTCCTCGCCGGTGGCCTCTCCCCCGAGCGCGATGTGTCGCTGCGTTCGGGTCGCCGGGTCGCCGAGGCCCTGCGCCTTGCCCGCCCGGACTGGGAGGTCGCCGAGGCTGACGTTGACGCGCAACTGCTGGACACGCTCACCCGACGCGCCCCCGACGCCGTTGTTCCACTCCTGCACGGGGCTGCCGGTGAAGATGGGTCGCTGCGGGACCTCCTCGACGCCCTCGGAATCGCCTACGTTGGCACCGACGGGGCCGGCGGCCGGCTGGCCTTCGACAAGCCGGTGGCGAGCACGCTCGTGCGCGGTGCGGGTATCGCGGTCCCAGACTTCCTGGTGCTCCCCCAGGCGACTTTCCGGGAACTCGGGGCCGCGCGCGTGATGTCCGCCATCGGTGCGCACATCGGTTTCCCGTTGGTGGTGAAGCCGACGCGGGGTGGTAGCGCACTCGGTGTTGCGATCGTGCACAGCGAGGCAGAACTCCCCGCCGCGCTTGTCGGTGCGTTCTCCTACGCCGACACCGCGATGATTCAGGCGTTCGTTGACGGGACGGAGATCGCTGCCGGAGTAATCGAAATCGATGGGTTGCCCACCGCGTTGCCGCTCGTGGAGATCGTCCCCGACGGCGCGCTCTACGACTACAACGCGCGCTACACCGCCGGCACCACGGAGTTCTTCTGCCCGGCCCGGGTCGACGACACGGTGGCAGCCCGGGTGCAGGAGGTGGCGCTGCGCGCCCATGCACTCCTCGGGCTTCGCCACCTCTCGCGCACCGACGTGATCGTCGATGCGGCAGGAACGGTGTCGTTCTTGGAGACGAATGCGGCACCGGGGATGACCGAGACGTCCCTGCTGCCGCAGGCGTTGGCTGCTGCTGAGTTGGATGCGGGCGAGACGATCGCCCAGATCATCGCGCGCTAGTCGATCAGGTCGACGATTCGCCGTAGATCCTCGATATCCGCGCACTCGATCACGAGTTGACCGCGTGATGTTGCGATGGCAAAACCCGTTGTGCTGCAACGGGTATCGAGCGCATCACCCGATCGCGTAGTGAGCTCGTCGACGATCTCACCAACCTTCGGATCGCGTTGCTTGCGACGTCGTTCCTTCTTCTCGCGTGTAGTGCCGTCAGCATCGCCGAGAATGATCAACTCCTCGACGCTGCGCACACTCAAGCCTTCCGCAACGATCCGGTTGGCAAGTGCCTCCATCGCGGCCTCGTTGTCCAGTGACAACAGTGCCCGCGCGTGTCCCGCACTCAACACTCCGGCGGCGACGCGGTTCTGCACAGAGGCTGGCAGTTTCAATAGGCGAATGGTGTTGGAGATCTGCGGACGCGACCGGCCGATCCGAGCGGCGAGTTCCTCCTGCGTGCAGCCGAAATCACTGAGCATCTGCGAGTAGGCAGCGGCCTCCTCGAGTGCGTTCAAGTCAGCACGGTGCAGGTTCTCCAGGAGTGCATCGCGCAACATCACCGCGTCGTCGGTGTGACGCACAAGTGCCGGGATCGTGTCCCACCCGGCTTCCGTCGCGGCACGGAGTCGTCGTTCACCGGCGACCAATTCGTATCCGTCACCGCGCGGGCGCACGACGATCGGCTGGAGCAGACCCACCTCGCGTAACGAGAAAACGAGCTCCGCGAGGTCCTCGCTGTCGAAGACACGGCGTGGTTGTTGCGGATTCGGGGATACGCGCGCGATCGCGATCTCGGCGTATCCGACGGCCGGTTGCGACTGCGGAGACGAAGCGGTGTCTGTGCGCGGTGCGGGTGCTTCATCGCGTGCGGGCTTCTCGCGTGCGGGTGTCACACCCGCGGGTTCGGTGGGAATGAGCGCACCGAGTCCTTTGCCGAGTCCCTTCTTTGCCATGGCTCCTCCTAGTTCCCGACCAGCGCGAACTGCTCGGCGGCCTCGCGGTAGGCGACCGCGCCGGGTGACGACGGGTCATAGGTGAAGATGGTCTGCCCGTGACTCGGCGCCTCCGAGAGGCGTACGGACCTGGGGATGATCGTGTCGAGGACGCGGGCACCGAAGTGGGTGCGCACCTCCTCGGCCACCTGACCCGCGAGTCGGGTGCGGCCGTCGTACATGGTCAGGATGATCGCCCCGACGGTAAGGTTTGGATTAAGGTGACTTTTCACCATATCTACCGTTTTGAGTAGTTGGGAGAGTCCCTCGAGGGCGTAGTACTCGCACTGGATCGGCAGCAGTACCTCGCGGGCCCCGACGAGGGCGTTGAGGGTGAGCAGCCCCAGGCTAGGCGGGCAGTCGATGAAGACGTAGTCATAGTTCCGCTCGAGGTCCTCGAGTGCGACCCGGAGGGCGAACTCCCGTCGATCCTGGGCGACCATCTCGATCTCCGCACCCGCGAGGTCCACGTCCGCAGGGGCACAGTCCAGGCCGGGAATATCGGGGCAGGGAAGGATCACATCGATGAGTTCGGCCTCCCCGATCATCACCTCGTACATTCCCGCGGACTCTGATTCCCGGTCGTACCCCAGGGCGGTCGACGCATTCCCCTGGGGGTCCAGGTCGATCACCAGGACCCGGCAGGAGGGGGACGCCAGGGACGCGGCCATGTTGACCGCGGTCGTGGTCTTGCCGACCCCGCCCTTCTGGTTCGCCACCGCGATGACCCTGGTCATACTGCCCCTACAACCGGCCAGCCCAGTCCCGATGGCCTGCCCATGTCAGGTGATGTTTCACGGGAAACCTCGGGCCAGCCCAGGCCTGAAGGTCGCGGGGTGGGCAGGGGGGCGGTCTGGGGGATGGGTGGCGTGATCATTGCGGTGATTGTGCCGCAGAGACCACCACGACGGTAGTCGGTGGGTCCACCACCCCGGTCCCGCAGAGCACCACCCGAGCGTGGTCGAGGCCGGATTCGTCGATTTCCTCCTGGGCGGAGGCACCTTTGAGGGCGAGTAGGACGCCCTCGGGGGTGACCAGGGGCAGCGTCCAGGCGGCGAGTTTGGCCAGGGGTGCCACCGCCCGGGCGGTCGCCACTCCGACCGGAACCCATCCGGTGCGCACCAGGTCCTCCGCGCGGCCGCGCTCCACCCGCACCCGATCCCCCAGGCCCAAAACCTCCAGGGCCTCACTCAGGAACGTTGCCCGCCGCAGCAGCGGCTCGACCAGGATGCACCGAATATCGGGTCGGGCGATCGCCCAGACCAGGCCTGGGAGCCCTGCCCCGGACCCCACGTCGGCCACGGTCGTCCCCTGCGGAATCAGGCCAAGGTTGGGGTCGGCGACCACGGCGCAATTCAGGACGTGCCGGTCCCAGAGGCGATCCGCCTCACGGGGCCCGATGAGCCCGCGTTCGATTCCGGGCCCAGCCAGCAGGTTGTGGTAGGTCTCGAGGCCCGTCCGGGCCGGTTCCAGCCACCCGGGGAGTGCAGGGGTTTCCCGTGAAACCACGCTAGGGGAGCCGGACAACAATGCGCCGGTTGGGCTCCTCGCCCTCGGACTCGCTCACCAGACCGGCGGCGGTGACCACGTCGTGGACCACTTTGCGCTCAAAGGGGTTCATCGGCTCGAGCTTCAGGGGGGCGGCGGTCCGCTGCACCTCGGCCACCGCGGCCGCGGCAACCTCCTCGAGCGCCACGCGCTTGGCTGCGCGGAACCCGGCGATATCCAGCATGAGGCGTGAGCGCTCCCCGGTCTCCCGGGCCGCGGCTAGACGAGTGAGCTCTTGGAGGGCGTCGAGCACCTCGCCGTCGTCACCGACCAGGTCCTTCAGGTCCCCGGGGTTCACTTCGAGGACGGACACCATGGCCCGATCCCCCTCCACGTCGATGTCGATGTCGCCATCGAGGTCGGCAATGTCGAGGAGTCCCTCGAGATAGTCCGCGGCGGCGTCGCCCTCGCGATCGAGCAGCGTCTGTTCCTCACTCATGATGCTCCTAGGCCTACTTCTTACGTCGCTTGCTGCGGGGCTGCCGCTTGGGCTGCATCCGCACCTGGTTTTCCGACGGAGTGTCGGGAAGTTCTTCGGGTATTTCACCTTTCCGCACGGCTTTCTTCTTCGCCTTCTCTGCCTTGCGCGCTTCGAACGCGTCGAAGGCGGGTGTGCCGGGCTGCGGGTTGTTGCGGATCACATAGAACTGCTGACCCATGGTCCAAATGTTCGTGGTGAACCAGTAGATGAGAACACCGATCGGGAAGTTGATGCCACCGACGGCGAAGACCACCGGGAAGATGTAGAGCAGGATCTTCTGCTGACGCACCATCGGGTTATCCGGTGCGGTGTTCTTCACGATCAACTGACGCTGGGTGATGAAGGTCGTCGCGGACATCGCGATGATCAAGAAGACAGCGAGGATGCGTGTGGCGATCGGATTCGGTGTTTCGTCTGCAAGCCACAACGTGCCGTACAACGGCACACCGAAGATCTGTGCGTCGTGCGCGAGTGGCAGAAGATCGGCGTAGTCGGCCCACGCGAAGACACCGGGCGCCACGTAGTCCTTGTTGTCCGGTGAGTACATCGCGACGCCCTGCAACACCGTGAACAGGGCGAAAAAGATCGGTGCCTGCAAGAGAATCGGCAAACAGGATGCGAGCGGATTCGTGCCCGTCTCCTTGTAGAGCTTCATCATTTCCTGGCTCTGCCGCTCGCGATCACCCGCGTACTTCTTCTGGATCTCCTTCATCTTCGGCTGGATGATTTGGAGACCGCGCTGCGCCTTGATCTGCTTGACGAACAGCGGAATCAGCAGGATGCGGATGACGACGACGAGGCCCATGATCGACAACGTCCACGACCATCCACTCGCCGGATCGATGACGATGCTGAAGAGCGAGTGGAACTGCACGAGAATCCAGCTGACGGCGATCTTCAGCCAGTCGAGGATGAACATGTGCTCCGTTCGAGTTAGCGGGGTCGTCCGTCGGGATAGACGTCAGGACGCCACGTGCCGGGTGACGGTACCGGGTCCACTCCCCCACCATTCCAGGGGTTGCACCGCAGTAGTCGCCAGACCGCCAAGGCTAGGCCCTTGGCCGACCCATGCCGACGGATGGAGGTGAGGGCATACGCCGAGCAACTCGGGTGGAATCGACAGGTCGGAGGCAGCACGGGGGAGATGACCAGTTGATACGCCCGGATCGGGATGATCAGCACCCACATGAGCACCCAGCCGGTGCTGTGGTCCCACACCCACAGCGCGCCGCGGCCCAGCCGGGTGAGCTGATCGGTCACAGGGCGCCCCGCACCGCAGCCACCGCGGACCGCAGATCCTCGGCGAGGGTCGCCGACTCCGCAGCCCCCGGTAGGCCGCGCACCACCCAGAGGGAGCCGTCGGGGAGATCGGTCACCAGGGATGCCATCACGCCCCGAATCCGCCGGGACACCGCGTGGCGCTTCACGGAATTCCCCACGGGCTTACCGATGGCCAGGCCCACCCGGGCCGGTCCCGTCGCCCCCGCGGGCAGATACCCGCTCACGACGACGCAGCCCCGGGATCGCCGGGCCCCGGCACGGGTGGTGGTGGTGAAGTCCTTCGCCGCCCTTAGGCGGTGGCGTGCCGGCAGCATGCCGGCGCCCTGTCAGGCCGACAGCCGAGCGCGGCCCTTGCTGCGGCGCGCAGCGAGAATGGCGCGTCCGGCCCGGGTCTGCATGCGCGCCCGGAAGCCGTGCGTCCTGGCACGACGACGGTTGTTCGGCTGGAACGTGCGCTTCATAGCGGGACTCCTGAGCGTATGGGGAGACAAGAAGCGTACGGGCAGCCGGGCGTGGGGGTCAAACGGGGGGCCGAGCGGGCGGCACGGGCAAGTCCGACCTTCCCGATAAATCGGACCTGGGCTTGTGTCCACAGGCGATCGGCCGATAGGTTTGCCCCATGCTCCACATCTGTGGATAACGATGTGGACAAGTTCCGGACAACACGGGAGGCTGCCCTGCCATGACCACTGCGCCTGATTTCGCGGACGTCTGGACCCGAGCCATCTCGGACTTGTCGGAGACCTCGCTCACCGCGCAGCAACGCGCTTTCGTCACCCTCACCTCCCCGCTTGGCCTCGTGGGAGACACCGCGCTGGTGGCCGCACCCAATGAGTTCACCAAGGACGTTCTCGAGACGCGACTGCGTCCGCTTGTCGTCAATGCCATCTCCGAGTTACTCGGTCAACCGGTGCGCCTGGCAGTCACAGTCGACCCATCCCTGGCCAGCGCACTCGACGAGGTGACCGATGAGGTCGCCGATGCTACGTACGCCGAAGACGCGGTGACCGATGAACCCGTGCGTCCTGGAACCGGTTCACCTAGCACACGTGATGTCGATGGTCGACTCAACGACAAGTACGTCTTCGACACGTTTGTCATCGGGTCCTCGAACCGCTTCGCCCACGCGGCAGCAGTCGCCGTCGCCGAGCAACCTGCGCGTGCGTACAACCCGCTGTTCATCTACGGGGGGTCGGGTCTGGGTAAGACCCACCTCCTGCACGCCATCGGCCACTACACGCGCACCCTCTACAAGGGCACGCACGTTCGCTACATCAGCTCCGAGGAATTCACCAATGAGTTCATCAACTCGATCCGCGACGACAAGGCCGCGAACTTCCAACGCCGTTATCGCGACATCGACGTCCTGCTCGTCGATGACATCCAGTTTCTGAGCGGAAAAGTCCAAACGCAGGAGGAGTTTTTCCACACGTTCAACACGCTGCACAACGCGAACAAGCAGATCGTGATCACCTCCGATCTCCCCCCGAAACAATTGCAGGATTTTGAAGATCGGATGCGTTCCCGCTTTGAGTGGGGACTGATCACCGACGTGCAGCCTCCCGACCTCGAGACCCGTATCGCGATCCTCCGCAAGAAGACCGTGCAGGAGCGTCTCGTCGCCCCGCCGGAGGTGCTGGAGTACATCGCGTCGAAGATCGCCACGAACATCCGTGAACTCGAGGGTGCCCTCATCCGGGTCACCGCGTTCGCGTCCCTCAACAGGCAACCGGTGGACCTCGCGATCACGGAGGCGGTGCTCAAGGACCTGCTTCCAAATGAGGCAGGGCCGGAGATCACCGCCGCCCAGATCATGGCCGCCACAGCCCAGTACTTCGGTGTCACCATCGATGATCTGTGCGGCTCGAGCCGTTCGCGGGTTCTGGTCACCGCACGTCAGATCGCTATGTACCTGTGCCGCGAGCTCACCGACCTCTCACTGCCGAAGATCGGCCAAGCCTTCGGTGGTCGTGATCACACCACCGTGATGCATGCTGATCGCAAGATTCGCCAGCTGATGGCCGAGCGCCGAAGTCTGTTCAATCAGGTCACCGACCTGACCAGCCGGATCAAGTCGCAGCCACGGCCGATCTGACCACAGTCGCAACACCAGATCACACCGTTCCCACCTTATCCACAGTTGTGCATAGAATTTGGGGATAATATTGGGGATAAGTGAGTGTCTTCTGCCTTTATCCGGGTGTTTCGTCCCATTTTCACCCGCAGTTTCCACGGTTGGGGACACTCTGTGGACAAGATCGTTGCTGATCCGTCATCAAGGTCCTTGTCTGGGGATCACCGGGTGCCGAGTGGTGGACCGGTTCGATGCCTCCCGACCCACTGTGGAGAAGGCCGGTCCACGCCCACATCCACTCCACAGCGCGTCCCCAGCCCTCATCCGCACATGTGCCCGTACCTGCCGCGTTTTCCCCAGAACCCACAGCACCTATGACGACGATGAAAGAGATAGAGCGAGGACGAAATTACAACAACCAGTGCGAAGAGTGTGGATCGAGGACTGCCCAGAGTCACAGATCCCTTGTAATGTCTGACCTCTGTTGCGAGGAGGGCCTGTGAAGATCCGCATCGAGCGCGATGTGCTTGCCGGTGCCGTGTCCTGGGCCGCCCGCACCCTGCCTTCGCGTCCCTCCCTCCCGGTCCTCGCGGGTGTCGTCCTCACTGCGGAGGGATCCACGGTCACTCTCAGCAGTTTCGACTACGAGGTATCTGCGCGTGTCGAAGCCGAGGCCGTGGTCGACGAGCCGGGCACTGCGCTCGTGTCCGGTCGGTTGCTCTCCGAGATCGCGAAGGCACTACCGGCGAAGCCCGTAGTGATCGCATCTGAAGGATCGCGGGTGTCCATCACATGTGACCGTTCCTCATTCACCCTGCCCACACTCCCGATTGAGGACTACCCCCAACTCCCGGCGATGCCCGAGGCGAGTGGTTCCGTGGATGCGGATCTGTTCGCCATGGCCGTTGCGCAGGTGGCAATCGCTGCTGGACGCGATGACACACTTCCCACACTGACCGGCATCCGCATGGAATTCGACGGTGCGACGATCACGCTCGCTGCCACGGATCGTTACCGCTTGGCGGTGCGCGAGTTCACGTGGAAGCCGAATTCGTCCTCCCTCGACGTCGCGGCACTTGTTCCCGCACGCAATCTCTCCGATACGGCGAAGTCGTTGGCCGCGGGCGAGAACGTGATCATCGCTCTGGGTCCTACTGGTGAGCGTTTGATCGGGTTCGAAGGCAATTCCCGACGCACCACCTCACGCCTTCTCGATGGCGAATTCCCGAAGTATCGGTCGCTGTTGCCGAGTGAGTCATCGAGCATCGCGGAGGTGGATACGGCCACGCTCATCGAGGCAGTCAAGCGCGTCGCGCTCGTCGCCGAGCGCAACACACCCGTGCGCTTGGCGTTCGGCAACGGCGAAGTATCCCTGCGGGCCGGCGCTGGCGATGATGCGCAAGCCACGGAAGCCCTCGAGTGCTCCATCCAGGGTGACGACCTCGAGATCGCTTTCAACCCCGGGTACCTCCTCGACGGCCTCAACGCCTGCGGTGCGGCCAGCGCACGCTTCTCCTTCACCCAGGCCACCCGGCCCGCCGTCCTCACCGGACACGGCGAGGGTGCCGTCGATGACTACCGCTATCTGCTGATGCCGGTACGTCTCACCGGCTGACCACCTATGTGGCTGCAGCAGCTCAGCCTGACCGACATCCGCTCCTACGCACAGGCGGATATCCAGCTCTTCCCAGGCGTCACGTGTTTCATCGGTTCGAATGGCCAGGGGAAGACCAACATCGTCGAGACGATCGGGTATCTCGCCACCCTGCGTAGCCATCGCGTCGCGTCGGACACTCCATTGGTGCGAGAGGGGTGTGACTTCGGCATCGTGCGTGCCCACGTCATCGAAGGCGATCGCCACGTGACAATCGACCTCCAGATCACTTCAGGTCAGGCGAACAAGGCCAGGATCAATCGTGCTGCGGCTGGGCGTGCACGCGACATCCTCGGCATCGTGCGAGTGGTGATGTTCGCACCGGAAGACGTAAGCCTGGTCAAAGGCGATCCGTCCGAGCGACGCGCCTTCCTCGACGACGTCATCATCCAACGTTCGCCGCGCATGGCCGGAGTGCGCGCGGATTACGACCGTGTGGTCAAGCAACGATCCGCGCTGCTCAAGTCGGGTGGGCGCGACCCATACCTGGACAGCACACTCGATATCTGGGATGAGCAGTTGGCGACACTGGGTGCGGAGATCACGGATGCCCGGGTGCGCCTCGTCGCGGAGTTGGAGCCCTTCGTCCGCGAGCGCTACGCATCGGTGGCGGGTGAACACTCCGATACCCACATCACCTACCAACCGAAGTGCGCGGTCACGATGGTGGACTCTGTGGACGCGTGGAGAGAACTCCTACTCACCGCCGCGGGTGATCGACGTCACGAGGAGATCCAACGCGGGGTGACCCTCGTCGGCCCCCATCGCGATGACCTCGAGCTGAGCCTCGACGGACACCCGGTGAAGGGATACGCATCCCACGGGGAGAGTTGGTCGTTCGCTCTGGCCCTGCGACTGGCCTCGGCGGATGTCCTGCGTTCGGACGGGGTCGATCCGATCGTGATCCTCGATGATGTCTTCGCCGAACTGGATGTCGGCAGACGCGAGAGACTTGCCGCTATGGCGATCGAGGGAACGCAGACGCTGATCACCGCGGCGGTCGCCGAGGACATCCCTGCATCCCTCACCGGGATCCGCTACGAAGTCCGCAAGGGATCGGTCACGGCGCAGGCGGCATGAGCGACGACATCGACGCGGCGGCATCGGCGGCCCTGAGACGCGCGGTGCGTGGGAAGCCGGGAACCCGCCGACGTAGATCCGGTACCTCGCAGGGCCCACAGCTTGTGGGCCACGCACTCGATGAATTCGTCGCCGCGTCCGGGTGGAGCACCCAGGCAGCTGTGGCTCGCCTCGCCCAGGAGTGGCCGACGGTCGTGGGCCCCGAGCTCGCGGACCATGTTTCTCCAGGGGAGTTCGACGACGGCCGACTCGTCCTCCAGGCGGACTCCACCGCCTGGGCCACCCAGGTGAAACTGCTCCTGCCGGGTATCCAGCAGGCCCTCGATCGGGCCCTGGGTCCCGGGGTGGTGACCCGGCTGGAGATCCGGGGCCCGCAGGCCCCGTCGTGGGTGAAGGGCCCTAGGCGCGTCAAGGGTCGGGGGCCGCGCGACACATACGGCTGATTCCCCATTCCAGGCCATGTCTGTGGCGAGTTGGGTCTACCGCGTAGGGGGGGTTACCCACGGGGGTCCATAGCGCCAAAAGACGGTCCAAGGGCCGGGATGCGCAGATCCATGTCGGCTGAAACCACTAGACTGCGGTTCAGGAGTGGGTGCATCCGGTACCCGCTCATCTGTGACAAATCGGGCAGATTCCTCGCCCGATGAGGAGGCCCGTCGCTGTGTCCTACGACGCCAGTGCGATCACCGTTCTCGAAGGCCTCGACGCCGTCCGCAAGCGCCCCGGCATGTACATCGGCTCCACGGGCGAGCGCGGTCTGCACCACCTGGTCTACGAGGTCGTCGACAACTCCGTCGACGAGGCGATGGCCGGCTACGCCACCACCATCACGGTGACATTGCTCGCCGACGGCGGAGTGCGCGTCACCGATGACGGGCGCGGCATTCCGGTCGATGAGCACCCGGTGGAGAAGCGTCCCGCGGTGGAAGTCGTACTCACCGTGCTGCACTCCGGCGGGAAGTTCGGTGGCGGTGGGTACTCCGTCTCCGGTGGTCTGCACGGTGTCGGTGTGTCGGTCGTCAACGCACTGTCCAGTCACCTCGAGGTGGAAGTGCATCGCGATGGTTTCGTCTGGCGTCAGTCCTACGACGACGGCGTTCCGGTTGCACCCTTGGCCAAAGGCGAGAAGACCACGCGCACCGGCACCACGGTGACCTTCTGGGCCAACGGCGGCATCTTCGAGACCACCCACTACGACTTCACCACCCTGGCCCGCAGATTTCAGGAGATGGCGTTCCTCAACAAGGGGATGACAATCGAGTTGATCGACGAGCGCACCACGGCCATCCGCGACGCGGACAGCGTCGAGGAGATCGTCGACGATGTTCGTGCTGTTCGCTATCACTACGACGGCGGCATCGCGGATTTCGTCCGGCACATCAATGCCGCGAAGGGTGCGGCGAACCCGAGTGTGATCAGCCTTGAAGCGGAGTCCCGCGATCAACGGATGGGCTGCGAGGTCGCGATGCAGTGGAACACCACGTATGCGGAGAGCGTGTACACCTTCGCGAACACGATCAACACCACGGAGGGTGGCACGCACGAGGAAGGTTTCCGTGCCGCGTTGACGTCCATGATCAACAAGTTCGCCCGGGAGTGGGGGATCTTGAAGGAGAAGGACACCAACCTCACCGGTGAGGACATCCGCGAGGGACTCACCGCGATCCTGAGCGTGAAGCTCACCGAGCCGCAGTTCGAGGGTCAGACCAAGACCAAGCTCGGCAACACCGAGATGAAGCCATTCGTGCAGAAGATCGTCAACGAGCAACTCGGCGGATGGTTTGAGAAGAACCCCGGCGAAGGCAAGGAGATCGCCCGCAAGGCGGTCAACGCCGCCACCGCGCGTATCGCCGCCCGCAAGGCCCGCGATCTCGCCCGCAACCGCAAGGGGCTCCTCGGCGGGGCCGGGATGCCCGGCAAGCTCATCGACTGCTCGAGCAGGGAGCCCGAGGAGTGCGAGATCTTCATCGTCGAGGGCGACAGCGCCGGGGGCTCCGCACGTCAGGGCCGTGACCCTCGGATCCAGGCGATCCTGCCGATCCGAGGCAAGATCCTCAACGTCGAGAAGGCGCGCATCGACAAGGTGCTGCAGAACAACGAGGTGCAGGCCCTCGTCTCCGCGTTCGGTACCGGTGTGCAGGACGAGTTCGACATCAACCGCCTGCGGTACAACAAGGTCGTCTTGATGGCCGACGCCGACGTCGACGGCCAACACATCCGCACCCTGCTGCTCACCCTGCTGTTCCGGTTCATGCGCCCTCTCGTCGAACTAGGTCACGTCTTCCTCGCGCAGCCCCCGCTGTACAAAATCAAGTGGATGCGCGAGACACCCGACTTCGCCTACTCCGATCGCGAGCGCGATGCGCTGATCGAGGCCGGGACCGCCGCGGGCAAACGCCTGCCCAAGGAAGAGGCCGTCCAGCGGTACAAGGGTCTCGGCGAGATGAATGCGGACGAGTTGTGGGAGACCACGATGGATCCCGCGCGTCGAGTGCTCCTCCAAGTCACCCTCGACGACGCAGCCCAGGCCGATGAGATGTTCAGTGTCCTGATGGGCGAGGACGTCGAGTCCCGCCGCAACTTCATCCAACAGAACGCAAAAGACGTCCGATTCCTCGACATCTAGAAAGAGACAACCGTGGCTGACGAGATCGACATCCTCGAACCGACCGGTGGCCGGATCGAACCAGTCGACCTGCAAACCGAGATGCAGCGGTCCTACCTGGACTACTCCATGTCGGTCATCGTGTCCCGCGCGCTTCCCGATGTACGCGACGGTTTGAAGCCGGTGCACCGTCGTGTGCTGTACGCGATGTACGACGGCGGCTACCGGCCGGACCGCAACTTCTCGAAGAGCGCGCGCGTGGTCGGCGATGTCATGGGCAACTACCACCCGCACGGCGACAGTGCCATCTACGACGCCCTCGTCCGCCTCGCGCAACCCTGGAGCCTGCGCTACCCACTGGTGCAGGGGCAAGGCAACTTCGGGTCGCCGGGCAACGACCCGCCCGCCGCGCAGCGCTACACCGAATGCCGGATGGCGCCGCTCGCGATGGAGATGGTGCGCGACATCGACGAGGAGACCGTCGACTTCGGCCCCAACTACGACGGGCGCACCATGGAGCCGACGGTGCTGCCCAGTCGGTTCCCGAACCTGCTGGTCAACGGATCCGCCGGCATCGCGGTGGGCATGGCCACCAACATCTCCCCGCATAACCTGCGCGAGGTTGCGGAAGCCGCGCGGTGGCTGCTCGAGCACCCCGATGCCGAGCGTGAGGAGCGGATGGAGGCGCTGCTGCAGATCGTGCAGGGCCCAGACTTCCCCACCGGCGCGCTCATCGTCGGCCGGAAGGGCATCGACGACGCGTATCGCACCGGTCGCGGCTCGATCACCATGCGGGCGGTCGTCACCGTGGATGAGGATGCGCGCGGTCGCCAACTCCTCATCGTCACCGAGCTGCCGTATCAGGTGAACCCGGACAACCTGCTTCTCCGCATCGCCGAACTGGTCGGCGAGGGAAAGCTCACCGGGATCGCGGACGTGCGCGACGACTCCTCAAGCCGCACCGGCATGCGCCTCATCATCGAACTCAAGCGCGACGCCGTGGCGCAGGTTGTGCTCAACCAGCTCTACAAGCATACCCAATTGCAAGACAACTTCGGGGCGAACATGCTCGCCCTCGTCGATGGTGTGCCGCGCACGCTCACCCTGGAGCAGTTCCTCCGGCACTGGATCGCGCACCAGATCGAGGTGATTCAGCGTCGCACCCGGTACCGGTTGCGCAAAGCCGAGGAGCGCGCCCACATCCTGCGCGGCTGCCTCAAGGCCCTCGATGCCCTTGACGAGGTCATCGCCCTCATTCGGGCCAGCGCCACGGTCGAGGACGCTCGGACGGGACTCATGGCCCTCCTGGAGATCGACGAGGTCCAAGCCACCGCGATCCTCGACATGCAGCTTCGGCGTCTGGCGGCGCTTGAGCGGCAGAAGATCATCGACGAGTACGACGATTTGACCGCGAAGATCGCCGACTACAACGACATCCTGACCAACGAGCCACGTCAGCGCTCGATCGTGTCGGAGGAATTGGCCGAGATCGTCGACAAGTTCGGGGATGAGCGGCGCTCGCAATTCATCCCGTGGGATGGCGAGGTCACGGACGATGACTTGATCGCCGAAGAGGACATGGTGATCACGATCACCGCGGGTGGCTACGCCAAGCGCACCAAGGCCGATCTCTACCGGTCACAACGTCGCGGCGGCAAGGGCATCAAGGGTGCAGCCCTCCGTCAGGACGACGTCGTCGAATACATGTTGGTGACCACCACGCACCAGTGGATCCTGTTCTTCACGAACAAGGGACGTATCTACCGGGCGAAGGCGTACCAGCTTCCCGAGGCCGGGCGTGATGCGCGCGGGCAGCACGTGGCCAATCTCCTGGCATTCCAGCCGGACGAGACGATCGCACAGGTCCTTCCGATCACCGGCTACGACGCGGGGGACTACCTCGTGCTCGCCACGAAATCCGGCCTGGTCAAGAAGACGGCGCTGAGCGAGTACGACACAAACCGGCAGGGCGGGATCATCGCGATCAACCTCCGCGACGGCGACGAGGTGATCGGTGCACGCCTGGTCTCACCCGAGGACCACCTGCTCCTGGTGTCCACCAAGGGGCTCAGCGCACGCTTCCCCGCCGACGACACCACACTGCGTCCGATGGGACGCGCGACCGGTGGCGTCATCGGTATGCGATTCAAGGCCGACGACAGCTTGCTTGCGATGGATGTCGTGCGCCCAAACACCTACGTCGTCACCATCACCAACGGGGGCTTCGCGAAGCGCACCGCGATCGAGGAGTGGGCACCCAAGGGCCGCGGCATCCTCGGTGTGCGCGCAATGAAATTGGTGGAGAAGCGCGGCGCGCTCGTGGGCGCCATGGTGTGCGAACCCGATGACCAGATCTTCGCGATCGCCTCCAACGGTGTCGTCATCCGCACCCGCGCCGAGGAGATCCGTCCGTCGGGCCGCGACACCATGGGCGTGACGATGATGAAGCTCGCCGAAGGAGACTCTGTCGTCGCGGTCGCGCGCAGCGCCGAGTCCGACGACGAGGAAGACACGGAGCTCGTGGGCGATGTGGCCGTCGATGTCGTCGAAACCGTGGTGGATGAAGGTGTGAACACCGAGTGAGTGAGGTCACCGGCACACGGCGTGCGCGTCTCTATGTGACGCGTATTGATCCATGGTCGGTGACAAAAGCGGCGTTCATGCTCGCCCTGTCACTGTCGATCGTGTTGATCGTGGCGGTGACGGTCGTCTGGATGACCTTGAACGCGATCGGTGTGCTCAACACCCTGACCACGAGCGTCGATGACGTCATCGGATCATCGGTGGGTGGATTCTCGCTCGTGAGTGCCTTGGACTTCGGCCGAGTGTTGGGGGCCACGATGGTGCTCTCGTCCGTGCAGATCGTCCTGATCAGCGCACTCGCAGCCGTCTTCGCCTTCCTCTACAACCTCAGTGTTGGGATCACCGGCGGTATCGAGGTAGTGCTCTCCGACGAATAGTGAGCGTCGGGTAGTCTCACCCCTCGCATCGGGCCTATAGCTCAGCTTGGTTAGAGCGCTTCCCTGATAAGGAAGAGGTCGGTGGTTCAAGTCCACCTAGGCCCACCCGTCAGTAGCCTGTCACCGTGACCCTCACCCTCGGCATCACGATCGTGTTGATGGCGATGGCGTCGGGGGATTCCTGATCTGGTGGGTGAGCAAGAAGAGCCCGGAGGGCTCCCTCTCCGACCGGATACCGACGAATGTGTATGCGGTCACCGCCGGGGCGATGTTCCTCCTCGCCGCTTTCACCTTCTCGGCGGCATTCGCCGAGTACACCAACGCCCAACAGGCGGTGCGGGCGGAATCCTCGGCGATCCTGCAGATGTACCGGGCCACGATCTTCATGGAGCAGCCGTTGCAGACCACCCTGCGCAACGACCTACTCTGTTACGCGCAACTGGTCAGCACAGTCGAGTGGGACGCCTTGGCCTCCGGTGATACGAGTCCCCAGGGTGCGGTGCAGGAGACCATGATGGCGATGGACGATTCCCTCGCCGCCAAAGACGGTTTCACACAGGCATCTAACGGGTTCAGTGTGTGGGAGACCGGGAATACCAACCTCGCGATGGCCCGCGAGCAGCGCTACGCCGCAGAAGACTGGAACCTACCGCCCATCGTCTACATCCTTATCATCATCGGATCACTGACCACGATCACGTCGCTTTTCACCTTCGCCAACAGCACCAAACCCGGCTGGGGCCACGTCTCCGTGATCATCGGCCCGGTCTTCATCGCCGTGTCGAGCCTGGTGGTGATCATGTTCTTCGACAGCCCATTCATCGAGACCCCCAGCTCGGTCACGCCCGCTCCGATCCTTGACACCGTGCAGTACATCCAGGAGGACCTCGTGAGCCGAGGCCTCGACCCGAACCCGACGTGTCCCACGGACACCGGCTCCACGAGCGTCTTCCCCGCCCAGTCCTGACCGCGACTACCGCGCCCAGCCTGTGTATCGTGCTGCCGCGAGACACGGGATGAAAGAAGGGAGTCGAGATGAAGAAGCTGCTGCTCCTCGTCATCCTGGCCGGCGTCGGATACCTGATCTACCGGCAGGTCATGGCCAACCAGGCCGAGCAGGACCTCTGGTCCGAGGCCGAAGTCGCACCTGATCTTCGCTAGCCGCCCGGGGGCTTAGCTCAGTTGGTAGAGCGCTGCCTTTGCAAGGCAGAAGTCAGGGGTTCGAGTCCCCTAGCCTCCACACATCCCACCCACATGCAAGGATCGCGTCATGACAACCACCGCCATCGTGTCCACGTCGCTCGGCGACATCCGCATCAACCTGTTCGCCGATCAGGCCCCCAAGACGGTGCGCAACTTCACCGAGTTGGCGGAGGGTACGAAGGAGTGGACCGATCCTCGGGTGCGCGCGAAGAGCACCGCCAAGCTCTACGACGGCACGATCTTCCACCGGGTGATTCCCGGGTTCATGATTCAGGGCGGTGACCCGCTGGGGACCGGGACAGACGGTCCGGGCTACCGGTTCGAGGATGAGTTCCACCCGGAGTTGAGTTTCGACCGGCCTTATCTGCTCGCGATGGCCAATGCCGGACCGAACACCAACGGCTCCCAGTTCTTCATCACCGTTGCCCCCACGACCTGGCTGAACCTCAAGCACAGCATCTTCGGCGAGGTCGCCGACCAAGAGTCGCGGGATGTCGTGGATGCGATCGCCGCCGTGGAAACCGGAGCGCAGGATCGGCCGAAGACTGACGTCACGATCAACTCGGTCACCATCGAGCGTTCTTGACCGAGCCCGTTGGCGTACCCGCGTGCGCCTTCCATCCGGATCGACCGACCCGGATCAGCTGCTCCCGCTGCGCGCGACCTATCTGCGTCGCGTGCATGAACGAGGCACCGGTCGGGTATCGATGCCCTGAGTGTTCGCAGTCCCCGCAGGTGCGGGAACCCGTGACAGTTGCCGGAGCGACGCACATCACGCGCCCCGTCGTCACGTACACGTTGATCGGTGTGACGATCGCCGTGTTCCTCCTGCAGAACCTGCGAGGGATCGATGCGATGGCCGAGCAGTGGGGGATGTGGCCCATCGCCGTGGCCATGGGCGGGGAGTGGTGGCGGCTCATCACGAGTGCCTTCCTGCACGGGTCCTTCCTCCACATCGCGTTCAACATGTACGTGTTGTTCGCCCTCGGCCCAACCCTCGAAAGGGTGCTCGGTCACGGTCGCTACATCGTGCTGTACCTGACAGCGGCCTTCGGGGGTTCTGTCGCCTCCTACGTCTTCTCTGACGCCAACGTGGTGTCGGTGGGGGCCAGCGGTGCGATCTTCGGTCTTATGGGCGCGCTCGTCGTCGCAGGCAGGAGGCTTCGGTACGACATCACCCAGGTACTGATCCTGATCGGAATCAACATCGCCATCGGATTCATCGCCCCCGGTGTGGATTGGCGGGCCCACCTTGGTGGCTTGGTCGCGGGTGCGGCCGTCGCCGCACTACTTGTCTACGCCCCGAGGCGCATACGCATCCCCGTGCAAGTCCTGGGGGTTGCCGGTGTCTGGGCGATCCTGATCGGGATCGCCCTGTGGCGGACGGCCCAGGTGCAAGAGTTCTACGCACCCGTATCGGGGATGTTCACGTAGGTTCAGATAAGGAGTAGTCATGCGCGAAGCTGTCATCGTCGACGCGGTCCGCACACCGGTCGGTATCGGCAAGGCAGGTAAAGGGGATCTTGATGACCTTCATCCGGTCGACCTGAGTGCCCATGTCCTCAACGCGCTCGTGCAGCGCACGGGCCTCAGTACCTCCAGCATCGACGACGTGATGTGGGGATGCGTCAGCCAGGTCGGCGAACAGAGTGCCAACGTGGGGCGCAACGCGGCACTCGCCGCCGGGTTTCCCGAGTCGGTCACCGGGGTCACCATCGATCGCCAGTGCGGATCGAGTCAACAGGCCACCACGTTCGCGGCCGCGGCTGTCATCGCCGGACACGCCGATGTGGTGATCGCTGGCGGTGTGGAGTCGATGTCCCGGGTCCCGATGTTCAGCAACACTGCGGGTGGTGATGGACCGTTCGGTCCCAAGATGCATGCGCGGTACCCCGACCTTGTGAACCAGGGGATCAGCGCCGAGATGATCGCCGAGAAGTGGAATCTCTCTCGTGCTCAACTCGATGAGATCGCCGCAATGTCGCAGCAACGCGCGGCCGAAGCCCGCGCTGCAGGTGTGTTCACGGACGAGATCATCGCCGTCACCACACCAGACGGTGTCGTCACCCACGATCAGGGGATTCGCGAGGGCACCACGGTCGAGTCGCTGTCGGCGCTTAAGCCCGCGTTCCGGGAGACCGGTGTGGTCACCGCGGGCAACGCGTCGCAGATCTCGGACGGCGCTGCCGCGGTTCTGGTGATGGAGCGAGGTGTTGCGGAGGCAGCCGGGTTGACCCCGATCGCGCGCGTCCACACTGTCGCGATGGCGGGGGTGGACCCGGTGATCATGCTGACCGGTCCGATCCCTGCGACCCAAAAGGTCCTCGAGCGGTCCGGCCTGGCCCTCGCGGACATCGGGGCGTTCGAGATAAATGAAGCCTTCGCTGCCGTCATCGGTGCCTGGCTCGCCGAGACGGGAGCCGACCCGTCTCTGGTCAACCCGCTCGGGGGAGCGATCGCGCTCGGACATCCACTTGGCGCGTCCGGGGCCCGCCTCACCAGCACCCTGGTGCACCACATGCGCCGGAACAACATCCGCTACGGGCTGCAAACCATGTGTGAAGGCGGCGGAATGGCGAACGCGATGGTGCTCGAGTTACTGCCGTGAATAACAGGCGTGTAAGTAATCCCCACATGTGGACAACCTGTGGATCTTTTCACGGAGACCTGTGGGTAAGGACGGGGCCGATGGTCCCGTGTGTTGCATGTGGCAGGCTTGAAACAACCAAGGAGGAGCCGGTGCCAGAGTCCAAGCGGCGCAAGAGGGAAACGCGCTACGTCCCCGAGCAGTCCAAGGGGGAGCGCAAGGTCGCCCGGATCGGCTCCCCGAGCTGGCTGCCCCCCACCATGGTCGCCTGCTTCGTCATCGGCCTGACCTACATCGTCGTGTTCTACATCGCCGGGTCGTCCATTCCGGTGATGAATTCCATCGGTGGTTCCCTCAACGCCCTGGTCAACGTCGGCATCGGTTTCGGATTCATCATCGTGGGATTCATCCTGTCCACGAAATGGAAATAGCCGGATACATGGAAATCGTCGTACCGGGATGACACGCATCCTCGTCGTCGACAACTACGACTCGTTCGTCTACAACCTCGTCCAATACCTCGCCCAACTTGGTGCCGAGGTGGATGTGGTGCGCAATGACCAGATCACCGTGGAGCAGGCGCTCACGTACGACGGCGTGCTGATCTCCCCTGGCCCCGGAACACCGGAGGATGCCGGTGCCTGCATCGACATCGTGCGTGGATGCGCGGGGCGGGTTCCCGTTCTCGGGGTGTGCCTGGGTCATCAAGCAATCGCCGTGGCGTACGGCGCGAAGGTCACCCGCGCACCCGAACTCCTGCACGGCAAGACTTCGCAGGTGCATCACGCGAACTCCGGTGTGCTCGCCGGACTCCCGCAGGACTTCACCGCAACGCGTTACCACTCACTCGCGATCGAGGAGGACTCTGTGCCCGACGTCCTCGAGGTGACGGGACGATCCGAATCCGGGGTGATCATGGCGATTCGTCACCGCGATCACGCGGTGGAGGGGGTGCAGTTTCACCCCGAGTCCGTGCTGACGGAGGGCGGGCACGCGATGTTGGCCAACTGGCTCGCGCACTGTGGAATGCCTCAGGCACGCGAGACCGCCACGTCTCTGGCCCCCGTGACCGCTGGCTAGGTACCGGCCAGTAGTTGTGTCACGCGGCCGCGCGTGATCCCCATCAACCCCGCAATGTCGGCTGGTGAGAGTCCTTCGTTGCGAAGCTCGGTGATGACTTCGCGGGTGAATTGCGCGGCGCGCACCTGCGCCTCCTGGGCCTGTCGAGTCTTCTCCCTGGCACGCCTCACCCTGTCGTTGATCGACTTCGGGTGGATCTCCAAAGTCATCTGCGTGGGTGAAATCGCCCTTCCGGTCAAGATCTCCACGAGGTCACATGCTGAATCAATCGCTCGATCAAGTGACCGGACCTGAGTGACGCCGACGTTGTCAACGTGGATTTCCCATCCACGTTCCCACCGCTTTGCATGTGCGATGTATGTCTTCAACGGAGCCACCCCGGTGGCAGGCACACGAGGCGAGCGACCGCCTGCCGGAGAACACCGGGAGAGACGTCCTCCCCCATGACTATGACCGTCATATGCGCTCCACAGGCGCAGTACCAGATTTCATGGGAACCCTTCCGCCGACGAACTGTGCAGCCATGGTGCTTGAGAGCGCGTGCAATGACGGCGTAGGGCACGGGACGCACCATGACTAATGATTTACCTGCAGTAAACTATATCTGTGTATCTGGGATAAATCAACTGCAAGGTGAGACGGTGTGGGCATCCCGTCACGGTATGGATAGGCGGCGCCCCGTCACGCGAACGATGTCGCCCCTGGGATGACTGCTCACCTGTGGACGAAATGCGCAAAGAGCGCCACAGGGTTCGTGGAAGTCACGCGGCCGGGGCTGGTGCAGGTGCGGCTGTCTCCGTGGGTGCCGGTACAGCGGTGTCCGTGGGAGTCGGGGTTGGCGTCGGCGTGGGAGCCAGAGGTGCGACAGCGACAGTGATCGTGACCAGGGATCCGCGCTCGAGCTTGGTGCCTGGTTGTGGCGATTGCGCCAACACTTCGCCGTCGGCGACACCGATGATCTCCTGGTCGATGACCTGGGTCTCGAACCCGGCGCGGGCGAGGTCTGACAGAGCCTGTGATTCGGACAGGCCCACCACGTCGGGCACATCGACGAGTCCGGAGGAGACGGTGATGGAGACCGCGCTGCCGGCGGCGAGTTGTGTCCCCTCGGTCGGGTCTTGGTCGAGGACGTATCCCGCGGGCTGGTTGGACTCCTCCTCCACGATGTCTCCGAGGGTGAGATTTGCGTCCGCGAGCGCGGTGCGAACGTCTTCGAGGCTGGTGAGCCCGATGAGTTGCGGGACCGTTGCCTGCTCACGACCCGCGCTGACCGTCACGTTGACGCTCTGCCCTTGCTCGATACTTTCCCCGGCAGCGGGCTGTTGCGCGATGATGGTTCCGGCGGGCCGGTCCGAGATCTCTGGAGTCTGAGCACCCAGTCGCAACTCGTACTCGGCCAGGGTCTGGGTCGCCTGCTCGATGGTGAGTCCATCCAGGCTCGGGACGGTCACGACGGTTGTGCTCGTGCTCCCGAAGACGAAGCGACCGATGAGGAGTGCTCCGATCACAGCGGCGCCCACGGCGAGCAGACTGACGATCCAGAACGCCGTGCTCCTGCCGGAACGCGCACGGCGCGGGCGGGTGTCGTCGTAGATCGAGCCGCGCGGCACTCCGGCACCGACGGAGGGCATCTGCCGAGTGGCGTCACCGGTGACCATCGGCACGGCGGCGGTGGCCGGTGCGCCAGCGATCACCCGCTCGACGTCGGTACGGAACTCGGCCGCACTCTGGTATCTGTCGTCGGCGCGCTTGGACAGGGAGTGCATGACGACCGTGTCGGTCTCCGGGGAAACCCCGGGATCGACCGACGAGGGCGTCATGGGCATCTCGCTGACGTGCTGGTAGGCGATCGCCACGGCGGAGTCACCGGTGAACGGTGGTCTGCCGGTGAGCAACTCGTAGAGAAGCACGCCGGTGGAGTAGAGGTCACTACGCGCATCGACCACTTCACCGCGAGCCTGCTCGGGGGAGAGGTACTGGGCCGTTCCCATCACGGCACTCGTGGCTGTCATGGACTGCCCCGCCTCGTTCACCGCGCGCGCGATGCCGAAGTCCATCACCTTCACATCGCCCGTGCGGGTGAGCATCACGTTGCCCGGCTTGATGTCCCGATGCACGATCCCGTGCCGGTGGGCGTAGTCCAGTGCGGAAAGAACTCCCGCGGTGATCTCGAGGGCGCGCTCGGGGAGCAACCGACGTCCGCTGGCCAAGATCTGGCGCAGGGTCATTCCATCGACGTATTCCATGACGATGTAGGGGACGATGACGTCGTTTCGACCATCATCGGTGAGGACGTCTTCACCGGTGTCGTAGACCGCGACGATGTTGGGGTGGTTGAGCGCAGCAGCGCTCTGGGCTTCGCGCCGGAAGCGAGCCTGGAATACCGGGTCCTTCGCCAGGTCGGGGCGCAGGATCTTGATCGCCACCCGGCGCCCGAGTCGGAGGTCACGCCCCTCGTGGACCTCGGCCATGCCGCCACGGCCGATCACCTCGCCGACGGTGTAGCGGTCACCGAGCATGCGCTGGGGACTGTCGTCGGTCACGTAGTGATCCTCTCAGGTGCGTGCATCATCCGGTGCGCAGGACCGCCTGCATGACGGCCCGGGCGATCGGGGCGGCGAGCCCGTTGCCACTGACCTCCGCGAGACCGGCGTCCTCCACCACCACGGCCACCGCCACCTCGGGGGCGCTCGCGGGGGCGAAGGATACGAACCAGGCGACCGAGGGAAGGTCGTTACCCGTTTGCGCGGTGCCGGTCTTTCCCGCGACGCGGACCCCGGAGATGCGCGCGTTGCTGCCGGTCCCCTTCTCGACAACGTCGACCATCATGTCCGTCAGCGCTAAGGCTTCACTGGGTTGCAGCGCATCCGCGAAGGCGCGGGGTTCCGTGGTCTGCAGGATCGACAGGTCCGGTCCGCGCACTTCCTGCACCAGGTAGGGGTTCATCGTCCGGCCGCCGTTGCCGATTGCGGCGGCGACCATCGCCATCTGCAGCGCCGTTGCCCGCACATCGAACTGCCCGATCGCGGAGAGCGCCGTCTGCGGGTCATCCGGATTCGCGGGGAACCGCGACGTGGCCGCGCGCAACGGAACCTCGAATCCGGTATCGAAGCCGAAGGCCTCGGCCTGGGTGCGCAGTGCGTCGGCACCGAGTTGATTTCCCAACCAGGCGAATGCGGTGTTGCAGCTGATCGCCAGCGCTTCGCGCAAGGTCACCTTGCCGTCGGGACCGCACTCCTTGCCCGTCCAGTTACGCAACTTTTTGTCACTCAGGGGGAGGTCGTAGCTGCGCGGTCCCGGAAGGATCGAGTCCGGGGTGAACCGGCCCGAGGTGAGTGCGGCTGCCGCGGTCACCAGTTTGAATGTCGACCCGGGTGGATTGAGCGACACGAGCGGACGGTTCAGAAGTGGCTTATCCGGGTCTGCTTCCAGGCGGGCGTAGTACTCGCGGATCTCACTCGGATTGTGGCTGGACAGCAGGTTCGGGTCGAAGGACGGGGACTGGACCGAGGCGAGGATCCGCCCGGTGGCTGGCTCGATCGCCACCACCGCACCGTTCTTGCCCCGCAGTCCTTTATACGCGGCGCGCTGGGCTGCGGCGTTGATCGTGGTGGTCACCGCACCGCCGGTGGGTTGCCGTCCGGACACCAGTTGTTCGATGCGGTCGACCGCGAAGATGTCGGACTTCCCGTTCAGGATCCGGTTCTCCGTGCGCTCGAGGCCCGTGGCCCCGTACACCAGGGAGTAGAACCCGGTCACCGGTGCGTAGAGCGCCCCGCTGTCGTACTCCCGCAGGTACGTGAGTGTGTTCCCGGTCTCCACACTCCGTGCCACGGGATTCGCACCGACCAGGATCGGGCCGCGCTCGCGGTCGTATTCCGCGAGGAGGATTCGCTGGTTTCCGGGGCGATCGCGGTAGTCGTTCGCGTTGACCACCTGGATCAGCGTCAGGTTCACCAGCAGCGCGATGAGCAGGAATCCGAAGACCAGGGAGAGCCGCCGGATCTGCCGAGGCATCCCGGTCACAGCCGCACCACCTGGGTCGCGGCCTCATCCATCGCGATCACCGGGACCTCGGGACGACGCGCGCGATCGGACATGCGCAGCAGCAGCGCGACGATGATCCAGTTCGCGATCAGCGACGATCCTCCGTAGGACAGGAACGGCGTGGTAAGTCCCGTCAACGGGATGAGACCGGTGACACCACCGACAATCACGAAGACCTGGAGAGCGAACGTGATCGATAGACCTGCTGCCAGCAACTGTCCGAAACCGTCGCGCACCGTCACCGCAGTGCGGAAGCCGCGCTCCACCAGCAGGGCGTAGAGCATCAGGATCGCGAACAGGCCGGTGACCCCGAGCTCCTCGCCGAGGGCGGAGAAGATGAAGTCGGTGTTGGCGAACGGCACCAGGTTCGGGAATCCCTGGCCGAGTCCAGCACCGAGCATCCCGCCGTTGGCCAAGCCGTAGAGCGATTGCACGATCTGGTATCCGCCGGCGTCGGAGTAGGCGAAGGGGTCCAGCCAGATCGTGACTCGCGACTGCACGTGACTAAAGAGTTGGTACGCCGCGTAGGCACCGGCGAGGAACAACACCCCACCGATGAACAGCCACGACCGACGCTGCGTGGCGATGTAGAGCATCGACACGAAGAGTCCGAAGAACAGCAAGGACGTGCCGAGGTCGCGTTCGAACACCAGCACACCCAGCGAGACCAACCACGCGATCAGGATCGGTCCCAGGTCCTTCAGTCGGGGCAGGTCAATACCGAGCACCTTGGTGCGCACGAGTGCGAGGGAATCCCGCGTGACCACGAGGTAGCCGGCGAAGAAGATGGTGAGGAAGATCTTCGCCATCTCCGCGGGTTGGAAGGAGAATCCCGCGACGCGCACCCACAGGGTGGCGCCGTTCACCGTCGTGCCGATGACGGGTGCCAGGGGAAGCACCAAGAGCACGAGGCCGATCAGGCCGAAGGTGTACGTGTAGCGCTGCAGGCGGCGGTGATCGGGAAGCAGGACCAGCAGTGCGATGAACAGGATGACCGCGATCGCGAACCAGGTCAGTTGCGCGTAGACATCGGGCGTGGGTAGGGGCGAGTCGTTGAGTTCGGCCCGCCGCGCCGTGGCGACATCGATCCGGTAGATCATGATCAACCCGAGGATCGTCAGCAGGGTCGCGACCGGGAGCAGGATCGGGTCGGCGTAGCGCGCCCAGATGCTCACCGCCACGTGCATGAGGAGCGCGAGTCCGCCCACGACCGCAACGGTGATCCAGAGCCGACTCGGCGTGCCCTCGCCGGTGGCCGCGCCCACCTGCAGTGTGCCCAGGACCCCGAGCCCCCAGGCGAAGACAAGGAGCATGAGTTCCACCCACCGGCGTGTGGGTTGGCGACGCAGGGCGGTCACTCGACGGTCTCGCCGGTGTCGAGTGTTCCGGGGCAGCCCTGGGGTGGGAAGGACTTTCCGCACTCGGCAGCCCGCGCCTGAAGTTCGCCCACGATCCGCTCGGCGTCGGCGTAGTCGGCTGCTGGGATTCCCTTACTCACCAGTTCTTGGTCGAACACCGGCATCGAGCCCACGGCGAGTCCCGAGTCCGTATCGACCTGGGACAACGGGAATCCACCCAGGGTCCCCTGCACACCGCGATAGATGGCGACCGTTCCGGTACCGGGGTTGCCATTGATGGCCACGTACCACTGCGAGTCCAACCAGGTCCGAGCCACAGTCAACCCAGCGACGGTCAACCCGGCGACTATCGCCACGGCCACCACGAATCCCACGATGCGCCGACGGCGCTGCCTGCGCGTGACCGCGGTCGCCGTTGCCGTTGCCGCATCACGGCGCGCTTGTTCGGCTGCCGGGACGATGATGTCCGAGTCGATGTACGGCTGGGGTGCGGTGGTGTCCGCCCGGTCGGGGTCGCGTTGGTGGTCCTGGGGGAAGCGCACCCGCGGCAGTCGCTGACGGACGCGCGGTTCGCCCGCAGCACCCACCACCACCGGAACACCGCCGAACGGAGCGATATTCCCCTCGACGACGTCGGCCACCACCACGGTGACGTTGTCCGGCGCTCCGCGCTCGAGAGCCTTGTCCACCAGCCGCGTCACGCAGCCGGTGGGATCCCCAGTGCTCAGGATCCAAGTCAACTCCGTATCGCGGACCACGCCGGAGAGCCCGTCGGTGCAGATCATGTAGCGGTCACCCACGCGCGCCTCGCGCACGGAGAGATCCGCCTCCACGGGGTTCAGGCCGTCCAACGCACGCATCAATAGTGAGCGACGCGGATGCACGGCCGCTTCGTCCTCGGTGATGCGACCGGAGTCCACCAGGGTCTGCACGAACGTGTGGTCGTGGGTGAGTTGGTGCAACTCGCCATCGCGCAGCAGGTACGCGCGCGAGTCACCCACGTGCACGATCGCGATGCGGCCGCCAAGCCAATACATCCCGGTGATCGTCGTGCCCATCCCGGTCAAGTCGGTTTCCACCGCGATGGTCTCACTGATCGTGGTACCGACGTCGTCGATGGAGGAGGCGAGCGAGGCGAGTACTTCGGACTGGTCGACGTCATCCAAATCCAGATTCGCCACCGTGGCCACCGCGATCGCGGACGCCAACTCACCCGCCGCGTGACCGCCCATCCCGTCGGCAACCAACAATAGGCGTGGTCCGGCGTAGCCGGAGTCCTCGTTCCCCTCTCGGACGAGACCGACGTCGGAGCGCGCTGCGTAACGGAGGACGGGCATGGCCTACTTCTGCATCTGCAGGGTGGTGCGACCCACCCGGATCGAGATGTTGAGCGGGATGACGGCCGGTGTGGTGATCCGGGCCCGGGCCAACCAGGTGCCGTTGGTGGATCCCAGGTCCTCCACCATCCACACACCCTCGGACTCGTAGATGCGTGCGTGCCTGCTGGAGGCGTAGTCGTCGTCCACGACGATGGTGGAGTCCGGTGCGCGGCCGAGGGTGATCTGTGCACCGTCGAGCGGGATCTCCGTCCCGGTCAACGGACCCTCGGTGATCACCAGACGCGTGCCCTTCACCTTCTTCCCGCGTGGCACGCGCGGCGGTTTTGCGGGTTTTGGAGCGCGGGTCCGCGTTGTGCGCTCGGGGCGGACATCGGCGGGCATCCGCAGATCCCGACGTAATGCCCATACGGTGATAAGCACGAACACCCACAACAGCCCGAGGAAGGCGAAGCGCAGGAGGGTGAGCGCGAGCTCGGACATCAGCCGCTCCGGAAGACCAGCGTGGTTCCGCCCAGTTGGATCGCCGTTCCATCGGTGAGCACGAGTTCACTCACCCGCTCACCGTTCACCCACGTGCCGTTCGTGGAGTTGAGATCGCGAAGGACGATGTCGGTGCCGAGCACGATCTCGCAGTGGTGTCGAGACACGCCGGGGTCGTCGATGCGGATGTCGGTATCGGTCCCGCGTCCCATCCGGGTGATCGCGCGCGCAAGCGGATAGAGCGACCCGTTGATTTCCAGTTGTGGTTGCGCGGTGGGTGCGCTTCCCACGGACCCCACCAGCCCGACTGCAACGGCCTCGGCGGCGGGGACGGCCGAGACCACCTCGGCACGGGACTCCGACCGGACCCGGAAGATGCCGGTCTCCAGGGCGTCGTCCTCGGTCATGGTCACGCGCACCGATCCGAGGAGGGTGTAGCGCTGCTCGGCTGCGTAGTCGCGGACCAGGGTCGCCAACTCGGTTCCCAGGGCGTCCTTGAACACTGCGAGTCGGGTGAAGTCGTGGTGGGAGAGCTCGATGTGGAAGATGTTGGGGACCACGGTGCGGTCGCGATCCAGGACACTCGCCCGATCCGTCATCTCGCGCTGGAGCGCGGCGGCCAACTCCACCGGCTGAACCTCGGCCTTGAAGGCCATGGCGAAGGCCCCGCTAACCATCCGGTCGAGGGAGTCCTCGAACTTCTCCAGCAGACCCATGCCTGTGATGGTACTTCCCCACGAGGGGCATCAGGCGGGCGCGGAGTGCGCCACGCGCGAGATTCAGCCAGCGTCTCCAACACGTAAGACGGCGACGTCTATCCATAGCGAGGGTTGCAGACCCGAGTTATCGACCGCGCGAATCTGGAACCGAGTACCGGGTGGGAATCTCCTGCCTGTGGTCCCCGGAACCGAAACGGTCATACGGTCGTAGGGAGTGAGCGAGGGGTTCTCGTTGGGTGGCGTTAAGCCCACCACGTCCGTCGCGTATCGGGTGAACTCCCACGTGGTTCCGTCAAGCGAGTATCGAATCTGGTACGCGGCGGAGGGGAAACGTGTCACTGTGGCATTCAGGGGCGGCCCTACCGCGGTGTAGATCGTCTGGGTATCGGCGTAGGCGCCCTGCACCCGTGGTGGAGAGAGTTGACCCTCCACGAACAGAGGACTCGATGCCGCGAAGATGGACTTCGCACCCGTCTTCAACACCGTCCGCACGCGGGCGGTGAGCGTCTGTCCTTCACTGAGATTCAGTGCGGGGGAGGCTTCGAAGGAGGCTTTAAGCCCGGAGATCTTCTCCCCGACAGTCACCCAGGTGCCGTTTGCCTGATTCTGCACCTGCACTTCGTAGCCGTCGACGAGTTGCGCACGGATATCCGGTGCGGACCACACGACCTCGCCCTTACCCCCGCGCACGCCGAACAGGACATCGCTGGGCGGTGCAGCGTCGGTGCGTTGGAGCGTGAATGCCTTCTGCGCGGAGGGTCCCAGGAGCCCCCTGCGGGCGAGGACCTCGAACGTGTAGGAGCCCGGACCCTCGCTCAGGATCGTGCTGGTGGTGAAGGTGTCGGGACCGGTAGTGCCCTTCGCGATCACCGAGCACTTACCGGCCTTACAGAAGGACCAGCTGTACGTGTACCCGTCGATCTGCGCTTCCTTCGCGTTCCATGGCGGTGCCCAGGTGGCGGTGGCATCGGCCTTGTTGCTCACCCCGTAGGAGAGGTCGATGTTGAGGATGACCGGTGCAGCCGGGAAGGCGGACGGACCCGCGGGAGTACCGGGAGTGGTCGTCGTGGGTCCGGCGGACAGTGCGGGTCCATCTATACGCATCGGCATGGGGCCCAGGGAGACAGATGTGCTCGTGGTGATCGCGGTGCATGTCTGGAACAGGTCACACACGCGTGAGCCGAGGCCGGTGAAGTAGCCGGGCGGCGTGGCCTTCGGTGCTGCGCCCACATCGCCTGCCCAGACGATCGAGAAGTTGTTGGCGCCCTTGTTGAACTGACACACGGTGACGCCGGCCATGGTTTGGAAGCAGCGCTGGAATTGCGCACCCACCAGCCAGTCGTAGGTCACGTTCCAGGCCTGCCGCTCCGACGGAGTGTTGCGGGTGAACTGGATGCCGAGCTTGTTGTCCCCGGCCTTGGTCCAGACAAACCAGAAGGTGGAGTCGAAGTTGTAGCGGACCGAGTCGATGTATGTCCGGGAGAGCAACGTCATCGCATTGGCGCCGGTGATGTCCACGCGCGTCTCGCCGAGTCCAGCCAGCCCGTAGTTCACCTCCGTGTCGAAGACACGGGTCTGCGGTGCTCCCGCCAGGGCAAGCATCGCCCGGAACTGCCCGATGCCCTTGAGTCGGTCATCTGCCCCGCCCGACGCGGTGGGGTAGGAGTGCACCGAGTACGCGTCGACGGGCCAGCCGAGTTTCCCGAGCGCCGCCAGGTAGTCCGGGTAGAAGTTGCCGAAGGATCCCGTTGCTCGGCTCGTGGTGTTCGCCGCGACGACGAGTGCGTTCGGATTGCAGGCGCGGATCTCATCGAAGGCGACCTTGGTGAGTTCGGCCATCTGTTCGGCGGTCCCGGTCCAGAACGTGGTCAGATTCGCCTCGTTCCACATCTCGTACGCCGAGATCGACGCCCCGTATTTCGTGCAGACTGACTTCACGTAGTTGCGCCAGGAGTCCACCTTCGGGGGCGCGGTGACCGCACCATTACCCGCCCACGCGGGCGTCCCACCGAGGACGAGCATGACCCGCGCATCGAGGATCTGGCCCATCTCGATCTGCTTGTCCAAGAACCGCCACTGCCAATTCCCGGGGGATGGCTCGAGGTCCCGCCACATTGTTTGGGTGTCCCAGAGGCGCACGTAACCAACGGGAACGTTCGGGATCGTCTCGGTCAGGATCGGCCCGTTGAATCCGGTGGCGACGTCACTGACCCAGTCGGCCGGTGCGTGCATACCGAACAGGAAGCGATTCACCGGTGGCCGAATCGGCGCGACATACCCGGACAGGACCTGGTTGTTCGTGGGGGCCTCCGACGACGCCGTCACGGGAATCACGTTGATCCCATACACCTGCGCCTGATTTGGGACGGTGAACGTGCTGGCGCACGGGTTGGACATCGGAGAGATATTGGCCGGCATGGGTCGACTCATCTTCCCGAGGCTCAGCAGCTGAATGGTCGTCCCATTGATGGTGATCACATTGTTCTGGGAGCAGTCCTCGATAGTCACCGCGAAGTTTCCTGCTGTTCCCGGGCTGAGACTCAGGCCCCAGGACTTCGCATTCAGAAGAGTCGCAACCGTCCAACTGTCGAAAAGTCCGGGATTCTTCGCCCGAAGGGCGTTCAACTCCTGCTCGAGCGGATCCTGGTTCACAGTGCCGGCATCAAGCGCCTTGTTGAGGAGGTTGATGAGCGTGATGCTCTTTCCTGAAAAGGACTGGTACTGATTCGAGTTGAGGTCCCCTACGTAGCGGCCGCGGGTCCGCTTCTGTGGCTTGAGGGAAGAATCCGCATACGCCTTGCGCTGTGTCGGTGTCCACCCGTACGCACCCTGCGCATACACATACTTATCAGGAAGCAACTTGCCGATGCGCACCTTGCTCGCTTGGGTGATCTTGGTGAATCCGAAGTCCGCCATCCATTCACCGCCGGAGAGCGTGCACTTGGGACCGACCCGCGGCTTCTTGGTGGCGAGCGCAATCAGCATCCGGTTCCGCCAGGTGCAGCCCCTGCTGTCTTTCTTCTTCAACTCCGCAGGTGACACGAACATCCCTGGCACATACCCCACGGGTAGGGGTTCGACGATGGGAGTCTCGGCCA
>VGCC01000011.1 GCA_016870195.1 Actinomycetota bacterium
GCTGTGTGTGGGGTCGACACGCTCGTAGCGACGGCGATCCGGAGGACCGACCTTCTGGCGCAGCATCCCGTAGTGCTCGAGGTAGTTCACCGCCTCGAGCAGTGTGATCGCGACGAGTGCCTGCAGAACCAGGAAGGGAGCGATGCCGATGCCCAACCAGATGACCATGACCGCCCACAAGGCGAGAGTCATGAGCCAGGAATTGAGAACATCGTTTCCGATGCGGAAGGGACTCTGATTGCGTCGGGCAAGGCGACGCTTCTCCAGATTCCACGCACTGCGGAGTGAACCGGACACCGTGCGCGGCCAGTACCGGTAGAAGCTCTCCCCCACCCTGCTGCTTGCGGGATCCTCGGGAGTGGCCACACGCACGTGGTGACCGCGGTTGTGCTCGATATAGAAGTGGCCGTACCCGCTCTGCGCGAGCGCGATCTTCGACAGCCACCGTTCGTTCGCTTCCTTCTTATGGCCGAGTTCGTGGGCGGTGTTGATACCGAGCCCGCCGATGAATCCCACGGTGACAGTGAGGCCGACCTGCTCCCATGTGCTGAGGTCACCACGTGCGATGAACCAGAACGCGGTGGCGAATCCCGCGTACTGCAGCGGCAGGAAGAGGTAGGTGATCCATCGGTAGTAGCGGTCGCGCTCGAGTGCCTCGATCACGTCGTCGGAGGGATTGGATCGATCGAGTCCGGTGAGGACGTCGATGACTGGGACAAGCCCCAGGATCACGAGCGGGCCAAGCCACAACCAGACCGCCATGTCGGTGAGGGTGAACAGGCCGATGGCGAGGAAGGGCAGCAGGGGCATGAGTAACGCGACAAGCCAGAGGTACCGCTTGTGGTCGCGCCAGGTCTCCATCACACTCCCTCGAGTCAGAGCACTGTACCGAGGGAATGACGAACCTTCTCGACATGCGTAGGGCCCGACCCCTGTGCGGAGCCGGGCCCTGCACGAGGATCTAGCCGCGAATCTCCTTGGTGACAGCACGCTCGGCCGTCTTCACCTTGATGTAGGTCGAGGAGGAGGAGTTCCACATCAACCAGAGGACGACGACCTGGATCGCGAGTCGGATGATGCCCCCAAGGACATCCCCGCCGAATATCTGGGTGACCTCGCTGATCACGGCGAGCACCGCGAATACCGAGATCACGATGCGTGCCCAGCTGTGACCGCGGGCGAGGGAGAAGGCGATGATCGCCGCCACGACGGCCACACCGGTGCCAAGCAGGCTGACGAACAGTCCCACGACCGAGGGATCCGCGGCGAGAGCACTGATCGCCACGATGACCGAGAGGACTACATAAATCCATACGAGGAGGACCGCAAGGGTCAGGGTGAATGGTCTGCGCATGCCGACACGCTAGTGAGAAATCAGCTCCGTGGGGAGCACTCACCACTTATTGGGGCAACTTTCGGAAGATCGGGCGTGGAACCGCCTTGACCGCGGTCATTAGGAACCGCAAGGGGCCGGGTGCGTACACCGTGTGTTTGCCCTTGCGCAGGCCGGCGACGATGACCCGGGCCACCTCCTCCGGATCGGAGGTCATCGGCGCCTCAGGAAGACCGGCACTCATCCGCGTCCGGACCATGCCCGGGCGGACGACGAGCACGCTGGCACCCGATCCAGCGAGGGCATCCCCCAATCCCTGCGCGAACGCATCGAGCCCCGCCTTCGTCGATCCGTAGACATAGTTCGAGCGCCGCGCCCGGTCGCCCGCGACACTTGAGAGCACAACAAGGTGCCCGTGACCCTGGCCGCGCAACCTCCGGGCGACGTGCAAGCCCACGCTCACCGCACCGGTGTAGTTGACCGTGGCGATCTCGACCGCGAGTGCCGGATCTGCCTCGACCTGCATCTGGTCGCCGAGGACGCCGAACGCGAGGATCACGATGTCGATATCGCCCGCATCGAAGATTCCGTCGATGACCTGCTTGTGGGATGCGGTGTTCGCCGCGTCGAAGTCGGCGGTCATGACCCCCGCCACACCGGCGCCGGTGAGTCGTTGAGCGGCAGCATCGAGCGCGGGTCCGGGGCGCCCCGCGAGGACTACCCGGCGTAGGCGTGCCCGCGGAAGCGCGAGCACGGTGGCGTTCGCGATCTCACTACTTCCCCCAAGGACGAGGACGGACTGCGGGTCACCCAGAGCGTCGATCACAGTTCCAGTCTCCTCGCCAGATCCGAGGTGAACACCCGATCGGGGTCCATCCGATTTCGAACAGCCTGCCACTCGGTAAGTCGCGGGTAGGTGCGCCGCACCATCTCGGGGGATTGGCGCGAATCTTTCGCGAAGTAGAGCCGGCCACCCGCCTGCGCGACCAGTTCGTCGAGTTCGTCGAGAACGCGGTCGAGTCCCTCGACGCGCGCCGGCACATCCGCAGCCAGCGTCCATCCCGGCATCGGGAAGGACAGTGGTGCTGGGTTGCTGGGACCGAAGCGCTTGAGCACGGTGAGGAAGCTCGGTGCACCGACACGCGCGAGCTTCTCCAGCGACGTGCGCACCACCTCGGCACCGGAGTCGGGGACCACGAACTGGTACTGCAGGAAACCCCGGGGTCCATAGACGCGGTTCCACTCCTGCACACCGTCAAGTGGGTGGAAGAAGGCCGCGATGCTCTGCACCTCATCTGCGCGCTGGCGCGGATGCTTGCGAAACCAGGCTTCGTTGAATGCCCGGACGGTGAGGGTGTTGAGCAGTCCCGAGGGAATAAGGGACGGGGCCGTGATCCGCACTGCCGGGTCGTAATCGCGCATGGACGCGCGCTTGCCTGCCGGGAGTTGGTCTGCGCGCGCATGGTCACCGCGGGTAATCACTCCGCGGCCCGAGGCTGCAACGGAATCGATCCACGCGACGGTGTAGCGATAGTCGCTGTCCCGGGCCAGCATCCGGGCCATGACGTCGTCGAGATCGGTCCCGCGTTCGGTGTCGACACTGATGAGCGACGTCTCGATCGGAATCACGTCGAACGTGGCACTCACGATGATCCCGGTCAGCCCCATGCCACCCACCGTGGCCCAGAACTCTTCCGGTGTGGTCTCCGGCGTCAGAGTCAGCAGCCGACCATCGCCGGTGAGCAGGTCGAGTGCGCGCACATGGGCACCGAAACTCCCGCTTCCATGGTGGTTCTTGCCGTGGATATCGGCAGCGATCGCACCCCCCACGGTGACCATCCGAGTCCCCGGGGTCACGGGGACGAAGAATCCCCGCGGCACGATCGCCCGGAGGATCGCGTCGAGACTTGCGCCGCCATCCGCTCGAACCGTGGCCGTTGCCGGGTCCAGGGAGAAGCCCTTGACCCCGGTCATGTCGATGACCGTTGCACCACCCGATTGCGCCGCATCGCCGTACGAGCGGCCGAGACCGCGAGCAAGCACCCCGCGAGGTGACCGTCGATCGAGTGCGACCGTGATGTCCGTGATGTCGACGGGCCTGGCAACGCGGGCACGCGACGGGGAAGTGCGTCCCCACCCGGTAAGAAGCTCCTCGTCCGCCGACGGGACGAGTGGCGATACGGAGTTCACAGGCCCAGCGCTCCGAGCCCGAACATGACGACCCAGATCACACCGAGGAGAAGCAGCACGCGGTCACCGAGTGCGGCGTCTTCCGGCGCCTCCGCCTCACCGCGATCGATGTCGACCGCGTAACGCAGAATCGCGAGCACGAAGGGCACCACACTCCACTGCGCCCAAGGAAAAGACGAGGGTGTCTGAGCAACGTCGAATGCCCAGAGGCAGTACGCCGTGATGGTGACCGCCGCGGACACCGCCCACACGAAACGCAGGTATCCGGGGGTGTAGCCGGCGAGGCTGCGGCGTGGAGCAGCGTCGTCACCGTCGCGTCGCGCACGTTCGAGTTCGCTGAACCTCTTGCCGGCCGCCATGAAGAGTGAGCCGAATCCGGCGACGATGAGGAACCACTGGGAGATCGGCAGGTCCGACGCTGCACCACCAGCGATGGCACGCAAGAGGAAACCCATGGCGAGCAAGGCGAGTTCAACAACCGGTTCGTGCTTGAGCAACAGTGAGTAGATCAGTGTGGTCGCTGCGTACGCGGCCACAACTCCCGCGAGCGCCGGCTGTATCCACCACGACATCGCGAGTGCTACTACTGCGAACACGATCGCCGTGACGACCGCCGTAGTAGTCGAGAGACGGCCGGAGGCGATCGCACGGTGTTGCTTTTTCGGGTGGGCACGGTCGGCTTCGACGTCGCGTACGTCGTTGACCAAGTACGTCGCCGAGGAGATCAGGCAGAAGGCAACGAAAGCACCGATGGATGGAAGGAGGATGTCGGGCTCGAAGAGTCGCCCTGCACCCAGCGGAGCGGCGAACACGAGGACGTTCTTCGCCCACTGACGCGGGCGAAGGGCACTCAGCCACGCGTTCATGGACGCTCCGCGTACCGACCGGGTTCGGTGTCAGCGATGATGCGCGCGATTTGCGGTACGACCAGGAACCACGTGATGATGTGCGGGATGGTCAACCAGATCCGCGTCGACCACTCGACGGGTTGTGAGAGCGGGCTGATGCACGAGAGTGCGGCGATCAGGGTTCCGACCCAGAAGACGATGCGTCCGGCGAACCGCACCCCGCGCAGGAATCCGGCGAGCAGGGCGCCGGCGATCGCCGATCCCAGCGGGATCACGACCACGAGAACCCAGGGCACGACCTCGGGGATGCCACCGAGCACCACCTGCATGGGGACGCCGATACCGCGGGCCAGGCCGTAGACGGCCAGGCTCAGCAGCGCAGACCAGGCCCCTGTGACCAGGCCGGCGTAGGCGAGGTTCCGGAAGGTCGGCTGGGCCGAGGTCGGCGGGGGAACGGGGGTGACGGATTGGGCCCACGCCACCCGCGACATGCAGGCATTGTTCCCTGTCCCCTTGCATTGCGCCCGGAAGGAGGGCATCATAAGTTACTGGCCAGTAACTTAGCCCGATGAGGATGCCATGAGCCATTACAAGAGCAACGTCCGCGATCTCGAATTCAACCTGTTCGAGGTGTTCGGTGCCGGGGAACGCATGGGCACCGGCCCGTTCGCCGACATGGATGAGGAGACCGCCCGCGGCATCCTCGAAGAGGTCAACCGACTCGCCGTCGGCCCCCTCGCCGAATCCTTCGAGGACGCAGACCGCAATCCTCCGGTCTACGACCCGGAAACGAAGTCCGTGACGATGCCGGAGGGCTTCAAGAAGAGCTTCCGCGCACTCATGGAATCCGAGTGGTGGCGGTTGGACCTCCCGCAGCACATCGGTGGCGCTGGTGCACCGCCCTCCCTGCGCTGGGCCGCGAGCGAACTCATGCTCGGTGCGAACCCGGGAGCGTTCCTGTTCATGTCCGGCCCGAACTTCGCCGCCGTTATCGACGGGCTGGGAACAGACGAGCAGAAGAAGTTCGCCGCGCTCATGATCGACAAGGGGTGGGGCGCCACGATGGTGCTCACCGAGCCCGATGCCGGATCCGATGTCGGTGCCGGCCGCGCGAAGGCATTCGACAACGGTGACGGCACCTGGCGCATCGAAGGCGTGAAGCGCTTCATCACCTCGGCCGAGCACGACATGGCCGACAACATCGTGCATCTCGTGCTCGCCCGGCCGGAAGGTGCCGGGCCCGGCACGAAGGGTCTCTCACTCTTCATCGTGCCGAAGTACCACGTCGATGTGGAGACGGGTGAACTCGGCGCGCGTAACGGCGTCTACGCCACGAACGTAGAGAAGAAGATGGGCCTGAAGGCCTCCACCACATGCGAGATGACCTTCGGTGAGAAGGAGCCGGCCACCGGCTGGCTGCTCGGCGAGGTCCACGACGGCATCGCGCAAATGTTCAAGGTCATCGAATACGCGCGCATGATGGTCGGCACGAAGGCCATCGCGGCACTATCCACGGGATATCTGAACGCCCTCGATTACGCGAAGACTCGCGTGCAGGGACCAGACCTGACGAAGATGCTGGACAAGGCCTCCCCGCGCGTCACGATCATGCACCACCCCGATGTCCGACGCAGTCTGATGCTGCAGAAGTCCTACGCGGAAGGGCTGCGGGCACTCGTCGCCTACACCGCCTACTGGCAGGACCTGGTTCAGATGGCGCAGGCGGGCGTGCCGGATATCGATCTCGACATGGCCGAGCGGATGAACGATCTTCTGCTTCCCCTCGTCAAAGGTGTGGGCTCGGAGCGCAGCTACGAGATGCTCGCGGTGGCGCTGCAGACCTACGGTGGTTCGGGCTACCTGCAGGACTACCCGATCGAGCAGTACATCCGCGACGCCAAGATCGACACCCTCTACGAAGGCACCACCGCGATCCAGGGTCTCGACTTCTTCTTCCGCAAGATGGTGCGCGATCAGTTCCGGGCGATCACCTACCTCGCGAGCCAGATCACCGAGACCGTGAAGGGTGACGAGGGCAACGGGCAACTCGCCACCGAGCGCGAGTTGCTCGGCAAGGCACTCGAGGATGTCCAGGGGATCGTCGGTGTCATGGGCCAGTGGGCGATGGCATCGCAGCAGAACCCCGAGGAGGTCTACAAGGTCGGCCTGAACAGCACGCGTCTTCTCATGGCAACCGGCGACCTGGTCATCGGGTGGCTGCTCGTGCGCCAGGCCGAGGTGGCCCTCGCCGCTCTGGCCGCCGGACCTTCGCCGCGCGATAAGGCGTTCTACAAGGGCAAGGTGGAGACAGCGCGGTGGTTCACGCGCAACCGCCTCCCGCTGCTCTCGGCTGAGCGCACCATCGCGGAGGCCACCGCCGGCGAGATCATGGACTTGCCGGAGGAAGCCTTCTAGCCAAAGAGGCGTCACACCGTCGCCGGTGAAAGGATCGCGACATGGTGTCCGCGAACTCGGGAGGAAGTTCGGAGCTTCCGCTCCTACTCCTGGAGTTCGGCCTTCTCTTGATTGCCTTGGGCATCATCGCCCGCATTGCACGCAGGTTCGACCTCTCCGCAGTGCCGTTTTATCTTCTCGCTGGCCTCCTCTTCGGCGAAGGAGGCATCTACGGCATCGAGTCGACGAACACCATCGTCCCGACGCTTGCTGAACTTGGGGTACTCCTCCTGCTGCTTCTTCTCGGACTCGAGTACTCGGGTCGTGAATTGGTTGAGACCGCACGTCAACAGTCGAAGTCGGGCCTCATCGATCTCGTGGCGAATGGGGCTCCCGGCGCCGTTGCTGGATTCCTTCTCGGGTGGGGTGTTCCCGGGGCCCTCGCCCTCGGGGGCGTCACCTACATCTCGTCCTCGGGCATCGTGAGTCAGGTTGTCCGGGACCTGCGCTGGCGCCGCAATCCAGAGACGCGTCCGGTCGTGAGCGTGCTCGTCCTCGAGGACCTGGTGATGGCGCCCTACCTTCCCATCCTGACCGTCGTCCTGACCGGGACCGGACTGCTCACCGGTCTTATCAGCGTCGGGGTAGCGCTTCTCGTCGTGGCAGCTGTCATCGTGATAACGATTCGACGCGAAGACCACTTCCGGCGCATCCTCCGGTCGGACGAACCGGTCGGCCTGCTCCTCGTGGTGTTCGGATCAGCCGTCGCAGCGGCCGGCTTGGCCGGCTTGATCAACTTCTCGCCGGCGGTCGCGGCGTTCCTCGTCGGGTTGCTCCTCACCGGCGAAGTAGCGGAAGTCGCCCGCCGCCGACTCGATCCGCTTCGTGAGATGCTCGCCGCAATCTTCTTCGTGTACTTCGGCCTCTCCACCGATCTTGCGGCACTGCCCGAGATGCTCGTGCCCGCAATTCTTCTCGCAATCGTGACGATTGGGACCAAGTTCCTCACCGGATGGTTCGCCGCCCGCACCGTGCGTGGTGGAACGATTTCCCGCCTTCGCGCGGGTGCTCTGTTAAGTGCCCGCGGCGAATTCAGTGTGATCATCGCCGGACTCGTTGCGGTAAGCGGAGTGCTCCCCCCGACCTTCGAGGCGCTGGTCGCGGCCTACGTATTGATCACCGCAGGCATTGCCCCGATCATCGCACGACTCGTCGAACCGCTCGGCTGGTGGTGGGATCAACGTCCACGCAACGTACCCTCATCATCATGAAGCGCATTGCGACGCTCTCCGCCGCAGTAGTTGTTTCGATGCTTGTGGCTCCCGGGGTGCGAGCCCACAGCGATCTCGTAGGGACGACTCCTGCGGACGGCGCCGTGATCGCTGAGGCGCCTGCGTCCATCACGCTGCAATTCAACGAGGAGCCGCTGGACTCCCTGGTGGACGTGGTCATCACGGATGCCGAGGGTGACGTCGTGGCGATGGACGCGGCCGAGGCGGCGGGCACGGACGTGCTCGTGCCCTGGCCAGGATCACTCGGTGCGGGCGATTACACGGTTGCCTACCGCGTGGTCTCCGCCGATGGTCACCCCGTGACGGGAACCTTCACCTTCACCTATACCGGTGGAGCATCCACGGACACACTCCCCGTGATCGATCAGGCTGCGGCCGCGGACGTGCTCGCGGACGTTGAGCAGCCGAGCACGAATCTCCCACTCATCCTCGGGATCACTGCGTTGGTCGTCGCGGCGATCGCGATCGTCCTGGTGCGGAGACGCGCACGGCGATGAGGACCACGGTGCACTCGGGGACCACCCGCGCGATGCGCGGACCGATCACCCTTGTCTCCGCAGCTCTGCTCGCGCTCGCTGTCTCCTCCGCCGGGGTGGGTCTCGTGCTCGCCGGCGGTGCGTACTCGGAGCCACCGGCCGGACTCCCCGACGCAGGGCCGTTTGTGGTGTGGGGGGCGTCGATCCTGCGCGTGCTGACCGACGCGGCCGCGGTGGCCACCATCGGCTTCCTCCTCTCCGCAGCGTTCCTGACGCCCTCGGGGAAGAACGGGGTCATCTCGCGCGAGGGCCGCAAAGACGTGGTGCGGGCAAGTTGGGCAGCGTTCTGCTGGGCCGTGTGTGCACTCGCGCAACTATTTCTGGTGCTCGCCGAGGTGCTAGGCCTCCCCCTCGCCCAGGCTGTGGATCCGGCGGTGGTCTCGACGTATGCGAACGAACTTCCGATCACGCGTGCACTCCTGGCGATGGTGCTCCTCGCGGTGATCGTCGGTGTCGCAGGGCTCACCACATCAACATCGGGTGCCGCGGCGTCCTGGCTGGTGGTTGCGGTGCTCGCAGCGGTTCTCCCAGCCTTGGCAGGACACGCGGCAGGACTCGGCGACCACGAGTTGGCGGTCACGGCAGGGGTGGCCCACGTGATCGCGGCCGTGCTCTGGATCGGCGGCCTGATCGCCCTCACCACACATGCGCTACGCCGCGACATTCCGCTACGCCGCGCGGTGCAGCGCTTCTCTCCGATCGCGCTGATCGCCATCGTGCTGCTCGCGGTCAGTGGACTCGCGAACGCCTACACCCGCCTCGATGGACCCGCACAACTCCTGACAACCGGATACGGCCAGGTCACCCTGATGAAGGTGGGTCTGCTCGTGGGACTCGGTGTGATCGGGTATGTGATGCGGGCTCGGGTCATGCCATCCCTCGACTCCGCGAGTCGGCTCTCCGCATTCGCACGCGTCGCGGGAATCGAGCTCACCATCATGGCGATGGCGATCGGTTTGGGGGTGGCTCTGGCGACGAGCCCATATCCGCGGGAGGAACTCTCCCTCCCAACCTACGGTGAGAATCTCCTCGGCTTCGCATATCCGCCGCCTCCCACCATCGAGGCGGTGGCTTTCGGAGGACGGATCGACCCGTTGTTCCTGACGCTCAGCCTGGTTGCAGCCGCGCTCTACGTCATCGGCTACGTGCGCGTCCGCACGCGCGGGGACTCCTGGCCCGTGATGCGACTCGTCTGCTGGCTCGGTGGCATCTCGATCGTCATCTGGTGCACGAACGCCGGCATCTCCACCTATGCGATGGTGTCGGTGGGACTTCACATGGTGCAGCACATGACGCTGACCATGCTCGCTCCGATCCTGCTGGTGCTCGGCGCACCCGCGACCCTTGCGCTGCGGGCATTGAAGCCGTCGAAGGGGAACGAACGCGGCCCACGCGAATGGCTGGTGTGGTTCCTGCACAGTCCGATCACGCGCGTTCTCACGAACCCCTTCTACGTCTTCCTCGTCTACGTCATCGGTCTCTACGGCCTGTATTTCACGCCCGCATTTGGCTGGCTGATGGGATCGCACGTCGGGCACGTGATCATGCAGACGCATTTCCTGATCAGCGGTTACCTCTTCTACTGGGTCCTGATCGGTATCGATCCGCGTCCAAAGCCCCTGCCGTACTGGGGCCGCATGATGCTGCTCCTGCTTGCTCTCAGCGTCCACGGATTCTTCGCCGTCATCATGATGATGGGCAGTACCCCGATGGCCGTCGAGTGGTTCGGCCTGGTGCGCCCCGACTGGGTCACCGATCCCTTGCAGGACACCCTGCTCGGCGGCCAGGTGGCCTGGGGGCTCTCGGAGATCCCGACCCTGATCGTGCTGATCGTGATCGCCGTGCAGTGGGCGCGCAGTGACGAGCGGGACGCGACCCGACGCGACCGTCAGGCCGATCGTGATGACGATGCCGAACTGCGCGCTTACAACGCCCATCTCGCGCAACTTTCAAAGCGGAGTGAGTAGGTGAGGATCGCCGTCGCAGTTCTACTCCTCGCGCTCACAGGCACGGGCACCGCACATGCATCTGATCTGAGCTTCGATCCCGCACTCGTCGGAGATGCTCGCCAGGTAATCGTGGTGACGGCCGATTCCTGGCGTTCGACCGAGGGCACCCTCCTCGCCTACGAGCGCACCGGTCAGGGGTGGCGCGTGGTGCAGCCGGAGGTGCGCGCCCAACTCGGCTCAGGGGGAATGGTGCGTGGTGATCGCCGCCGTCAGGGATCGGGGGCCACACCAACGGGTGTGTACGACATCGTCAGTGCCTTCGGCCGCAAGCCGAACCCTGGAACCGCTGTGGAGTACCGCCAGGTCGATCGCGACGACGCCTGGACCTACAACCCCCGCGTGCCTGAGACGTACAACATCTACCAGGACGTCGATCGATCCTGGAAGTCCTACGGCCGCTACGTCGAGGAGTTGTGGGATATGGGGATGCAGTACGACTATGTCGCGGTGTTGGACTTCAACCTCCCACGTGGCCCCATCACCAGGAACGCACGCGGGGTGCGGGTGACCGACAAGCCGGGGAGCCTCCAGCGTGGCGGGGGAATCTTCCTGCACGTCGATAACGGGAACAAGACCGCCGGCTGCATCGCCGTCGAGAAGTCCGTGATGCGTGGGCTCATGACGTGGCTCGATCCGGAGCTGTCCCCCGCGATCGTGATCCGGGTCGACTAGAACTCGACGATGTCGCGTAGCGCCGGAAATTCCGCCCGCCAGTCAGGTCCCGCGTCCGGATCGATCTCTGCCCGGATGACCTGGGCACCCTCTCCAGCGCGGACCAGGGTGGTGCCCATCGGATCGATCACCACGGAGTGGCCACCGAGTGCAAGGCCGTTCTGGTCTCCGACCTGATTGCACGCCACCACCCATGCTTGGTTCTCGATGGCACGCGCTGGCAGAAGCGCATCCCAGTGACCGATACGTTTCGTGGGCCACCCCGAGGCGATGAGGAACGCTCCGGCCCCTGCCTGGGTCATCGCGCGGAACATCTCGGGGAATCGCAGGTCGTAACACGTCGCAATCCCGGTGAGACCTAAGGGGGTCTCGACCATGACCAGTTCGGTGCCTGGTGTCATGGTCTCGTGCTCTCCGGCGTAGGTGAAGACGTGGATCTTTCGGTAGAACGCGACCAATTCCCCGGATGGGTCGAACAGGATGCTGGTGTTGTGCAGCAGGTCTCCGGCTCGCTCACAGAAGGATCCGCCGTGTAACCAGATTCCGTGCTTGCGCGCAAGGGTGGCGAGTGCTGTCGCCAGGGGGCCGTCGAGGGTCTGGGCGTGTTCGCGCGCGGAAGCGAGGTCAAAGGCAGTGATGTTCCACAGCTCGGGGAGCACCATCACATCGGTGTCGTGCGCCTCGCGCTCGATGAGGCCGAGCACCCGCTCGACCCGATGCGCCACAGATTCCGACGTCGAACAGTCGACCTGCAGGATTGTCACTCCGACCACGGGGGAACGCTATCCGGCTAGCATCCCGATGTGAGTGAGAGCGTGCAGATCTGGCGCACATCCCTGGACGACTTCATCGCTCTGGTGGAGCCACTTGACGACAGCGCCTGGGCACAGCCAACCCCGTGCCCGGGTTGGACGGTGGGCGACGTCGTCGCACACGTCATCGATCTTGAGGCTCACTTCACTGGTGATCCACGTCCCGATCATCTACCCGACTGGGGAGAACTCCCCCACGTGTCGACCGACATGCAGCAATTCATCGAGATCGGAGTCGATGCACGACGTGGTAGCCTACCAGCACAGCTGCGTGACGAACTCCGCAACGTCGCCGATCGCCGTGCCGCACAACTCCGAGACGCAGACCTGCGGCGGCCGGTGATGTGGTTCGTCGGCGAGATCCCACTGGAACGCCTCCTCGGGATGCGCGCATTCGATATTTGGACCCACGAGCAGGACATCCGCTCCGCACTCAACATCCCCGGTGGCCTCGATTCCGCCGGCGCGCTGGTGGCGTGGGACCGGATTCGCGACACGCTCCCGTTCATCTGGGGCAAGAAGGTTGGAACGACTCAGACCCTCAGGATCGTGGTCACACCCCCGGGACCGGCCGGGACCTTGACACTCGCGCCCGTCGGAGACCGCATCGGTTACGACGACTCCGCGACACCCGAGATCGAAGTCGAGCTGACCTTCGGAGATCTGGCGGCACGTGGGGCAGGTCGTATTCCAGCCGAGCAGGTGGTCGTGACGGTGACGGGCGATCAAGATTTGGCGCGACGGTTCCTGCAGGAATTGGTGTTCACACCGTAGGGTCGAAGAGCAGTTCCATCGCAGGATCCGACAAGAACTCAGCCACGCTCGCCAGGGCCCGTGAACCCAACGCCCCGTCGATCACTCGGTGATCGAAGGAGAGGGTCAACTGGACGATCGGACGGACCGCGATCTGACCATCGACCACCCAGGCACGGTCCAGGATCCGACCCATCGCCAGGATCGCGGACTGCCCCGGGGTGAGGATAGGGGTTCCACCGTCGACACCGAAAACCCCCACGTTGGTCAGCGTGATCGTTCCTCCAGTGAGATCGGTCGGTGAACTACGCCCCTCGCGCGCAATGTCGATCACCTGCTGGATCGCCCGGGCGAGTTCGACGATCGTCATCCCACCTGCGTTCTTCACGACGGGGACCAGGAGCCCGCGGGGGGTATCGGCCGCGAGTCCGAGGTGGACGTGACGGTGCACGATGATGTCCGCCCCATCGGTGGTGTCCACCCAGGTCGCATTGATCCGCGGGTATTTCTGCGCCGCACGGATCCACCCCATCGCCACGAGGGCGAGTGGGGTGATGCGCAGAGCGGCGTGCTCGGGATTGCCCCGCAGGCGCTGCACGATCTGCATGCTGCGAGACATGTCGACTTCGACCCACTCGGTCACGTGCGGTGCGGTGAACTTGCTCTGCACCATCGCCTCGGCCATCGCCCGCTGGACACCACGCACCGGAATCCGATCACCGGGCTCATCGTCGGAGACACTCGGCAGTGACGGCTCCGTTCCCAGAGCAGCGAGAACATCGGCGCGGGTCACCTCGCCGTGGGGCCCGCTCCCCGTGAGTTGAGCGACATCGAGGCCGTTGTCACGGGCAAGCTTGCGGACCACCGGCTTGATCCGAGCCCGTGCACCCGTGATGGGTGCGGATCCATTGGCGACACGTGCACGTCGCGTGGGTCGGGTCCCCGACGCGTCCTTGACCCCGTACCCGACGAGCACGGGCTCCGCAGTCTGCACGGCGATCGTGACGATGGGTGTGCCAACCGCGATCACCTGCCCGACCTCGACATGGATCGCGTCGATCGTTCCGGCGAAGGGGCACGGGAGTTCCACTGCTGCCTTGGCGGTTTCAATCTCGCAGATCGTCTGGTTCACCGACACCTGGTCTCCCGGCTGCACCCACCACCGCAGGATCTCCGCTTCGGTGAGACCCTCCCCGACGTCGGGGAGCAGGAACGTCTCTGTCGCCATCAGTCCTCCATGACCCTGTCTACCGCGGTCAACACCCGATCGAGGTCCGGGAGGAAATCCTCCTCCAACCGGCTCGCCGGGTAGGGCACGTCGTATCCCGTGACGCGCTGGACCGGTGCTTCGAGAGAGTAGAAGCAACGCTCGGCGATCTGGGCTGCGATCTCGGCACCGAGGCCCGCCGTACGGGAGGCCTCGTGCACGATCACAGCCCGGCCGGTGCGCTCCACCGACTCCACGACGGTTGCGAGATCAAGTGGGGAAAGGGACTGCAGGTCGATGACCTCGAGTGCAACACCATCAGCAGCCTCGGCAGCTTCTAGGCAGGTGCGGACCATAGGCCCGTACGCGATCACGCTCACGTCCGTCCCGGGGCGCATGATCCGAGCGCGCCATGGGGAGAGGAGCCCGGTGTTTCCCAGAGTCGTGTCGAGATCGACCTCGCCCTTGTCCCAGTAACGCCGCTTGGGTTCGAGGTAGATGACCGGATCTTCACATGCGATGGCCTGCTGGATGGTGAGGTAGGCAGACTGAGGATCACTCGGTGTGAGAACCCGAAGTCCTGCAGTGTGCACGAAGTACGCCTCGGGGGATTCGCTGTGGTGTTCGACCGCACCGATTCCTCCGCCGTAGGGCATGCGCATCACCATCGGAAGGCGCACAGTCCCGGCGGAGCGACGGTGCATCTTCGCGACCTGCGACACGATCTGGTCGAAGGCGGGGTACACGAAAGCCTCGAACTGGATTTCGATGACAGGCCGATATCCGCGCATCGCGAGTCCGATAGCGGTGCCGACGATGCCGCTCTCCGCCAGCGGAGCATCCATGACCCGGTGTTCACCGAAGTCCTTCTGCAGTCCGTCGGTCACGCGGAAGACGCCTCCCAGGCGGCCGATATCCTGCCCAAACAACACGACCTTGGAGTCGGCGTCCATCGCCACCCTGAGTCCCTCATTGATGGCACGTGCCATCGTCATGGTCGTCATCGCACACCTTGATCTACGAATCCAGCGTGATACTCCTCGAACTCCGCGCGTTGGGCATGAAGCAAGGAATGCTCTTCGGCATACACGTGATCGAAGATCGACACTGCTTCGGGGACGGGGAGACGCCGGACACCTTCACGCAGCGTCACGGCCATGTCGTCGGCTTCGCGGTCGATGGTGTCGAAATACGTACGATCGGCAATTCCCTCCCTGGCGAGGTACACCTTCAGTCGTTCGATGGGATCGCGTAGGCGCCATCGTTCGACCTCATCTCCCATGCGGTAGCGCGTCGGATCATCCGAGGTGGTGTGGGCACCCATGCGATAGGTGTACGCCTCGATGAGAGTGGCGCCATTCCCACTGCGTGCGCGCTCGAGGGCGGCACGGGTCACCGCCATCACGGCGAGGACGTCATTACCGTCGACGAAGGCTCCGGGGAAGCCGAAACCGGTGGCTCGTTGATGGATCGGAACAGCACTCTGCCGCTCCCGTGGCTGCGAGATGGCCCACTGATTGTTTTGACAGAAGAAGACGACGGGGGCGGTGAAGACCGATGCGAACACGAATCCCTCATTCACATCGCCCTGCGCGGTGGCACCGTCGCCAAAGTAGGTAATAGTGGCATCGTCGGTTCCGTCGAGGCTTTGCCCCATCGCGTAGCCGACGCCATGGAGCACCTGGTTTCCGATGACGATCGTGTAGAGGCCACAACGTTTCTCGAGAGGGTCCCATCCGCCGTTGGTCAAACCTCGATACAGTTCCAGGATCTGTAGAGGTTGGACCCCGCGCGTGAGAGCAACGCCATGATCCCGATACGTCGGGAAGGCGAAATCCGAAGGGCGCAGGGCTGCTGCCGAGCCCACCTGGGCAGCCTCCTGGCCCAGGCAACTCGCCCAGATACCCAACTCACCCTGGCGCTGCAGGGCCGTTGCCTCGACGTCAAGGCGGCGCAGCATCACCATGCGGCGGTAGAGGTCACGCATCTCCCCGGGAGATAGGTCGATGTCGTAGTCAGGATGCGCGACCCGCTGACCCTCGGGGGTCAGTAGCTGGACAGGATCGGTCTCTGCGGTCATCGCGCGTCATCTTTGCACTGCCGGGGTGTCGAGGCAGCCGATAATTCCCAGATGGAGCCGATCCGGATCTTCCTGCTCGACGACCACGAACTGGTCCGCCGCGGAGTGGCCGACCTCCAGGAGGTGGAAGCCGACCTCGCCGTGGTCGGGGAGGCGGGATCGGTCACCGAGGCGATGGTGCGCATACCAGCGACCCGTCCCGATGTCGCCGTGTTGGATGTGCGCCTCCCCGACGGCAGCGGCGTGGACGGCTGCCGGGAGTTACGAGATCGCACCCCCGGAACGGCCTATCTCATGCTTACGTCCTACGCCAACGACGAGGCCCTCTTCGGGACGATCCTGGCTGGAGCCTCCGGGTATCTGCTCAAGGACATCCGTGGCAACGACCTGGTAGCAGCGATCCGCACCGTGGCCTCCGGGAAGAGCCTGCTCGATACCGTGCTGACTCAGCGGGTCATGGAGCGCATCAGTTTGGGATGCACAGGAGACGACCGACTCAGCGCCCTCTCCGACCAGGAACGGCGGATACTCGGACTCATCGGCGAGGGCATGACCAATCGTCAAATCGGCGACAGGCTCCACCTAGCAGAGAAGACGGTCAAGAACTACGTCTCCCGCCTCTTGGCCAAACTCGGAATGGAACGTCGCACCCAAGCAGCAGCCTTCGTGACACGGGTGCACGTGGCCCAGGGCCGCTAGGAAACAGGTACCCACCAACGCACCTGGGTTCCGCCCACGTGGTCCACCCGCGTTATCGTGCACGAACCACCCAGATCACGGGCGCGCGAGACGAGATTCATCAGACCCGAGGGACACGTGACGCTCGGCGGTACCCCTATCCCATCGTCGATGACAACAACTTCCACGACCTCGGTAGATGCCGACACGCTGACATCCACCCGACGCGCGTGAGCGTGCCTCACCACGTTGGCGAGCGACTCACGCAGAGCTCCGATCACGTCCTCGACGATATGCAATGGAATGTGCGTGTCGATTGGTCCGGTGAGCCGCACGGACGGTTCGAAGCCGAGGAGGACGGCCCATCGTGCGGCTTCCTCCATGACCCGCTCGCGGACACCGGTAGTAGGACCATCGGAGGGCCCATCTAGCACGATGATGGTCTGTCGAATCTCCCTAATCGTCGCGTCGATCTCTTCCACGGCCTGACCCACCCGCTCCCGGGCATCCAGCGACATACCACCCGAACTGTGCACGGTCTGGAGGAGCATTCCTGCGGCAAAGAGGCGTTGGATAACGAGATCGTGCAGATCACGGGCGATGCGATGATGGTCCTGGGCACGTGCCCTCGCGGGGACCGGCTCGGTGACGTGAGCAGGAGGCACCTGCCCATCCTGATGCGACGAACTCGGGGCCGCGCAAGGCTTCACCCGGACACATCTCAGGTCTCACCTGCTGCCACACTCGCGCCATGGCATCCGGAGTGGACGTGCGCGGTGTCGTCGAGGCGCCGATGTCGAGGGTTGCGCCCCCTCTGTTCACGCTCTGGATTCTCTGGGGATCGACATACCTGGGTATCGCCCTCGTCGTGCAGACGATGCCGCCGATCCTCGCGAATGGGTTGCGATTCCTCGCTGCCACCGTCGTGCTCACGCTTGCCGTTGTGGTCATGCAGGGCATACGTGTCCTGCGTGTCACCAGGCGGCAACTGCGGGCAACGATCGTCATGGGTGTGATGTTGCTCGGTGTCGGGATCGGAACAATGTCGCTCGCGCAGCGCTACGTTCCCTCGGGGATCGCCGCACTGATTGTGTCGGCGATGCCCCTCTGGATCGTGATCTTCCGATTCCGTGCAGGTGATCGACCCTCGCGGCTCACCCTGACCGGTGTCGCTGTCGGTATCGTCGGGCTGACACTGATGCTGCTTCCCGGCGGCACGACGCCGGTGTCCGGAACTGATCGCGACGTGTTCCTGTGGTGCCTGGCCATCACGGTGAGTTCTTTCCTCTGGGCCCTCTTCTCGTGGCGCTCGACGCGCTATGACCTTCCCTCGAATCCGCTCACCACCACCGTCTACGAACTCGGGGCTGCCGGCGTCGTCCTCTCGGTGCTGGGCTTGCTCATCGGTGAGCGCTTCGACGTGTCCGAGTTCTCGGTGGCGTCCTGGTGGGGCTGGGCGTTCCTGGTCTTCGCGTCCGTCGTGGCCTATGTCTGCTACGTCTGGCTGTTGAACAACGCCGCAATGTCCCTGGTGGCCACGTACGCCTACGTCAATCCGGTGGTCGCAGTGTTCCTCGGCTGGCTGATCATCGGGGAACCCATCTCACGCGATGTGATCATCGGCCTCACCATCGTCGTAGGAGGCGTGGTGCTCGTGGTGAGCGGGGAACGGCGGAAACCCGCGGTTATCGAAGAGCCATCCTGAACGCGTGCGCCACCTCGAGGAAGCGATCATTCGCCTCCGTCTCCGCGACCGTCACACGCACACCCTCACCCGGGAAAGCCCGAACGGTGATGCCCTGCTCCTCGCACGCGGCGGCGAAATCGGTTGCCCGGTCCCCCAGCCGCATCCAGACGAAGTTCGCATAACTCGGGTGGAGCTCCCACCCCTGTTCCTGCAGCGCACCGGCCACACGGCGACGCTCGTTCACGAGGGCGTGCACGCGCTCGAACAGTTCGTCTTCTGCTTCCAGGGAGACGAGTGCGGCCTCCTCAGCGATCGAGGACACGCCGAAGGGGAGCGCCGTCTTGCGCAGCGCCTCGGCGACGTCCGGGTGCGCGATGGCGAACCCGACGCGGAGACCTGCCAGGCCATAGGCCTTGGAGAAGGTGCGGAGCACAACGACGTTGTCGTGCCGCGTGGCGACAGAGACGCCATCGTGGATGTCCTCATCGCCGATGAACTCGGCGTAGGCCTCATCGAGGACCACGACGAGATCCGAGGGAACGCGCTCAAGGAAGGCGTCGAGTTCCGCCGCAGTCACGGCCTGGCCCGTGGGGTTGTTCGGTGAGCAGATGAAGATCACCCGTGTGCGCTCGTTGACGGCCGCCGCCATGGCATCGAGGTCATGGCGTTCGTCCGGAAGGAGCGGGACTTTGACGCTGACCGCGCCCGCCATCTGGGTCCAGATGGGATAGGACTCGAAACTACGCCAGGCGTAGATGACTTGATCTCCCGCAGACGCCGCGGACATGATGACCTGTCCCACCAGCGACACACTTCCGGTCCCCAGCGCGATCCGGTCCTCGCTCACGTCGAACTTCCGCGCGAGCGCGGAGACAAGTCGTCGATTGAACGGATCCGGATAGCGGTGGATGGACGATGCCGCGTCGGCGATCGCGGCCTTCACCCGGGGCAGCGGCGGATACGGGTTCTCGTTGCTCGAGATCTTGTAGGTGACGATGTCGGTGCGTTCCGCAGGACGCTGGCCAGCCTTGTACGCGGGCAGGCTCGCGATGTCGGCGCGGAGGCGAGGGGCGGGCACGGATGAAGGGTACGCATGGCACTATGGCTGCATGAAGCGCATCCTCACCCTTACGTTCGCATGCCTCCTCACCCTCGGGCTCGCTGCTCCTGCATCGGCCGAGGACCTCCGGGGGAGCACGGTGTCCGACACGTTGTTCGGGATGCACGTCAAGGGTGTGCAGCAGGGGGTGTGGCCGTCGATCGAATTCGGATCACTGCGGCTGTGGGATAACGACACCACATGGGCGGCCATCGAGAAGTCCCCCGGTGTCTTCGACTGGACCACCTTGGATACCGCGGTCGCGACCGCGCAGAAGAACGGTGTCACCGACATCCTGATGGTGCTGTCCGGCACGCCCGCCTGGGCGAGTCTGAGCACCTGCCAACCGCCTGCATGCCTCCCGAGCCCGGGCGCCGCGGGTATGCCCCGGGACCTCGCACTCTGGGATACCTGGGTCACCCAGGTCGTCACCCGCTACAAGGGTCGGATCACGAGCTACCAGCCGTGGAATGAAGCGAACCTGCAGACGTTCTTCGAGGGAACTCCGGCGCAGATGGCCGAGCTCACCGCGCGCACCTACCGCATCGTGAAGTCCATCGACCCCCAGGCCGAGGTCGTGGCGCCGAGCACCGGCACCCGGTTGGGCGCCGCCTTCAAGCGCTTCTACCCGGCATTCCTCCGAGAGCTCGGACAACGTGACTGGCCGATCGACGTCTGGGCCGTGCACAGCTACCCCGCGAGTCTGGGAACACCGAAGGACCGCACCGCCCTCGCAGCCGGGTTCATCCAGACACTGCGTGATGCGGGAGCACCGGAGAAGCCCATCTGGGATACCGAGAACAACTACGGCCTCAAGGGGCCCGGTCCGGCGAACCCCGATGTGGACATCGAAGGCAAGCGTGCCGAGGACTGGACCGCCGTCTCCTTCCTCGACTCACTGCAGTTGGGCATTTCCCGGATGTACATGTACGTCTGGGAGCCACCGAACGACCTCTGGGGAATCCAGTACTACAACGGGACCCGCGGCGCGCGAGCGATGCAGACCATGCAGGACTGGATCGTCGGCACGACGTTCAAGGGGTGTCGTCAGGATGGAATCAACATCACCTGCAAGTTCAAGGGAGATGGCACGCAACGGTGGATCCTCTACTCGACACAGGGACGCACGAAGTTCGCCCTTCCACCTCGGTTTGATCAGGTCTGTCAACTGAACGGGAAATGCAAGAAGATCCGCAAGGATCGCGTGCGGACGATCAGCCCGGTGCTGGTGACTCGCTGAATCACCGCTCTTCGGCGACCGAGTTCCCACCGTCGACGGTGAGTACTTGCCCGGTGATGTAGCCAGCATCCGGCGAGCACAGCATCGCCACGACGTGGGCGATCTCGTGTGCTGCGCCACTGCGACCCACGGGGACCATGCGTCCCTGCGCGGCCTCGTGCTCGGTCTGTGAACTGGTGGCGATCCAACCCGGCGCCACCACATTGCAGGTGATGCCACGCCCCGCCTCGTCCACCGCGATCGCACGCGTCATGCCCACGAGACCGGCCTTGGCGGTTCCGTAGACGAATTGCCCACGCATCGCCATCACGGGTCCGGTGACACTGGCGATGTTCACGATGCGCCCGTAGGACTCGCGACGCATATGGGGGATGACAGCGCGGCACATGTGGAAAGCCGTGGTGAGGTTGCGCTCGATGCCCGCCTGCCACGCTTCGTCATCGGTGTCGACGGCATCTCCACCCGTCGCCGTAGTCCCGACACTGACCATGCCCGCGTTGTTCACCAGGATGCCGATTGCCGAGAGTTCCCCGAGCGCTGTCCCCACGAGCTCCTCCACATCCGCAGGCCTGGTCAGGTCGGCGACGACTGCTGACGCGCGGCATCCCACCGCACGGAGCTCCTCGGCACGCGCGTGGATCCGATCGGTCGTCGAGGTGATCACGACCGGAATTCCGAGGGAGCCGAGGGATCGGGCGACGGCGAATCCGATGCCACTTCCGGAACCGGCACCCGTCACGATCGCTCCGCCGGTCACTCCATCAACTCCGCAACCGCGGCGGAGAAAAGTTCCGTATGTCGATCCACATCGGCCGACGATGTCTCCGGACACATCAAGGCCATGTTGTGGAAGGGGGTGAGCAGCACGCCACGGTTCGACATGTAGAGGTGCAGGAACTCCTCGAGGTCACCGTCATGGGCGGCAGCAGACTCGGACCCGGTGCGCGGGGCCGGGGAGGTGAATCGGTATTCGGCGCGAGCTCCGAGCTGTGCGATCGACCAGGGGACCGAGTAATCCGTGAGAGTCTTCTCGACCCCCTCGCGGAACAGCGTGGCGAGATCGATCATGTGCGCGAAGGCCTCATCGGTAAGCACGTGTTCGAGCGTGGCGCGCATCGCAGCCGTGGAGAGGACGTTGCCGGCCAGGGTGCCTCCCACGCCCCCGACGTCGACGAGGTCCGCCTCCGGGTGATCGTTGATTCGATCCGCGATTTCCTGGGTGATGCCATACGCACCCGAGGGAATACCTCCCCCGATGCTCTTGCCGATCACGAAGATGTCCGGCTCCAGGTCCCACGCCTCGGTGCATCCGCCCGGTCCCGCGGAGATCGTGTGTGTCTCATCGATCAGAAGCAGGGTTCCGTACTTCGTGCAGAGATCGCGCAGCCCCTGCAGGAATCCCGGCTCCGGGAGCACGATCCCGATGTTGGTGAGCGCCGGTTCGGTGATGAGCACGGACACGTCGCCGTGACTCAGTTCCCGTTCGACAGACTCGAGGTCGTTGAACTCCGCCACGCGCGTGGTCTGACTGATGGGCACCGCGGGACCCACATTGCCTTCGCGGAAGTGCGCCGTGCCATCCGGGCCGGTAATGACGAGGGTCTCGTCGACTGCACCGTGATAGCAGTAGGAGAAGGCGAGGATGCGAGGCCGGCCGGTGACCAGCCGCGCGAGGCGCAAGGCCCACCGATTGGCGTCCGTCGCAGTCAGGCTGAACGACCACAGCGGCAACCCGAAGCGGCGGGTCAACTCCGCACCGACCCACTCGGCATCCTCACTGGGCATCATCGTGGTGATGCCACCCAGCTCGCCGATCCGGCGCTGGACAGCGGCCACGGTCGCGGCCGGGGAGTGCCCGGCCATCGCCCCCGTGTCACCCAGGGCGAAGTCGATGTACTCGTGTCCATCGACGTCAGCGATGCGATTACCCCGGGCCGCGTGCAGGTAGAGCGGATAGCCCCCGGACCATTTGTTCATCCATGTCATCGGAACCCGACCGAGCAGGTGATCGGCGGACTCGAATGCTCGTCGAGAGATCGGGGTGCGTTCCACGTGTGTGCGACGCTCGCGTTCGAGCAACTCGGTGATCCGGGCGAGGGCCATAGTCGATGCTAGAGCGGAATCAGGGGTTGCGCGCCAGCGTCGCGACCAGGACGGCCTTGATGGTGTGTAGGCGGTTCTCGGCCTCGTCCATCACGATGCTCGCCGGGGACTCGAATACGTCGTGGGAGATCTCCACCCCATCGGTCATCCCGTATCGCTCGGCGACGGTGCGGCCGACCTGCGTGCTCGCGTCGTGGAACGCTGGAAGGCAATGAAGGATCTTGACCTCGGGATTCCCCGATCCCCGAACCACAGTGGAGTCGAGGCGGTACGGGCGCAGGATCTCGATGCGCTCGGCCCACGTTTCCGCGGGTTCCCCCATCGACACCCACACGTCTGTGGCGAGGAAGTCCGCGCCCGCAACCGCTTCCTCGACGGATTCCGTGATCAGGATCCGCGCACCCGAGACACTCGCGCGTTCCCGCGCAAGGGCTTGGACGTCGTCGGCCGGCCACAGCGCGCGAGGAGCACAGATCCGCACATCCGCTCCCATGATCGCGCCCATCACCAGATAGGAGTTCCCCATGTTGTTGCGTGCATCGCCGAGGTAGGCGTAGGTGATGTCGCCCCAGGGGCGCGGCGCGTGCTCGCGCATGGTGAGGAAGTCCGCGAGCATCTGCGTCGGATGCCACTCGTCGGTGAGACCGTTGAATACCGGGACCGTGGCGTACTCGGCGAGTTCCTCCGCTGTGGCCTGAGCAGCACCGCGGTACTGGATTCCGTCATACATGCGTGAAAGAACGCGCGCTGTGTCGGCGATCGACTCCTTGTGACCCATCTGCGACGATGCCGGATCTAGATACGTGGTGAACGCCCCCTGCTGGAACGCCGCTACTTCAAAGGCGCAGCGCGTGCGGGTCGAGGACTTCTCGAAGATGAGAGCGACCGCCGAGCCGGTGAGTCGTGGACGTTCGCGGTGCTCGGCACGTTCGAGTTTGAGGGTGGCTGCGAGGTCGATGAGGGAGTCGAGTTCGGCCGCGGTGAAATCGACTTCCTTGAGGAAGTCACGGCCGAACAAGCTGGTCATTGCGTGCCCTTCTGCGAGGGACGAAGCCTAACGGGTAGTCAGTCGAGCCACTCCGCGTTCGCATAGTGCCAGCGCAGAGAACGACGTGCCAGCGGCTGCACGACGGCAATGACCTCGTCGTAGAGCAGTGCCAGGGAACTGCCCTCCTGACGCGGGCATACCGGAACCGCGAGGATCAACCGCGCTGGATCCCGATCGCGCAAAGCGTGCGCGATTGCACGCGCGGCAGTTCCCGTTTCGACGCCATCGTCGACCACAATCACATCGCGGCCTGCGACATCAGGAACGTCCGATACGGCAACTCCGTCCTCGCTGCGAATGACTGTCAACTCCTGCAGAGGTGCCCGAATCGCCGTCGCGACCGCGGCTGCAACCGGTACCCCGTTCGGAACGACCGCCAGTATCAATGGATCCTCTGATCGACCCACGACGTGCGGTGCCAGTTGTGCACCCGCATCGGCCAGGTCGAGGAAGTCGGCCATCAGGAGTCCAGGCGTGGGGCGCTGGGGGTGCCGGCAGTCCCGAGGCTGGTGCGATCCGCATCCGCCGAGAGTCCGGATTCGTAGGTGCGAACGTCATCGGCGTGAGCCGCCACGAGGACCTCGAACGTCGAGTCGTCGTCCCGAGCGCGGGAAAGGAAGGGGATCACCTTCTCCTTGACTTCGTATGCACTCATCGCCTTCCGATAGGAACCCATGTCCTGCCATCGCGTTGTGATCAGCATCTGTTCGACACTGTCCACCGACTGCAACACCTCCACGCCCAGGCACCCGACACGCGAACGCAGTAGGTCCACGCACACCCGTGCCTGCGCGAGGAAATCGATGCGGTCTCGTACCGTGAAGTGCATCGTCACGAGTACCGGTGCGGCAACGGACCAGTTAGGCTCAAACACACCGACGACGCTAGACCAGGGGAGCGATTCGTGGCGAAGGATGACAAGCGCGGCGTGCGCGGACCGCGTGGACCGCAGCGCCAGCCGGCGCGGACCTCTCCCGGTTCCCGCGGCGCGCTGGAACGGATCAGCTACCCGCTGCTGACTGCACTCCTCCGCGTCCCGCGGTGGCTCGTGGTCGTGCTGTTGGCATCCGCGTTCACCCTCGGTTTGATCCAGACCGGTGACCTCGCTTGGCTCGGCGGGATTCTGTTGGGCCTGGTCGCCCTCTTCCTCGGCTGGCTGCTCGCGCTTGCCTGGCCGGCGCTGACCCCGGGCCGGCGCATGATCCGCCTTATCACCGTCCTGGCGGCGCTCGGTGTGGCGGTCCTGAAGTTCCAGGGACGGTTTTGACATTCATTTTCGATAAAGCTAGCCTGCCGAAATGCGCCTCCCCGTCCTCGCAGCCCTCGCCGGGTCCACCCTCCTCACCCTGAGCGCCTGTTCCTCTACCCCGACCGTCACCGGACCCGTCGACGTCGTCGCCACGACGACCGTGCTGGGCGACGTCACCGAACGCATCGTCTCCTGCGGTGACGGCTCCGTGACGGTCCTGATGCCGATCGGGTCGGACCCCCACGAGTTCACCCCCTCCTCCGATCAGGTCGCCACGATGGTGCGGGCGAATCTCGTCGTTGCCAACGGCCTCGGCCTCGAAGAAGGACTGGCGCAGGCCCTGGAGTCTGCAGAGGCGGACGGTGCCCAGGTGCTGACCATCGCCGACAAGGTGGATCCGATCGAGTTTGGCGGACACGGTCACGATCATGGATCTGACGCGAAGGACGAGCACGCACACGAGGACGAGCACGCACACGAGGACGAGCACGCACACGAGGACGAGCACGCACACGAGGACGAGCACGCACACGAGGACGAGCACGCACACGGATCCGAGGACCCGCACTTCTGGATGGACATGAACCGCATGGCCGACGGTGCCGAGATCATCGGTGACGAACTCGCCTCGATGACCGGTAATGAGGCCTACGCCACCTGCGGTGCCGAGGTTGCAACGGAGATCCGTGGAGCGGAAGCCGAGGTTCGAGCGCTCCTCGAGAGCGTTCCCGCCGACAAGCGGATCCTGGTGACCGACCACGACGCCCTCGGCTATCTCGCCGATGCCTACGGCTACGAGGTGGTGGGGACGGTGATTCCCGGTGGTAGCACGCTGGGTGAGCCGAGTTCCGCCGACCTCGCGGACTTGGTGGCCACGATGCGAGCGGAGGGCGTCACCACGATCTTCGGCGGTGTCGGTAACTCAACGGCTGTCGCCGACGCTGTCGCAGCCGAGTTGGGTGACGACGTGCAGATCGTGTCTCTCTACGAGGGATCACTCGGTGGTCCCGGATCCGGTGCGGAGTCCTACCTGGACATGATGCGGTCGAACGCGTCCGCGATCGCCACCGCCCTGCAAGACTGAGCCGTGGAGTGGTGGATTGAGCCCTTCGCCCTAGGTTTCCAACAGCGGGCGCTGGTGGGCGGCATGTTGGCCGCGATCATGTCTGCTGTCGTGGGCACCTGGTTGGTCCTGCGCGGCATGAGTTTCTTCGGTGACGCATTCGTGCACGGCGTGATCCCCGGGATCGCTGCTGCCGTGGTGCTCAACGTCAACCCGCTGCTGGGTGCGGCCGTCGCCGCGCTCGTGATGGTGCTCGCCATCGAGGTCGTCCACCGGCAGACCGCACTCAGCGAGGACACGGCGATCGGCCTGCTCTTCGTGGGCATGCTTGCCCTCGGTGTCGTGATCATCTCGCGCCTGGACAGTTACACCGGCAGTCTCACGTCGATTCTCTTCGGCGACATCCTCGGGGTGACGATGCAGAACCTGATCGGCCAGGCGATCCTCGCGGTCGTTGTTGTCGCGGCCACGACAATCCTCTACCGACCCCTGCTCGCCCTGTCCTTCAATCGCGAGAAGTCAGAACTCTGGGGGATGAAGCCGAACCGCACGCACGCGGCGCTGATGGTGTTGATCGCCGCCGCGGTCATCGGCTCCTATCAATCTGTCGGGACTCTGCTCGTCTTCGGACTCCTCGTCGGACCTCCTGCGACGGCAGCACTCCTCGCGCGCACCGTTCCCCAGATGATGCTGATCGCTGTCGGCGTGGGTGTTGTCTCGGTATGGATCGGCCTACTCATCAGCTACCACCTCGGAACAGCGGGTTCGGCCACCATGTCGATGATCCCGATCATCGTCTTCTTCGTCGTCCTCGCCGTGCGCCGCCTCATGCCGCGTCGGGCGGAGGTGGCACATGTCTGACGTCGTCGTCGGGGAGTCGGTGGTGATCGAGCGTGGGAATCGGACGGCCGTCGCAGCATCGAACTTCACCATCCCAGACGGGTCGATCACGGCGATCATCGGACCGAACGGGAGCGGGAAGTCGACCCTGCTGCACGCGATCGCGGGCTTGCTCCCGATCACTGCGGGCACCCTGCATGTCTTCGGCGCGGATCCGCAGGCCAGTCGGGAGAAGATCTCGTACGTGCTGCAGTACACCGCGGCGCCCACGGGTACCCCGTTGACTGTGCGCAAGACGGTGGGCATGGGGCGCTATCCGGGAGCCGGACTCCTACGACGATTCACCACGACGGATCGCGAGCGGATCACGTCGGCATTGGAGCGACTCGAGATCACGGACCTCGAACGACGTCACCTCACCGAGCTCTCGGGTGGTCAACGCCAACGGGTGTATGTCGCCCAAGGCATCGCGCAGGACCACGCGATGCTGCTCCTGGATGAGCCGCTCACCGGGCTCGACCTCAACTCAGCGCGCACCATCGATGCGATCATCCACGAGGAACCCACCCGGGGATGCACCGTCGTCTTGACGACCCATGACCTCGAGGAGGCCCGGGCGGCGGACCATGTGATTCTCACGGCTGGTCGGGTGATCGCAAGCGGACCCCCGGCGACCGTGCTGACCACAGCGAATCTCGCTACCGCCTACGGCCTCGGAACCCTCCACGAGGTGGATGAGCAGGCACCTCTGTTCCCGACCGAGCATCATGAGCACCATGGCCACGACCACTAGAGGCGAGCAGGCCCGGGTCGGCATCCGCTCCACGAAGCAGCGGGCAGCCGTTCTCACGGCACTCGCAGAGATCGACGACTTCCGTTCCACGCAGGAGTTGCACGACTACCTGCGCCAACGCGGTGACGCGGTGGGTCTCACAACCGTCTATCGGACTCTCCAGGCCCTGGCGGAGGCCGGGGACGTTGACGTCATCGTGCGCGAGGACGGCGAGAGTGTCTACCGGCAGTGCAGTAGCACCCATCATCACCACCTTGTGTGTCGGGACTGTGGGCGCACCGTCGAAGTCGAGGGGCCCGCGGTCGAACGGTGGGCAACGCGCGTGGCGGACGACAACGGCATCACCGACATCAGTCACACATTGGAGATCTTCGGGGTGTGCTCGAACTGCACGTGATACTGTTTAGAGTATCATAGTCCGAGGAAGCCATGATGACTGCATCCGCTCTGCTCCGCGCCGCGCGTTCCCATCGCGGCATCTCCCAACGGGCACTCGCCGACGCTGCCGGAATTCACCAACCTCGCGTCGCAGCCCTGGAGGGCGCCACCGAGGACGCCACTGTTAATCGCCTCGCCGAGCTCCTTCGAGTGCTGGGGGCACAACTCACTCTCGTGCCCTCGGAACTTCGCCCTGTGTGGGCTGCGGCCGATGACGTGAGACGTGCCTTGGGGAAAGACGATGAGCGCACCGCATGGCGCGAGATCATCCAACTCAGTGATGATTTGCGAGCTGCGGATGCCGCGACGTGTGTGACCCTCGCGATCGCTCCCCCTGCTCTCACTGGCGACCCTCACTTCGATGCACTCCTCGCAGCGATCACGGATGCAGCTCTCACCGATCGTCAACTACCTCGCCCCGAATGGCTGGATGATGAACGCTGGCGGCTTGCCGAGCCCTGGGATGTTGAAGACGTTCCAGCGCTTCAACGTGCCGCTCGAAAAGCAACCCCTGCCGCGAGCAAGCGCCACGGCATCTACCTTGAGCGAGCAGTGTTGGAGAGCGTGTAATGCCGTCCACAATGACACCAGTGGCGCCTACCTACGGTGCAGTGTTCGGAACCGCTCCCCCATAGCGACGATCCCGCGAGGCGTAGATCTCGCAGGCCTGCCAGAGATGACGGCGGTCGAAGTCCGGCCACAGGGTGTCCAGGAACACCATCTCCGCGTAGGCGGATTGCCACAGCAGGAAGTTGCTCGTCCGCTGCTCCCCGGAAGACCGGACGAAGAGATCGACATCGGGCATGTCGGGTTCATCGAGATAGCGATGGAATGTCTTCTCGGAGATAGAGCCGGGATCCAGTCGTCCAGCCTTGACCTCTCCGGCAATCCGTGCCGTTGCATCGATGATCTCGGCACGGCCGCCATAGTTCACGCACATCGTGAGCGTCAGCTTCTTGTTGCGGGCGGTCAACTTCTCCGCCTCCTCCAACTCGTCGATGACGCTCTTCCACAGTCGCGGACGCCTGCCCGCCCAGCGGATCCGAACACCGAGATCGTTCATCTCATCGCGTCTGCGGCGGATGACGTCGCGATTGAAACCCATGAGGAACCGCACCTCGTCGGGTGAGCGTTTCCAGTTCTCGGTGGAGAAGGCATAGGCGCTGATCCAGCCGATGCCCAACTCGAGTGCACCGTGGACGCAGTCGAGCAGACTCGCCTCACCGGCTTCGTGCCCGGCGGTGCGCGGGAGACCACGCTGCTTGGCCCAGCGGCCGTTACCGTCCATGACCAGAGCGACGTGGCGTGGGATCAGGTCCTTGGGAATCGCCGGAGGTCGGGCACCCGAAGGGTGCGGGGGCGGCGATGTCACCGACCCATCCTCACATCAGGCACGCTGGACGAGGGGAAGGGATCGCAGATCCCGCTCCAGGTGCCACTGGACGAAGGCCGCGACGAGTCCGCTCGCCTCACGTCGTTCCCGTGCCTCGGTTTCTTCGGCCGTGTTCCAGTCACCGCTCAAAAGGGCACCTAGCAGCGCCACCGTCATCGGCGACGGGGTAGCCGATCCTGGTGGACGGCATTCGGGACAGACCATCCCACCGGCACCGATGTGAAAGGCACGGTGCGGACCGTCAGCACCACACCGAGCGCAGTCACCGAAGGACGGCGACCACCCGGCGATCGCCAGGGAGCGCAGAAGGAACGCGTCCAAGATCAAGGTCGGCTCGTGCTCGCGATGCGCCAGCGAGCGCAGTCCGGAGACCAGGAGGGCGTACTGCTGAACCGCGGGTTCCCGCTCCTCCGGGGTGAGGCGTTCGGCGGTCTCCACCATCACGTTCCCGGCCGTCCACCGCGGGTAGTCATCGGACATCTGCCCACCGAGGGCTTCGATGGTCTCCACCTGGGTCACGTTGTCAAGTGACCGCCCCTTATACAACTGGATGTCGACGTGACTGAACGGCTCGAGGCGCGCGCCAATGCGACTGGTCGTCTTGCGCACACCCCGCGCCACCGCGCGAATGCGACCGCGTCCGCGAGTGAGGAGGGTGATGATGCGATCGGCCTCACCGAGCTTCTGGGTGCGAAGCACCACACCTTCGTCACGGTAGACAGCCACGCTGCATTCTCGCAGACGCGAGGACGTGAATCCGGTTCCTCAGAAGCCGAGCCGGCGAAGTTGCTTCGGATCCCTCTGCCAGTCCTTGGCCACCTTCACGTGCAGGTCCAGGAACACCGGCACACCCAGAAGTCGTTCAATCTCGGGACGTGCCTGCGCGCCGACCTGACGCAGGCGCGACCCTCCCTTGCCGATGATGATCCCCTTCTGGCTGTCGCGCTCCACGAACACCGTGGCTCGGACATCTGTAAGCGGCTTGTCCGCGGGTCGATCCTCGCGCGGCACGATCTCCTCCACGACGACGGCGATGGAGTGCGGAAGCTCCTCGGTGACCCCTTCCAGCGCGGCTTCGCGGATGAGCTCGGCCACGGTGATGTCGATGTCTTCATCGCCCGCGGCGTCATCCGGGTAGAGCCGCGGGCCCTCCGGCAACAGCGCGATCAACTCCTCCGTGAGGCGGTCCACCTGGAACCCCTCACGCGCCGACACCGGGATGATGTGCGCGAGGTCCAGGTGGTGCTCCTCCCCGAACTGCTGCACAGCGAGAAGCACACCCGCCAGTGACTCCCGTGAAACTGCGTCGGCCTTGGTGACGATCGCGAGGAGCGGGGCCTTCGACGCGGCGCGCACCTGGGTGGCGATGAACAGGTCACCCGGCCCGATCTCCTGATCCGCGGGCAGGCACAGTCCGATCAGATCGACACTCGACCAGGCCTCGCGCACCTGATCGTTGAGTCGCTCACCCAGCAGGGTTCGTGGTCGATGCATTCCAGGCGTATCAACGACGATGAGCTGGCCATCGGGACGGGTGACGATGCCGCGGATGATCCGCCGCGTGGTCTGCGGTCGATCCGACGTGATCGCCACCTTCTGGCCGACGACCGCGTTCATGAGCGTCGACTTGCCGGCGTTGGGCCGACCGGTGAAGGCGACGAATCCGCTGCGGAAGGTCATCAGGACCGCAGAACCGCTGTGGTCGACCCCGAGGTGGAGCACAGGTAGATGGGAACGCCAACCCCCGCGAGGGCGCTGACCACATCGACGTCGATCGCCCCGCGATCCGTCACCACGACCGCCGCCTCGAGGCCACGTGCACCGGCGGCCGCAGCTTGCACGACCGCGAGATCGAGGGCCGACCAGGTTCGCCCACCCAGGGTGACGGCGGCGGAGCTGTAGGTGCGACCGGTTTCGTCGCGGACCGCCGCGCCCTCCGACGCCTGGATACGTGCCGCGGCACCCCGCGCGAGGGTGAAGAGTTTCACGTCCTCCTGGTCCAGCTGCTCAGTCATCGACATCCTCGTCGGTGGTGCGCACGGGACGGGCTAGGACCGTGCCGATGCGGTTACGGCGCCCCGCTCCCCGCTCGGCGATTAGGACCCAGCCATCCTCGGCGATATCCGCACCGGCGATGGGCACACGCCCGAGACGCTTGGCCATGAGGCCGAGGACGGTATCGACCCCCTCCTCCTCGGAGTCGATGTCGATACCGATCAGATCGGCGAAGTCATCGATGTTCATCCGCGACATGACCCGGTACGCCCCATCCGAGAGCTCGGTGACCTCCGGGGCTGCGGTGTCGTACTCATCAGCGATCTCGCCGACGATCTCCTCGAGGATGTCCTCAATCGTCACGATTCCCGCAGTGCCGCCGTACTCGTCGATGACGATGGCCATGTGGACCCGAGCGCTCTGCATGTCCCGGAGCAGTTCATCGGCGCGCTTGCTATCCGGTACGAAGTACGGCGCACGCATGAGCGAGTCAACCGATTCGGTGTTCTCGGCATCGCGGTGCTCGAATGTGCGCTTCACGATGTCCTTGAGATAGATGACACCCACGATGTCGTCGGCGCTTTCCCGGATCACCGGGATACGCGAGTACCCGGACCTGAGTCCTAAAGACATCGCCTGGCGGAGTGCCTTACTGCGCTCGATGAAGACCATGTCCGTGCGGGGCACCATCACCTCGCGGGCGAAGGTGTCTCCTAACTCGAAGACCGAGTGGATCATCTGGCGCTCGTCGTCCTCGATCAGGGAGTTCTCCCCGGCCATGTCCACCAGTTCACGCAGTTCGGCCTCGCTGTCGAAGGGTCCCTGGCGGAAACCCTTGCCGGGTGTCAAGGCATTACCCAGGTAGATGAGCAGTGTTGCCAGCGGGCTCAGGATCCGGGTGAGCAGGATCGTCGGGCGGGCGGCCACGAGCGAGATCCGCTCCGCATGCTGCCGACCCAGGGTTCGCGGCGCAACCCCCAAACCGACGTATGCGATGAGGACCAGGATCACGATCGTGATGACGTAGGCGAGCCACTCCGCCATTCCGTCGAGGAGGAAATCGGAGATCAGTGATCTGCTGAGCAGCACGATCGCGGTAATCGTCGACACCGTGGACAGGAAGAACAGCACGTTCACGTACCGCGGACGATCGTCGAGGATGGTCAGGACCCGAACGGCCCGCGGATTGTCCTCGCGACGTAGTTCGTCGATCCGAGAGCGTGACACGCGACCGAAGGCCGTCTCGGCGCTGACCAGTAGTGCCGAGACGATGAAGAGCAGGATCGCGATGGCGATCTCGAGCAGACTCACGTCCTGTTACCCCACGATTCCAGCAGCGAATCCTGCAACGCGAACATCTCGCGGTACTCCTCCTCGGTTGCGTGGTCATATCCCAGCAGATGCAGCGTGCCATGGGTCACGAGGAACCCGACCTCGGCACAGAGGGACCGGCCGTGGGTCTCCGCTTGCCGCTCTGCCACGGGGATGCAGACCGCGATGTCCCCCAGGACACCGGGCTCCGCTGCCCGCGGTACGAGTTCATCCATCGGGAAGGACAGCACATCCGTCGGTCCCGCCTCTCCCATCCATCGCTCATGCAGTGCGCTCATCTCCGATTCATCCACGAACGCCACACTCACCTCGCACCCCTCGGGCATTCCGAGTTCGACAAGGTGATGCTCGATGAGCGCGGTGAGATCGGCGCAGGGATTCGGCAGCCCGGTGATCTCGACGACGTAGGCGCTCATGACTCCCGCAGCGCGTCATAACGGGCGTAGGCGTCGACGATTCGCCCCACGAGTTTGTGGCGCACCACGTCGTGTGATGTGAGCCGGCAGAACTCGACATCCTCGATGCCCTCCAGGATCTCGGACACGACGCGGAGTCCACTGTCCACACCGCGCGGGAGATCGACCTGCGTCACGTCACCGGTCACCACCATCGTGGAACCGAACCCGAGTCGCGTGAGGAACATCTTCATCTGCTCCGCCGAGGTGTTCTGCGCCTCGTCGAGGATGATGAAGGAATCATTGAGCGTGCGTCCGCGCATGTAGGCAAGCGGGGCAATCTCGATTGTTCCGGATGTGATGAGTCGCGGGATCGACTCGGGGTCGATCATGTCGTGCAGGGCGTCGTAGAGCGGCCGCAGGTAGGGGTCGATCTTCTCGGACAGGGTGCCCGGGAGGAATCCAAGTCGCTCGCCCGCCTCCACAGCAGGCCGGGTGAGCACGATGCGCGTGATGCGCTTCGCCTGTAGCGCCTGCACGGCCTTCGCAACGGCCAGGTAGGTCTTGCCTGTACCTGCGGGGCCGATGCCGAAGACGATGGTGTGAGCGTCGATGGCGTCCACGTAGCGCTTCTGATTCAACGTCTTCGGTCGAATGGTCTTGCCTCGATTGGACAGGATGTTCGCGGTGAGGACCTCGCTCGGGCGATTACCGCTTTTCAAGAGTCCGATCGATCGCTCGACCGACTCCGGCGAAAGCCCCTGCCCCGTGCGCAGCATGGCCAACATCTCGGAGACCAGAGTGTCGATGGCACCCACGTCGTCGGAGTCCCCGGAAACAGCTATCTGATTGCCGCGGACGAGGATGTCTGCGTTCGGGAATGCGTCTTCAATCAGACGTAGGAACTGATCCGAGGGACCCAGAAGCGCCACCATTGGTTGTGAATTCGGAACTTCGATGACGGTGCGCGCGGAGGCGGCTGACGTTGTGGCCACGACTATCCCGGCGGCCAGGTCAGAGAGCGGCCACCGAGAACGTGGCCGTGCACGTGAAATACCGACTGCCCCGCCTCAGCCCCGGTGTTGAACACGAGGCGATAACCGGCGAGGTCCTCCATGCGCGCGATCTCGGCGGCCGCCTGCAGCACCGCGGCGGCGGCCTCCGGGGCTTGCTCGCTCAACTCGCCCACGTTCGAGTGGTGCTCCGTGGGCACGACGAGGATGTGGGTCGGTGCCTTGGGGTCGATGTCACGAAAGGCGACGACCGAGTCCGTGCGCAGCACGATGTCCGCCGGGATATCGCCCGCCACGATGGCACAGAAGAGGCACTCAGGCATCACGTCATCCTCGCACGGGCGTTCGTCCAACGCCCGGTCAATGTCGAGACCACGGCAGCAGCGACCGCTCCCGCACTTGACGTGCGGAACACGGTCGAGCCGAGACGCACCGGAGTGGCTCCAGCCTGGGTGAGGGCTCTGACCTCGCTTTGGCTCACGCCACCCTCGGGACCGACGATCAACCACACCTCATCGGCATCGGGGATACCGGGATCCTGGAGTTCCGTTGACTCATGCAGCAGCCACACGGTTGCTCCACGTTCCTGGGCCGCGCGCACGCGATCGCAGACCTCCGCAGTGATAGACGGCTGTTCCACGACCAGCGACCACGAGCGTCGTGACTGCTTCGCTGATTCGCGGGCCGTGGAGTCCCACTTGGCATGGGCCTTCTCGCCCCGCTCCCCCGACCACCGCGTGACGCAGTTCTGTGCCTGCCAGGGTATGACCACATCGACTCCAACTTCGGTGAGCAACTCCACGGCTCGCTCTCCACGATCTCCCTTCGGGATCGCCTGGACGACCACGACGCGCGGGGATGCTTCGGGTTCCTCGACACACTCGATGACGCGCACATGCAGATCCCGGGACGACGCGGAATCCACGACACCGTAAATCCGCGTTCCGGATCCATTGACGACCTCGATGGGTTCGCCTGCACGGAGTCGCTGCACTGCCAGTGCGTGATGTGCCTCGGGACCGGTGATCACGACGACGTCGCCGACGGTGACGTCGGGGAGGTCCGTGTGCTGGAAGACGGGGGCGCTCACCGGGACGTGAACGCATCCTTGAGTCGGCCGAAGAACCCGCCGCTTTCTTCGGATTGCCGCCCGACAGTTGCTACGTCGTCGGTGAGGCCGGCAAACTCACGCAGCAACTTCTGCTGGCGACCGTCGAGATTCCGTGGAACCGCCACATCGACATGCACAAACAGATCACCTCGTCCGCCGCCGCGAAGTCGCGATGCGCCCTTGCCCCGGATCGTCTGCACGGATCCAGGTTGGGTTCCGCCGGGAATGGTGATCGATTCCGTTCCATCCAGAGTCTCGAGGTCGACCGACGTTCCGATGGCGGCGAGAGCCATAGGTACCGTCACAACGCAGTGCAACTCGTCTCCGTGGCGCTCAAACACCGGGTGTGGTGCGACGACGATCTCCACGAAGAGATCCCCTGCCGGACCACCATTGGGTCCGGTCTCACCTTCACCCTGCAGTTGGATGCGCGTTCCGGTGTCGACGCCCGCCGGGATCTTCACGGTCAAAGTGCGACGGGTCCTCACGCGACCGTCGCCTGAGCACTCCGGACACGGATGCGGGATGGTCGTGCCGAATCCCTGGCATTGCGGGCAGGGTCGTGCCGTCATCACCTGTCCGAGGAACGAACGCTGCACACTCTGGATTTCCCCCTCGCCCTTGCACATGGGACATGTGGACGCCTGACTGTTGGGCGCGAGGCCGGTTCCAGTGCAGTTGGCACACGGTGCGGCAGTGTCGACCGTAATGTCACTGGCGCCTCCAGAAACCGCGGTGGCGAGGTCGATCTGCACGCGGATGAGGGCATCCTGTCCGCGCCGAACGCGTGAGCGGGGCCCACGACGCTGGCCCCGGCCCCCGAAGAACGCATCCATGATGTCGCCAAAGTCGAACCCGCCCGTGAACCCGCGACCGCCGAACGGGTCGCCCCCCAGGTCGTACATCTGGCGCTTCTCAGGATCGCTGAGCACCTCGTAGGCAGCGGTGACCGCCTTGAACTTCTCCTGGTGCTCAGGGTCCGGGTTCACATCCGGATGGAGTTCGCGGGCGAGCCTCCGGTAGGCCCTCTTGATTTCCTCGGGACTCGCGTCACGGCTCACGCCGAGTAGTGCGTAGTAGTCGGTGGCCACAGGCATCACTGATCACTCAGGATGCGACCGATGTACTGCGCCACCGCCTGAACCGTTCCCATGGTGCCGCTGTAATCCATATGTGTCGGACCCACGACACCGATCGAGGCAACGGGTTGCTCGGCACGTGCATAGCGCGCGGTCACGACCGACGTGCTCTCGAGACCTGATATCGGGTTCTCGTGACCGATACGCACGGTGATCGTCTCCTCCGATGTCGACTCGCCGAGGAGACGGAGGAGCACCACCTGCTCCTCGAGCGCTTCGAGCACCGGTTGAATCGCCATGGGAAACGACGTCTGGTACGACGCGAGGTGCGATGTGCCGCCGAGAACCACGCGTTCATCGAGTCGCTCTGTCACCGCTTCAAGGACGGCGCCGATCACAGCGCGCACCATCGGACGATCATCGTTGGCGAACTTCTCGTCGAAGGCAGTCAAGGATTCCGGAACCGAGCTGAACGGCTGATCGGCGACCATCGCGTTCAGCCGTGCGCGGAGATCGGCGAGCACCGATGCATCGATAGGAGCAGGGCAGTCGATCATGCGTTGCTCGACGCGACCACTGTCGACGATGAGGACCATCATCAACCGCGTCTCGCTCAGCTGGATGAGTTCCACGTGCCGGACCTTGCTGCGCGACAACGACGGATACTGCACCAGGGCAACCTGCCGAGTGAGTTGGGCGAGCAACCGCACGGTGCGGGTCATGACGTCGTCCAAGTCCACCGCGTCGGCGAGGAAGCGCTCCATTGCCTTGCGCTCCGGTGGACTCAATGGCTTGACCGTGGACAACCGGTCCACGAAGAGCCGGTATCCCCGGTCGGTGGGGACTCGACCCGCGCTGGTGTGCGGCTGGGTGATGTACCCCTCGTCCTCCAGTGCCGCCATGTCGTTGCGGATGGTTGCAGGGGAGACACCGAGGTTGTGCCGCTCGACCAGGGCCTTGGACCCTACGGGCTCGTGGGTGGAGACGAAGTCCTCGACGATGGCGCGCAGGACGGCGAGCCGACGGTCCTCGAGCATCGCCCTCCATCCTTAGCACTCGGTACTTCAGAGTGCCAAGTGTAGGCGAGATTTCCCGAACCGACCCCGCCCGGATGCGCGCTCTTCCCTACTAAGCAAGTAGGATTTGTGGTCATGCTCCCCCTTGTCCTCGTCGCCCTGGCCGGCTTCGCCGCCCAGCTGGTCGATGGATCCCTGGGCATGGGCTACGGGCTGACCTCGTCCACCCTGTTGATCGCCATCGGACTCACCCCGGCCCTGGCGTCGGCCTCGGTTCACCTCGCAGAAATCGGAACGTCCGCGGTGAGCGGCTTCTCCCACGCGAAACTCGGCAACGTCGATAAGAAGGTGCTCTTGCGCATCGCGATCCCCGGCGGGATCGGTGCGTTCCTCGGTGCCACGGTGCTCGCCGGGTTGAGTACCCAGGCGGCGCGGCCGTGGGCGAGTGCCCTGCTCTTCGTCCTCGGGTGGTACGTCTTCATCCGATTCCTCCTCCATCGCACGGTGCAGTTGCGCAAAGGTCGTCCCGGGCGGCGTCTCCTGATCCCCCTCGGTCTCGTCGGTGGGTTCGTCGACGCCACGGGTGGTGGGGGCTGGGGACCCGTCACCACACCCGCACTCCTCGCCACCGGCCGCATGGCACCGGCGCGCGTGGTCGGCACCGTGAATGCCGCGGAATTCATCGTCGCAGTGAGCGCGAGTCTCGGGTTCATCGTCGGACTGGGGTGGGCCGCGATCGATCTCGAGGTCCTGCTTCCCCTTCTGATCGGTGGGATGCTCGCGGCGCCGATTGCGGCGTGGGTGGCACATCGACTGCCCATGCGTGTCATGGGTGTGGCTGTCGGCGGGATGATCATCTTCACGAACTCGATCACGCTGACGAGCGCATTCGGGGTACCGACCCCGGTACGGATCGGAATCATCATCACGGTCGCGGTGCTCTGGCTTGGCGCCGTCGCCGCCGTGACCGTGCAGCACCGTAGGTCAGTCGCGCGTCAGCGCACGGACAACCTGGTTCGTCAGTAGCCGACCGCGGCGGGTCAGCACAGCTCGACCTTCGGCGAACGCATGCGGATCGAGTAGGCCGTCGCGAACCAGGGCCTCCGCGTCGTGTCGCGCATCCGCGAGCAGGACACCCTCGCGGGTTCTCACACCGAGCATCAGTTCCTCCGTCGCGCGCTGTTCCCGTGTCAGAGTCTCGCCGTCGTCACGCGGACTGACACCCTGCGCGACCGATGCTGCGTAGCGGGTTGGATGCTTGACATTCCACCATCGCTCTCCAGAACGATGGCTGTGCGCACCCGGGCCGATGCCCCACCAATCCGCGTTCCGCCAGTACCCGAGGTTGTGGCGACATTCCGCACCGGGTCGCGCCCAATTGGAGATTTCGTACCAGGGCATTCCGGCAGCGGGCAGGGTGTCGTCGATGATCACGTATCGGTCGGCGCAGACGTCATCGTCAGGAGCGGGGACCTCGCCGCGCGCCACTCGACGCCCCAGCGCGGTCCCGTCTTCGACGATCAGTGCGTACGCGGAGACGTGATCGACATCGGCTGCGAGAACTTCATCCAAGGACGCACGTAGGTCGTCGTCGGTCTCCCCCGGCGTGCCGTAGATCAGATCGATGTTGATGTGCTCGAAACCCGATTCCCGAGCCCAGCCGGCCACCTCGCGGGCCATCCCCGGGGTGTGCGTGCGTTCAAGGACAGCCAACACGTGCGGCGCTGCGCTCTGCATACCGAAGGAGATACGGGTGACACCGCCCGCGCGCAGGGTGTCGAGCATCTCCCGATCGACCGAGTCAGGATTCGCTTCGGTGGTGATCTCCGCGTCCGGTGCCAGCGGGAAGTGCCGACGGATCGCATCGAGGATTCCCACCAAGGGATCTGCACCCAGCAGGGTGGGGGTGCCACCACCGATGAAGACCGTGGACACTTCCCGTGGACCCAGCGCGCCAGCGGCCAGGTCGATCTCCGCGATCAGGTGCTCATGGAAACCTGCGCGATCCACTCCTGGACCGAGTTCCTGGGCCGTATAGGTGTTGAAGTCGCAATACCCGCACCTGCTCGCGCAGAAGGGGACGTGCACGTAAATCCCCAGCGGAGTCATGCGCCTACTTCTTCACCTCGGTGGTGGAGAGGGCGGCGATGAAGGCCTCCTGGGGGACTTCAACCTTGCCCACCATCTTCATCCGCTTCTTACCCTCCTTCTGCTTCTCGAGGAGTTTGCGCTTACGGGTGATATCACCGCCGTAGCACTTGGCAAGCACGTCCTTACGCATGGCCCGGATGGTTTCGCGGGTGATCACACGTGAGCCGATGGCAGCCTGGATCGGGACCTCGAACTGCTGGCGGGGGATGAGTTCCTTGAGCTTCGCGGTCATCATCGTGCCGTAGGCCATCGCTTTCTCGCGGTGGACGATCGCGCTGAATGCGTCCACCGGGTCCCCGTGCAACAGGATGTCGACCTTCACCAAATCCGCATCCTGCTCACCGGTCAACTCGTAGTCGAGCGATGCGTATCCGCGAGTCCGGGACTTGAGTTGGTCGAAGAAGTCGAAGACGATCTCCGCTAGCGGCAGCGTGTACCGCAGTTCGACGCGCTCCTCCGAGAGGTAGTCCATACCCAGGAGGGTTCCGCGGCGCTGCTGACACAGCTCCATCACGGTGCCGACGAATTCACTCGGCAGGATGATCGTCGCCTTGACGATCGGCTCGAAGATTTTCGCCACTTTCTGATTGGGGAATTCACTGGGATTCGTCACCACCAGTTCCTGGCCGTCGTCGCGCATGACTCGGTAGATGACGTTGGGTGCCGTGGAGATGAGGTCGAGGTTGTGCTCACGCTCAAGCCGCTCGCGCACGATTTCCATATGCAAGAGGCCGAGGAAGCCGCAGCGGAAACCGAAACCCAGTGCGAGAGATGTTTCCGGCTCGTACACCAGTGCGGCGTCATTCAGTTTGAGCCTGTCCAACGCGTCGCGCAGTTCCGGGTAGTCGGATCCGTCGATCGGATAGAGCCCGGAGAACACCATGGGCTTTGGATCCTGATAGCCGCCCAGGGCGTCGGTGGCGCCGCGCTGCGCAGCGGTGACCGTGTCGCCGACCCGGGACTGGCGCACGTCCTTGACTCCGGTGATCAAGTAACCGACCTCGCCGACGCCGAGACCGTCCGCGGGCTTAGGTTCGGGGGAGATCACACCCACCTCGAGGAGTTCGTGGACGGCGCCCGTGGACATCATCGTGATCCGCTCACGGCTGGCGATGCGTCCGTCGACCACGCGGACGTAGGTCACGACACCCCTATATGTGTCGTAAACGGAGTCGAAGATCAGTGCACGCGCCGGAGCGTCGGCGTTGCCGACGGGCGGCGGGATGAGGTGCACGATCTCCTCGAGGAGCGCGTGCACTCCCTCACCCGTCTTCGCCGACACCTTCAGGATGTCCGCGGGCGAGCACCCGATGATGTGCGCGAGTTCCGCTGCGTACTTCTCCGGCTGGGCGGCGGGGAGGTCGATCTTGTTGAGCACGGGGATGATCGTCAGGTCGTTCTCCAACGCGAGGTACAGGTTGGCCAGGGTCTGCGCCTCGATGCCCTGCGCCGCATCGACGAGGAGAACGGCGCCTTCACATGCAGCTAGGGAACGGGACACCTCGTAGGTGAAGTCGACGTGACCGGGGGTATCGATCAGGTTGAGGACGTAGGAGACACCGTCATCGGCGCGGTACGGGAGGCGGACGGCCTGGGACTTGATCGTGATACCGCGCTCACGCTCGATATCCATCCGGTCGAGGTACTGGGCTCGCATGCTGCGTTCATCGACGACCCCGGTGGCCTGGAGCATCCGGTCGGCCAGGGTGGACTTCCCGTGGTCGATATGCGCGATGATGCAGAAGTTCCGGATCACCGAGGGATCGGTGGCACCAGGTTGTGGGGCAGCCACGGGACCTTCCACGCTCGGGGATGGCCCGATTTGGGCCGTCACCAGCCTACGGGTAACCTTGGCCCTCGCACTTCCCCGGGGACAGACACAAGGACGGTCACGCATGGCGAACATCAAGTCGCAGAAGAAGCGCATCGGCACCAACGAGAAGGCGCGCCTGCGCAACAAGTCCGTCAAGTCCTCCCTGAAGACGTCCGTGCGCAAGTTCCACGAGGCGGCCGCGGCCGGCTCTGCCGACGCCGCGCAGCTCGCCACGGCAGCTGGTCGTGAATTGGACAAGGCCGTGAGCAAGGGCGTCATCCACAAGAACCAGGCGGCCAATCGCAAGTCCGCCATCGCCAAGCGCGCAGCAGCTCTCTAGTTCGCGCGGGCGCTCACTCGCGTCACGAGCATCTCCAACTCGAACATCTTCTGTTCGTCATCCAGGCTTGCCCCACCGAGTCCACCCTTGATCCATGCATCGGCATCCGCGAGCGAGACGATCGCAGCGGCCAGTGTCCGCTGATCACCGCTCCACCGTGACCATTGGCGGCGCACATCCTTGACCTGCCAGGGCGGGATACCGAGTTGTTGGGCAACGTCCGCTTCGGAGAGTCCCTGCTGTAATCCACCGAACGCCACCACCGTGCGCAGTCCCCGCGACATCGCTGCCACAGTCATCACGCCCGTGCTTCCCACACCCACGTTGTTCAGGGAGTGCCGCAGCGCGGTCAATGCCTTCACCGCATCGCGATCCCACACATGTCCGGAGATCTGCCACCCCGCTACGTCGGCGACACCGGCGAAGTACTCCTGCACGTTCTCGATTGTGACCGGATCGTCTGTGACATCGTCGAGAAGTTGATCGAGGCCTGAGAGCAACATCGGAAGGTTGTGCCCAACGGCGAGGTAGTACGCAGCCAAGGCGTCCGAGGTCATGCGACGCTTACGCGCGGTGACTTCCGCGGTGAGTAACTCCAGGGTGGCGCGGCCCTTCTTGATGGCCTTGCACTCAATCACCTCGGCTCCAGCCTTCTTCACGGCGTCGACGAGACGCTTGCCGCCGACACCTCCGGCGTGGATACATACCCAGCGCACATGATCGGGTGGATCGGAAAGTTGGGCGAGGAGTTCCTCCGCACCCGCGTCGTCCGGGGACTCGAGACCGGTGACGATGACCACCACGTCCGATCCGAAGAGTGTCGGCTCACATGCCGCGCGAAGATCGCCCGCCGCGCTCTCGGTGGTGAGTTCGACCGTGTAGCGATCCTCGATCGCGAGCGCCGCGAGGGTTGTGGATCGTGCTTGATCGCGCAGCACCTGCTCCGGTCCGATGATCAACGTGATGGGCGCGCTCATGAGGGCTCCAGCATGTCAGAGCGCGCTGTCTGGATCCGGAGGTCGTCACCCTCCCGAGCGAGCGCGACGGCACCCTGCAGGTCCGTACGCAGGATCACCGCCCCGGTGGCGCGCCAGGCATCCAGGGTCTCTTCGGCCGGGTGTCCGTAGTCGTTGTCGATCCCGGCGCTGACGAGGGCAACCTCGGCGCGGGTCCATCGGGGGAAGTTCGGGTGTTGAAAGCGGGAACCGTGGTGCGGAACCTTGGCGACGACGACGTCGATGGCCGGCACCCTGGCCATGATCGCCTGCTGCGCCTCGGGCTCGATATCGCCGGTGAGCAGCACCTCGATCCCATCCACCGCACCGAGGAGGACGACACTCGCATTGTTGGCGACCGATCCGGATCGGATCTCCTGTGCGGGCCAGATCACATCGAGCCGTGATCCTCCGAAGGTCAGGCTGTCCCCGGCGCGCAATGGTTCGATGCTCAGGCCGTGTGACTCGGCATCGACGGCGGCAAGAGCTGCACGATCGACCGGGTCCTGCACGGGTGTGGCGCGGATGGCACCCACGTCCCGGGTGTCGAGGATGCGTGCCAGTCCTCCCACGTGATCCGCGTGGAAGTGGGTAAGGATGACGACGTCGATGCGATCCACCCCCAGGTCATCGAGGCAGATATCCATTCCCGCCTCACGGGACCCGACATCGACGAGGACCACGGGTCCCTGCGGATCACGCAACACCAGTCCGTCGCCCTGACCGACATCACACATCACCATCGACCAGTTCGGTAACGGGATCGATCGAGTAGGGATCCACCACAGGATCCCGGCGATGATCATGGGTGGGACGACGTAGTACCAGCGAGCCCGACGCAGGATGACAGCGACAGCAACCCCGATCAGGATCGCGACAACGAAACCGTTCATGGTGGTGATCTCCGGTGACCGCGTGGTTGCCGCCCACCGCGCGACACCCGCGATCCACGATCCCGGGATCGCGGTGACCTGCGCCGCCACTACCGCGAGGAGCGGGTGAATCGGGCCCACAAGGGCTGCGATCAATCCGCCGATCGTGACGAGGGGGACCACCGGCATCGCCACGAGATTCGCCGGTATCGCAATCAACCGCACATTCGCATCCATGAGAAGGAGGACAGGTGCCGTGGCAACCTGCGCCACGACGGTGACGGCAATTGCTGCGGCGAGCACCATCGCACCGCGTTCATTCATCAGACACGACTGCAGCCGCGGCTTCAACCACCCGTAGAACGGAGGCACCGCGAGGATCAGCGCGGCGGTGGCGATGACCGAGAGGGCGAACCCCCAGCTGAGTGCGAGGAACGGAGCGAGGATCACGATGATGATGAGTCCCGCACCGAGCACCGCGGGCCCTGCACGACGCCCGCCGATGAGAAGAGCGATCACCGTGATGGCTCCCATGACACCGGCCCGCACCACACTCGGTTCCGGTCGGACCAGGATCAGGTAGCCGGCGACCACGGCGAGTGCGATCGCGACACGTGTGCGTAACCCGAGTCGGACACAACCGGCAAGGAGAAACACAGCGCCAACGACGATGGCGACATTCCCGCCGGAGACAGCCATCAAATGCGCCAAACCCGCGTCCCGCATGTCGATCCGCGTCTGTTCCGGTAGACGTGACTCGTCCCCGATCGCGAGCCCGGCGATGATTCCGCCTGCTGCCGGGCGCACCTCTCCCACTGCTGCGAGTAAGCCCTCCCGCATGCGATTGGTCACACGATCGATCCAGCCAGGCTCCTGGGTGAGCACGGGTGCGGAGTCGATCCGGACGATGCCGATCGCGCGGGTACTTCCGGGCGTGGGCTGGGCCTCACCGCGCACCTCGATCTGCGCACCGGGCGGCGGGAGTGCCGACGCAATCACGGGGTCGGTGGTCTCGAGGATGACGGGGAGATCGACATGCACCGTCCCTGCGGGTCCCTCGATGATCCGGGCACCCAGGAGGAGCCGCCACCGGGCGGCCGGAGCCCAGACCGGGCCATCGGACGTATCGATCCGTTCCACCGTCCCGTGGACGCCGCCATTGATGACGACGTCAGTGCGCAGGACTCGTTCGACGTCGGGATCGGTCCAGGCCGCCACCTGGAGGGATGCGGACACGGCGGCGGCCCCGGCGACGACGCAGACGACCCCGCCCCACCACACCGTCGGGCGACGAAGCCCGAGAGCCACGCTGAGACCCGCTGCGATGAGTAGGACTCCCACGGTTGTCGTGGCGACCGACCGTGACTCACCCGAGAGGCACCAGCTGACCGTGAGCCCAACCACCCCCCACGCGATGAGACCGCAGAGGAGCAGTCGGAGATCGATCACACCCGCGCCACCGCCCGCACCTGCTCGAGCACGGCCGCGCCGATGCCACTCACCTGACCGAGGTCGTCGATTGAGGCGAAGGGTCCGTTGGTGGTGCGCCATTCGACGATGCGTTGGGCGAGGACCGGACCCACGCCGGGAAGATCTTCCAACTCCGACGCCGATGCCGAGTTGATGTTGATGCCCCCGTCGCCACTCTCGGCCGCCCCACCCACCTGGATCTGCTCACCGTCGACGAGCACGCGGGCCAGGTTCACGCTGTCCAGATCACGTTCCTTGACTGCACCACCCGCCGCGTCGATCGCATCCGCCACGCGCGAGCCCGAGGGAAGCCGAATGAGTCCAGGCTCCTTGACCCGCCCGGCCACGTGCACCACCACATCGGCGACCGGGGCCGCGCTGGATGCGACGACCGGAAGTTCGATCGATTCGGGTTGCTCGGGACTGCGTATCCACCACCAGGTGACGACGAGCATGACCGCCGCGACGATCGCCACCAGTGCTCGGACACTCCGCCGATCCCACTGCAGGAAGAACCTGGTACGCCAGGAGGTATCGGGTACGTCCCGGAGGAGTCGAGTAGCCGGTTGCGGGTGGGGTGCATTCAGGGCCGTGCGTAGTCGATCGGTCTGAGTGGTCATGCCCGACGGTAGGCACCGATCGTGCAACCCCGCCAGGGCCGTCTGCGCGTTGTGGACAACCGTCAGTGGATGACGACCGCGACCATTCCGGGTCCGGTGTGTGCGCCGATTACTCCCCCGACAGGACACTCGACGATCTGCGCCTGCGGTATGTGCGTCCGAAGTGCCTCGGCGAGTTCCCGGGCGCGCTCCGGTGCGCCGATGTGCTGCACCGCGATTCGGGTTTCAGGACGGATGGCCGCAGCGAGGGCGAGCTCCTCAAGTCGCTGCATGGCACGCGCGTCGGTGCGCACCTTCTCGAGGGCCTCGACGCGCCCCTCGACCAGGGTGAGGATCGGTTTGACCTGCAGGGCGGCACCCACCCGGGCGGAGAGGTTGCCCACGCGCCCACCGCGACGCAGGTACTCCAGGGTGTGCACAGAGAAATAGGTGTGCACCTCCGTGCCAGCCACAGCGTCGGCGATCTCCTCCGGGGAGCCCCCGGCATCGCGGCACGTTGCGGCTGCCAGGACCTTCCAGCCCATTCCCATCGCGATCTGTTGCGAGTCGATAACGGTGACGGGCACTGGCGAGGTCTGTGCGGCGAGGGATGCCGACTCCCACGTCCCCGACAGAGCGGCAGAGAGTGTGACCACGACGACGTGATCGAATCCCGTGGCGAATGCAGATTCGAAGACATCGGTGAATCGCTGTGGCGACGGCCGCGACGTGGACACCGGTTCCATCGCGACCAAGGCGTCGACGACATCCCGAGCTTGGGAACTGTCCGTCTCGTCGAAACTACGTCCGTTGATGATCACCTGCACGGGCACCACGGTGACACCGAGGTCGGTGGCCCAGCCTTCAGGAAGATACGCCGTGCTGTCGGTGACCACCAGCGTGCGCGGCATCTCAGCAGCGTACGGGCTGGTACTCAGTTGGGCACGATGTTGACGAGCTTCGGTGGGCGCACGATGACGACCTTGACCCCGGCGTCACCGATGGCTCGCACAACAGCGTCCGAGGCGAGCGCCAGCTCACGCAGCGCGTCCTCGCTGATATCGGGCGACACGTCGAGCCGGTCCTTGACCTTCCCCGCTACCTGGACGACGCACGTCACCGTGTCCTGGACGAGCAATGCAGGATCGACCTCGGGCCATCCGGCCAGTGCGACGGAGGGCTGGTGGCCCAGACGGGACCACATGTCCTCGGCCGTGTACGGGGCCGACAGGGAGAGCATGATCGCGATCGCCTCCACCGCCTCGCGCACAGCCGGATCCGCCGGACCGCATCCGGAGTCGATGGCTTTACGCGTGACGTTGACCAACTCCATGATGCGCGCGACCGCAACGTTGAATCGGAAGGTCTCCACCGCAAGGGATGCATCGTGAAGGGCGCGGTGCGTGGCCTGGCGTAGTGCATGGTCACCGGTGCGCGGATCGACGCCCACGGGTGATGTGACGTCGCCACTCAACCGCCACGCGCGCGCCAGGAACTTGTGCGAGCCCGCGGGTGAGACATCAGCCCAATCCACGTCATCTTCCGGTGGTCCGGCGAACACCATCGTCAACCGCACTGCGTCGACCCCGTGCTCGGAGAGTTCGTCCGAGAGGCGGACGAGGTTGCCCCGCGACTTGCTCATCGCCGAACCGTTCATCACCACCATGCCCTGGTTGAGCAAGCGGGTGAAGGGCTCGGTGAAATCCACCAGCCCCATGTCGTAGAGCACTTTCGTGAAGAACCGGCTATAAAGCAGGTGAAGGATCGCGTGCGTCACACCGCCCACGTACTGGTCGACGGGCAACCACTCGCGCACCTTCGCCGGATCGAAGGCTGTGGTCGCGTCGTGCGGATCGACGTACCGCAGGTAATACCAACTCGAATCGACGAACGTGTCCATCGTGTCCGGGTCACGCGTCGCAGGTCCACCGCAGGTCGGGCACGGAACGCTCGCCCACGCGACCGCCGCGCCGAGCGGCGACGCGCCCTTGGGCTTCAGGTCGAGGCCTTCGGCCGGGGGGAGTTCCACCGGCAACTGATCGAGCGGCACCGGAACCTCGCCACACGCCGGGCAATGGATGATCGGGATGGGCGTCCCCCAGTAGCGCTGGCGCGAGATCAGCCAGTCGCGGAGCCGGTAGTTCACCGAAGGGCGTCCGGTACCGCGCTCCTGCAGGACCTCGAGGATCCGGGCGATCGCAGCGGCCTTGTCCAACCCGTCGAGGGGTCCGGAATTCACGTGCGGGCCATCGTCGGCGGTGGCGATGCCGCTGACCAGCGGATCCTCACCCGCCTCCACCACCACTCGCACGGGGAGATCGAAGGTGCGAGCAAAGTCGAGGTCACGTTGATCGTGCGCGGGCACGGCCATGATCGCTCCGGTGCCGTAGTCGGCCAGGACGTAATCGGATGCCCAGACCGGGATCCGCTCACCGTTGACGGGGTTGATGGCGTAGCGCTGCAGGAACACACCCGTCTTGTCGCGACTGTTATCCAACCGATCCATCTCCGACGTCTGCTTCACGGTGTCGAGGTACGCGAGGAACTCGGCCTCCGCTGGCGTTCCCATCGCCAGCTCCATCGCGAGGTCGGAGTCTGCGGCGACGACGAAGAACGTGGCGCCGTAGAGAGTGTCGGGGCGCGTGGTGTACACCGTCACCGGTGCATCGCGACCTTCGATCACGAACTCGACCTCAGCACCCGTGGATCGACCGATCCAGTTGCGCTGCATCAAGAGAACTTTCTCCGGCCACTGGCCCTCGAGTTGTGCCATGTCATCGAGGAGGCGGTCGGCGTAGTCGGTGATGCGCAGGTACCACTGGGTGAGCTTCTTCTTGGTGACCTGCGTATCGCACCGTTCGCACAGACCGGCCACGACCTGTTCGTTTGCCAGCACGGTCTGGCACTCCGGGCACCAGTTGACGTTGCTGTCCTTCCGATATGCCAAACCGCGCTCATACATCTGCAGGAAGAACCACTGATTCCATTTGTAGTACTCGGGATCGCACGTGTTGAGGACGCGATCCCAATCGAAGGAGCAGGCGTATCGACGCATCGACGATTTCTGCTGGGCGATGTTGTCGTACGTCCAAAGCGCCGGGCTCTCCCCGCGCTTGATCGCCGCGTTCTCGGCGGGGAGCCCGAATGCATCCCAGCCGATCGGGTGCATCACGTTGAAACCACGCTGCACCCAGTAGCGGGCGATCACGTCGCCGAGGGCGTACGCCTCGGCATGACCCATGTGCAGGTCACCGGACGGGTAGGGGAACATGTCCAGGACGTACTTCTTCGGTCGAGGGTCATCGGGACGGCCCGACCGGAAGGGCGCCAGCTCGTCCCACACCGGCAGCCATCGCTCCTGGATGGCGGTGATGTCGTAGCGGGCGTCGTCTGTCATCTCGATTCCTGGTTTCGGGAGTGGAGGGTACCGAGGTCCATCAGGATGGGTCCCGAGGGTTCGCCAGTGAAGGAGGCAACGATGACGACGGTCGCCGCCGTCGACCTGGGTGCCACCAGCGGCCGTGTCGTGCTCGTGGATTATCGCGACGACACGGTGACCCTCGACGAGATCACCCGCTTCCCCAACCACCCGCAGCAGCGGGACGGCCGATGGGTGTGGGATGCAGCCGGGCTGCTCGCGTCCGCGACCGCCGGGCTGGAGACCGCGGCCGAGCGCGGGGCCGCTTCCTTCGGGGTGGACACCTGGGGCGTCGACTACGGCGTGATCCGCGACGGGGTACCCCTGGGTCCGGTGCGCGCGTATCGCGACCCCATCAACGAACGGGGAATCGGGCTGGTCGAGGCGACACTCCCCTGGAACCGGCTCTACTCACTCTGCGGTATCCAACGCATGACGATCAACACCATCTACCAGGTCGCCGTCGACGAGCCCCAACGATTGGTCGAGGGCTCGACCTTCCTGCCGATCCCCGACCTCCTCGCCTACCTGATCACCGGTGTCGCGGGCACCGACGTCACCCACGCTTCGACCTCCTCCATGGTGGCCACGGGAAGTCGCGAGTGGACGGGGGAGGTCCTCGATGCCCTCGGCGTGCCACGTTCGGCATTCCTCCGGCCCGACGAGCCGGGCACGATTCGGGGGCCCGCACTGCTCCCGGGCCTCCGCGGGATGCCACACATCAGCGTCGGCGCACATGACACGGCAAGTGCCTACGCCGGGACTCCTATCGCAAACCGCGACACTGCACTCGTCCTGTCCCTCGGCACGTGGGCTCTCATCGGCGCCGAATGCGTCGACGTCTTCCCCACCGATGCCGCGCGCGAACTGAACGTGACCCACGAACTCGGCGTTGAGGGGACTGTGCGGGTCCTCCGCAACGTCACGGGCATGTGGCTGTTGGAGGAGTGCCGACGGGCCTGGGGGGACGTCGATGGGCACGCCCCATCCGTACTCGACCTGATCGAGGCCGCGACGCAGTCCCCCGCCTTCTCGGGGATCCTCGACGTCGATACACCGCAACTCGCCGCACCCGGTCAGTCCCCCGAGACCCTGGCACCGCATATTCGGGGTACCTGGGATGGCACCCGCGGCGGACTCACCCGGATATTGCTCGAATCCCTCGTGGCGCGCGTTGCCGAACGTGCCCGGCAGATCACCACCCTCTTGGGTGGTTCACGCGATGTCCTGCACGTCGTGGGAGGAGCGAGTCGACTTGCACCCGTGATGCAGTGGTTGGCCGATGCAACGAACATGCGGGTCATCGCCGGGCCGACGGAGGCAACCGCACTGGGGAACGCCCTGGTCCAGTGGCGTGCGCTGGGCGCGATCGCATCGTTAGAAGAAGCGCGACGTGCCATCGGTGCACTTCCCGAGATTCGGGAGTACACGCCCAGTGGGAACTACGAGGCCTGGCGACGTTACGCCGACCGGCTCACCGAATCTGCGTGACAATAGGCTCACGGCCAGGAGGAGTAGCGATGCGTTGTGCGGGAATGACCGCGGTCATCACCGGGGGTAGCCGCGGTATCGGCTACACGCTGGCGAATGCTCTCGCCGCAGAGGGTGCGCGTATCAGCCTCATCGACATCCTGGACGACGTCACCGACTCCGCACAGAAGATCATCGACACACATGGCGTCAAAGCGGCGGGAGTCGTGGCAGACGTCACGGACGCCGCGGCACTCGATTCCGCCTTCATGTCCCTGGCCACGGCAGTAGGCACCGCGGACATCCTCGTCACGAGCGCGGGAATTACCCAGTGGGGTGACTCCATCGATGTCACCCCCGAGGAGTGGCAGCGCGTCCTCGACATCAATCTGAACGGCACCTTCTTCGCCTGCCAGTCCTTCGGCCGCCGGCTGCTCGCGGAGGGACGTCCCGGGTCCGCGATTCTGGTGTCCTCGATGTCCGCGCAGATCGTGAACGTTCCGCAATTCCAGGCGTCGTATCACGCCTCGAAGGCCGCGGTGAGCATGCTTGCGAAATCCCTGGCGGTGGAGTGGGCAACCCGAGGCATCCGCGTCAATGCACTCGAGCCGGGGTACACGCTCTCCGCGATGACGCGGCAGTTCATGGATGCCAATCCGGACCTGCGTGTTCGGTGGGAGGACATGATCCCCGCGCGGCGCATGGGGGAACCTGAGGATCTCGTCGGGGTCGTGATCCTGCTGGCATCGGCCGAGTCCGCGTACCTGACAGGTCAATCGATCGTCGTCGACGGCGGATACACGGCGGTCTGATGACCGACCTCGCCTCCCTCATCGCGACGAGCCGGGTCGCCGGTGAACCCGGGCGCCATCTGGCTATCGCCGCCGAGGGAAACATCTCCCTGCGCGCCAGTGACGACTCGATGTGGATCAAGGCCAGCGGGTGTTCCCTCGCCACCCTCGGTGACGACGACGTGCTCTTGGTCGATCGCGCACCGATCCGCGCACTCCTCGACGATCCCACTGCCGACGATGCGGCTGTCACCGCCGCGTACGCCTCATGCGTTATCGAGGGGCAGTCCGGTCGCCGACCCTCCGTCGAGGCGCTACTTCATGGGGTCCTCTACGACACGACCGATGCCGCGTGCATCCTGCACACCCATCCGATCGCAGTGAACCGGCTGCTGTGTTCGGTTGCTGCGGACGCACTCGTGGCGGGAGCGGTCTTCCCTGATCAGATCGTGATGCTGGGCCAACGCCAACTGCTCGTCCCCTACGTCGATCCCGGTCTTCCATTGGCGCGCGAGGTGCGAACTCAGGTCCAGCACTTCACCGACGAGGAAGGGGCACCGCCCACGGTCGTCTACCTGCGCAACCACGGTGTGTTCGTGATGGCACCCACCCCGGAGCAGGCACTGGCGATGACCGAGATGTGTGTGAAGGTGGCCAGCGTCATCGAAGGTGCTCTCGCCGTCGGTGGTCCGGTGTATCTCGACTCCGCCTCGTCGCGGCGCATCGAAACCCGCCCCGATGAGCACTACCGCAGACGGATGCTTGATGGATCGGAGGGTCGATGACCACAGTGCAGGGAATGCGGGCTGTCATCACCGGGGCGAGCTCCGGGATCGGCAAGGCCTTCGCTCGGAGTCTGGACGCGGCAGGAGTGCACCTTGTGCTCGTGGGTCGAAGTGAAGAGCGCCTGGCGACGGTCGCCTCCGCGCTTTCGAAGGAGCCGGTACTCATCTCCGGGGATGTTTCCGATGCAACGACGGCACGTCGGGCGATCCAGGCCTGCCTGGATACCTACGGTGGACTCGACATCGTCCTGCCCAACGCCGGTCTCTACCTTCCGGACAAGGGGTGGGAGGTGCCCGATGAGCGGGTCCACCACATGATCACCACGAATGTCGCCGGAGTCATGCATACGGTGCACGCCGCGCTGCCACACCTTCTTGACCAGGGCGCCGGTGACATCTTCGTCACCAGTTCGGTGTCCGGCCACCAGGCGATTTCCTGGGAGCCGGTCTACACCGCCACGAAGCACGCGGTTCAGGCCTTCGTGCATGCAACTCGTCAGCAGATCGTTGGGTCCGGAGTTCGCTTGGGTGCGATCGCGCCCGGAATCGTGCTCAACGAACTATGGGGCGTCTCAGAGTCGGATTCGTCCATCGACGATCGGGTCGCGGCCCATGCAGGTATTCGGTCCGAGGACGTCGCTGCCGGACTGATGTTCATGCTAACCCAGCCGCGTCACGTGACGATCCGCGATCTGGTGATGCTGCCCACCGCACAACCGATATAGCAGCCACTTCACGTGTCATAAAGCAACTGGGGTGCAGCGGACCCGAGAATCCGCTGCACCCCAGTGCGTGTGTCAGACCCTTAGCACTTGGCGCGGTACTGAGCCGCCTTGCCTGCCTTGGTGTCGACGTTCTTCTTCGTGAGGATGGTGAAGCCGGTCGTGATCTTCTTCTCGGTCGGCTCACCCTTCAACTTGGCAACGGCCTGCTGCACACCCTGCACGCCGATGTCGTACGGCTGCTGAGCGATGAGCGCCTGGACGGTGCCATCCTTGAGGGCCTTCACCTGGTCGGGACCGGCGTCGAAGCCGATGATCACGATCTTGCCTTCCTTACCGGCCTGCTTGATGGCGGTGGCCACACCCTGTGCTGAGAACAGGTTGCTGGCGAAGACCGCCTTGATGTCGGGGTTCTTCGCGAGAGCCGCCGTCATCTTCTGAGCCGCGATGGCCGGCTCGTTCTCCGAGTACTCCTGAGACACGAAGGTGTACTTGCTACCGCTCGCCTTCACGGCATCCGAGAAGCCCTTGTCACGAGCGTCGGTGGTGCTGATGCCCGGGCGCACGCCCATCGCCATCACCTTGCCGCCGCCGGGAACGAGCTGCTCAACAGCCTTGAACGCCTGCTCGCCACCCGCGAGGTTGTTGGAGGAGATCTCCGACACCGCAAACTTCGGGTTATTCACAGTCGTGTCCACGAGGACGATCTCGATGCCGGCCTTCTTGGCGGCCTCGAGCGGCTTCTGCATCGCCTTGACATCGTTCGGGGCGATCAGGATCGCGTCAGGCTTCTTGGCCACAACGGCCTCGAGGATCGGACGCTGGAGGGTGGCATCGAACTTCGCCGGGCCCTCGGTGGTGACCTTTGCGCCGAGCTTCTTGGCCTCGGCACGAACGCCACAGTCCATGGTGATGTAGAAGCCGTCGCCCTTCACACCCTGGATGAACACGATGTTCTCTCCGGCCGCATTCGCGACAGGAGCAACGCCAAGCGAGAGACCGGCGACAACCCCGATACCGAGAGCTGCAACAGCGGTTCGCTTGATCAGATTCTTGCTACCCACCTTTAACCTTCTTTCTCTTTACCCCGAAGGGTCAGCCCTCCGACTTGGAGGGGTTTGGACTTCTTCCCCGATCCCTTGAATGCACGCGCACGGCGTACGCCGTCCAGGTACACAGCACCGATCAGGAACATTCCCACCACGACGCCCTGCCAGTAGGCCTGGACCCCGATGATGATGAAGCCGGCCTGCAGCATCACGGGGATGAGCAGTCCGATGACCGTGCCAAAGATGGTACCGATGCCTCCGAAAAGGCTGGTACCACCAATGACAACGCCTGCGATGACGGTCAAAGCCGTCATGGAGTTACCACCGATGGTGGTCTGCTGGAAATACGCGACGCTCAGGATGCCGGCGATTCCCGCCGTGGTCCCTGAGATGACGTAGACCCCGATGAGTTGACGATCGACGTTTATGCCCACGCGACGGCACGCTTCAGGGTTCGAGCCGACCGCGTAGGTGTAGAGGCCGAAACGTGTCTTGTGGAGCAGGATGCCGCCGAGAACGCAGATGGCCGCCGCGATGACCGTCAGTGTGGGAACCTCGGCGAAGACATTCCCGAAGCCGACAGTGTCGACGAGGACCGTCGGAATCTCATAGAGATCAATGCCACCGGTGATGACCTGGGCCAGGCCCAGGGCCGCGCCGAGGGTTCCCAGCGTCACGATGAACGCCGGCACTTTTGCCTTCGCTACCAGCAAGCCGTTGATCAGACCCCACACGGCACCTGCCGCGATGGACGCGATGGTCCCCGCGAGGGCGGCACCCCATCCTTGTGCACCCATCGCCCCCATGACTTGGGCGCCGATAACGCTGCTGAAGACGAGCACCGATCCAATGGACAGATCGATACCGGCTGTGATGATCACCAGGGTCGCGCCCACGCCGAGCACGGCGAAGATCGACGTGTTCAGGATGATGGAGCGCAGGTTGAACACGGTGGGGAACGCATCCGGTGCCATGATCGAGAAGATCACGCACAGGACAACGAGGACGATAACGATTTGCGCGGCTTGGACGCGCGAGAGTCGCCGCCAGACGGACATCCGCGGTGTGTCGAGTAGTTCGTGGGCGAGAGCGGTCTGCGCGCTCATGCGACCTCCTCATCCAATGCACCGGTCATCGTTCCGACGAGTTCCTCAAGGGATGTCTCCGACGTCTTATAGACGGCGACGCGGCGACCGCGGCGCATCACTTGAACACGATCGGACACCTGCAGTACCTCCGGCATCGAGTGGCTGATGAACACCACACCGATTCCCCTGTCACGAACACGTTTGACCATCTCCAGCACGTTCTTGGTCTGGACAACGCCGAGGGCGGCGGTGGGCTCGTCGAGGAAGATGATCTCGTTCGCCCAGGATGCGGACCGGGCAACGGCGATGCTCTGCTTTTGACCACCGGACATGGAGCCCACAGGTTCCGTCAGTGTCCGGACGGTGGCCCCGAGCTCACTGAACGCACCCACGGAGCCCTCCTTCATCTCCTTGCGGTTCATGAAGCCGAGTGCACCGAGGAGTCCCTTGCGCTTGACCTCCCGGCCCAGGTAGAGGTTGTTGACCGCGTCCAGGTGTGGGCAGAGCGCAAGATCCTGGAAGACCGTTTCGATACCGAGGTTTCGGGCATCCGCAGGCTTCGAAAGTTTGACTTCTTTCCCCTTGAACAGGATGGTGCCGCCTTCGGGCTGTTCGGTGCCGGAGAGGATCTTGATCATCGTGCTCTTGCCCGCGCCGTTGTCACCGATGAGGGCCGTCACTTCGCCCGCCTCGACGGTGAAGTCGGCCTCGTCGAGGGCGACTACCTGGCCATAGGTGCGCACGATGCCGCGCGCCTCGAGAATCGCCATGTCCCTGTCCTCCCTACTGTCCCACCGTGAACCACGGACGAGCCCGACCCGCGATCGCTTCCCTGCAGGCCTGCAGACGAGGGCGGGCTACATCCTGCAGGAAACGCTCCTGCTCCGCACCCTGCATTCCGATGGCTTCCTTCCAGACGGAGCGACCCGCGATGAAACCTGAGGCGCCCCCTTCGTCACACGAAACTTTAAGCACATCCGTGAAGGTGGCGAAGTCCACCCCTGCGCTCAGGACGGCCCAGGGCACGGTGACCGTGTCCGCGAGATTCCGACACGCCTCGGCGCTGCCCGGGTACTCCAACTTCAGGAGATCGGGCTCGAGCGCGGTGAGGAGAGCCGCCGACTCGATGATGGCCGTGGCGCGCTGCTCCGGTGTCAGGGAGTCCGCCGGTGGGACCGGGTAGATCAGGTTCTCGATCACCGAAGGAATGCCCACCGCGCGACAGTCTGCGACCACGTCACGCACAACCTGGAGGGTCTCCTCTGTCAGGGCCGGTTCCCCGGCCTTGGTCACGCGCGCCGGATTCATCATGATGAGGAACTTGACCGCCTGCCCGCCCATGTCCTTCACCCACGCTGCATCTTGATCGACCTGACGTGACGGGCGGGGCTCGCCGTTGAACGATCCGCGCTCGGCGGGCTCCGCTGCAACGAGGAGTCCGCAGGTGGGCGCAAGCGCTCCCGCCTCGGTGACCGCGGGCACTCCGAAGGTGGGATCGAGCAGAATCCCCGTCGCGTCAGGCGTCAGAGCACCGGCGACGGCGACCTTGGCTTCACGCATCTGTGCATCAGTCGCGTCCACACCTACCGCTTTGAACATGCGGCGCAGTGTGTTGCGCTGATCCATCGCGATGATCGCGAAGGTGCCGTCGGGATCGGCGATGGCGGAGAGCGAAATCGCCGACGCGGTACCGGTACTCATCAGATGAACTCCTTCATATGTGTGGTGCGTGCATGGGCAAACTCAGGGTGTGCGAGCGAGAGACCCGCGGCCTCTGCGGCGAACAGGCAGGCGCCGCGGGCACCGGGCTGCAGATGCTCACTCACCTGCAACCCAGGGAAGATATGTGCCTTGCCACGGGCTACCCCCGGGACATGGGCCCATCCACCTGCGGCCACCGCGAACGTGTACTCGCCCGCCACTGCCGTGATCGGGCGCACCAGTGCACGAGTTTCTGCGAGGACGTAGTCCATGGCGGCGCACCAGACATCCTCGGGGCGGGTGTCGTCCCGCAACTGCACCGTGACCTCGTTGGTCCAATTCCCGGGCTCGGACACCACCACGGTTCCGTTCTGCTTCCACTCCGGAGTCCACGCTTCCGAGATGCGCGCGCGTTCCTCGTGGGTGTGTGCACCCACCATGGACAGGACCCGGCCGAGGACCAGTCCCGAACGAGTGGCTCCGAGGATCGCGGTGCTCTCGGGCAGAACGTGGCGCCCCGCGCTAAGCCCCGATGCCACGAGAGAAGCGCGCTCGTCGTTGGTGAGTGTGCGCGGAAGGGTCCGCAGGATGACATCCGCAGTTCCGCAGGAGTCGTAGAGGTCGTCGCCTCCGATGGCGCCCGCGCCCACGGAGCCGACCAGGTGATCATGACCGGCAACGGTCACCTGGGCATTGCGCAGGATGCCCGGGGCATCCTCGTGCGCACGCCCGAAGGGGACACCCGCCGGGCGCATGTCTGGAACGAAGGAGGCATCTGCGCCGATCATCGACAGGGTCCGCGACCAAGGAACAACGGCCGCTTGATCCAGGAGTCCGGTGCGCGATGCCAGCGAGGGTTCAGTGAAGAGTGCGCCGGTCAGCGCATACGCAACATACTCGAGGGCATTCGCCCAGCGCATCCCCGGCGTGATCGTGAAGCCGTGCGTGGTGAGCCACAACAACTTCGAGAATGAGCACTCCGCCTTTGCGGCCAGTCCCGTGACAGCCTGAAACTCGTCACGAAACTCCTGCGGAAGTGCTGCGAACTCCTCGGCGCCACGCTGGTCGTACCACGCCATCGCAGGAGTGACCGCGGTGCCGGATGCATCGACGATCACACCGGTCTCAGCCATCCCCGTGATGCCTATCCCGAGCACCTCGACCGGGGCGGGGCACCTCTCTGCCGCCTGGGCCATCACGCGTACCGCGGCGTCCACGAACGCACCGATCTCTGCGTGCACGTTCCCGTTCTCTTCGACGATCCACGGCGTGGTCTCGCCTGCCTGACCGAGGATGACTCCGTCGATATCGGTTGCGATCGCCTTGAAGGAGGTGGTGCCGAGGTCGATACCGATCAGGACGGGAGTGCGTGCGGGACTCATGCGCTCGCCTCCAAGTGGGCAGGGGTCAACTCGCCCGATCCGCGCTCGATCAAGCGGAGGGGCACGATCGTGTCGCTGCCGTCATCGGGGACTCCCGCCATGCGCTCGGTGAGGCGATCCATCGCCGCGCTGGCCAACATGGCCGGGTCGTGGTCGATAGCCGTCACTGCGGGGGTGATCACGTCGGCCGTGACGAAGTCGCCGAAAGAGATGAGTGCGATATCGGTCCGGCCTGAAGCGTGCAGTTGGCGCACCACACCGAGGGATGTCTCCGAGCGGGAACTGAAGATCGCGGTGGGCGCGTGGGGGCCGGAGATGAGGGCTTCCGTCGCAGAAAACGCATCGTGAGCGTCGCGGCACCCATGGGCTTCGAGCCGCTCTTCGATCGGGAGGCCACGGTCACGTAGTGCGTCGTGATAACCCAAGTGACGCAGTTTTGAGGTGCGGATGGTGAGGTCGTCGGTCACGATGGCGACGCGGCGGTGCCCGTGCTCGGCGAGGTGCAGGACCGCGGCGCGCGCCGCTCCCTGGTCATCGACCCGCACCACTCCCGAGTCCAGTCCTCGCGGATGCCGGTCGATGAACACCGTCGGCGTGGGGATGCGTTGGAGGAAGGAGTAATCGGCGAATTCGGGGGTGATGATCAGTCCCGCGACGCGGCGGCCGATGAGGCCCTCCACGATCTCGCGCTCTGTTTCCGCGGAATACGAGTTGGACGCGACGAGCAGCTTCACTCCCAGATCCAGGGAGCGCTTCTCGATCTCCTCGATGGCCTTGGCGAAGAACGGGTCTCCGATGGTGGGAACGACGATCCCGATGGTGTCGTCCACCCCGCGTCGCAGGGAGCGGGCCGTGACATCGACCTGATAGCCCAGCGACTCGACGGCCTGCTCCACACGTCGACGGGTATCGGGTGACACGCGGGAGTCACCATTGACAACACGCGACGCGGTCTTCGTGCTGGTGCCGGCGGCATCCGCTACGTCCCGAAGCCGCACCACCTTCCTGCTCATGGAACCGCTCATAGCGACACCCCCGTGGCGATGACCGCCTCCGGCACGCGGGACAGCAACTCGGAATAGCGCTCACGCACCACGCCACCGGCGAGCACCTGCTCACAGGAGGCCGCTGCGCATGCCACACCGGAGCGCGCGGCTTCGACGATGGTTGCGAAATCCTCGGACATTCCGCCATGCATCCAGGTATGGGCGAATCCTGCGACGAACGAGTCACCCGCGCCGACCGTGCTGACGACGTCGACGGACACGGCGGATACCCATGCGTGCGCATCCGCGCTCGCGATCGCGACACCAGCGCCACCCGCAGTTACTAGGACGATTCGTGCACCGCGCTCCACGAGTTGGCGGGCAGCGCGGTCGGCGCGCTCTCGTGCTTCATCATCGCCGAGTGCGTGCGAGTTCATGACGAGTGCGTCGGTGAGACCTAGGCACGCCTCGGCCTCATCGAGATTGGGCGCGATGACGTCGGGGTCGGTGGCGAGTACGGGCTCGAGCCACTGTGGGGCGGTGTCGACGAGAACTCGAGCACCGCGTGCATGGAGACCCTCGACGAGATTGACGAGCGCGGATGACGGGAGCCCCATGGGGAGGCTTCCCATGATCATCACCAGGTCTCCCTCGTGCGCGGTGGTGACGACGCGGGAGACCACATCGGCCCACTGCGCGGGATCCTCGAACGCGCCGGCTTCATTGATCACGGTGACACGATCGATCTCGCTCTCGAGCAGGATCGTCGCGGTGCGCACACCGCCCGTGACCGGGATGATCTCCGCGGCGAGTTTCTCCGCGGCCAGCAGGCCTTCGTAGGTGACCCGGTCGCGCGTGCCGACCGGGAGGATCAGCAGCGCCTCCGCACCGAGGGATCGGAGGGCCCGCACGACGTTGATGCCCTTGCCCCCGCAGGTCAACTCCGCGCCCTGGGCGCGGATGACCGCCCCGGGGGAGACCCGGGGGACGCTCACCGTCCGGTCGAAGACCGGGTTCGGGTTGAAGACGAGCAGGGCGATGGCGGTTCCTCCTGGGTAATCGTTGTCACGAGCACAGGTGCAACGGGGTAATCGTTGTCACGGGACATGGTGACGCTAGTGCGCGATGTGGCATCTGTCTAGACCCCGGGTGAACTCCGGATGGCCTGGAGGACCGCCTCGGCCAGTTGCTCCGGGGGCAGGGCCGCGTCCAGGGCCAGGTGGGGGACACCGGGCCGAGCGGGGGCACCGGGCCGGGCCCCGTGGTCGCGCTCCGCCCCCCGGGCGAGCACCCGACGGGCGCGCTCCCCCTCGTCCAGGTCCAGCCAGACCAGGACCCAGCGCGGGCAGTCCTCGACCCAGCGCGCCCAGGAATCGGCGGTCGCGGCGGCACTCGTGAAGGGGGCGGACACCACGATCGGGGTGGGTCCCCCACCTGACTCCGACACTGCATCGTGGAGGGCCTGGTAGCGGGCGTCCTTGACCTGCTCCAGGAGCTGGGCCTCGGTGAGCTGGGGATGTGCCGTTCGGGCTTCGCCGACAACACCCGCGCTCACGTCATCGAAGTCGAGGTGCACGCCGTTCAGTCGGGCGGCGAGGACATCGGCCAGAGTCGACTTGCCTGTTCCGGCGCAACCTGCGACGAAGACCACGACGCCCATCTACACGACCACCATGCCCATATGACAGTCTCCCTACAACGAGTGGTCGTCATGCTAGATGGCACAGAGGGAGCACGATGCAGGTCATCCATGGTGAGGAGTCCATCCAGATCCGCAGTTCCACCACCACGGCATGGGTCACACTTCGTGGCGCGCACGTTGCTCCGGTCGAGTTCACCCTCGGCTCGCGCACGGTGCAGCCCTACTCCCTATCGCCCTGGCTTCCGGCGGAACAGCGTGGTCAGGATCCGCTACTTCAGGTGCTGCGCGGAGATTTCTTCTGTCTTCCCTTCGGCGCTCAGTCGGCTGGACCGCCCCATGGCGTCATCGCGGGGAACCCATGGACCGTGATCGATGAGCGCCCCCAGGCACTCACCTTGCGCATAACCGCCGAGGACATAGGTGCAACGGTGACCAAATCGGTCGAGGTCCGCGATAGTGACACCTCGCTCTACCAACAGTTCGAGATCGAGGGGCTATCCGGCCTCTACAACTATGGAACCCATCCGGTCCTGGACATGAGTGGCTCCCCGGCAGGCTCGGTGGAGTTGACCACGTCGCCCATCCGCTACGGATCGGTGGCGCCCACGCTCTTCTCCGATCCCGCACGGGGTGAGCATCAGGTTCTGGAGATCGGAGGCACGTTCACGTCACTTGCATCGGTACCACGTGCGGATGGTCTGATCCTCGACCTCAGTCATCTCCCCACCCCACCAGGGCATGAGGACTTGGTGATGATCGCACCAGAGGTGCGCACGGGAGTGGCGTGGAACGCACTGCGTTTCCCAGACTACGTGTGGTTCTCACTGCGTCGGGTGGAGGACTTTCCGGCCACGGTTCTGTGGGTGTCGAACGGTGGCCGGTCGCAAGCGCCATGGTCGAGTCGTCACACTGGCCGCATAGGGATTGAGGACGTCTGCTCCTACTTCGCCGAGGGGCACGAACCGTCGACCGCGGCACCGCTCGCGCACGTGGGAATCCCCACGGCGCGCGAGTTTCGGGCGACCGAACCGGTGCGTCTCCGGGTGGTTCAGGCTGTTGCTGCACTTCCTGTGGAGTTCGGCAGGATCACGGACATCCGCGATCACAAAGGGTACGCGGTGATCGTCGATGACGTGGGACGCGAAGTATCGACTGCGACGAGCTGCACGTACCTCAGCGGGGAGTAGCTCTAACCCTCGATCGTCACCACGACGACGAAACTGGTGCCGTCGGCGTTGGTCACAGTGACGTTTGCGGTTCCGGCGGACAGTGCCATCCCACCCGGGTTGTATTCGATGCCACCCTCTTCCCTGCCGGGGATGACCTCGACGACTGCCGGGTTGTCAGACTCGATGGTTGCAGCCAACGGGTCATCGACCATGAACTCGAGTCCGTCGCCGACGTTTGCGAGTGCCTCGGTCTGATCGGGAACGACGACGATGGGGGCGAGCATCGCGAGGTTCTCATCGGTGATCTCGATGCCGTCGCCTTCCACGGTGTCGCCGACGGGAGTGGACTCACCGCCCGCAGCCGCCTGGTCCGCGCTGTCGGTGCCCGAACCGGACGAGCACCCTGCAACGAAGGTTGCCGCGAGTGCGGTGGCTGCGGCGAGGGCGACGATCCGGCGCATGGGAATTCCTCTCGGTAGAGCGTGAGCCCCTAGTCTGCCTTAGCCGAACCATTCGGCAACCACCGAGGGGACTCCGAGATCCGCATGTCAGGGACCAGACCCGGCGGCCGCCGGCTCGTGCCGGTGTTCATGTTGGAGGGCGCGAACCTCGCTTCCGGACTGGGGAACGCGGTCGTCCTCGTCGCGCTC
>VGCC01000012.1 GCA_016870195.1 Actinomycetota bacterium
CGATGACGCAGTTGCCGCCCGCAGCGCCGGAGCCGACCGTTCCGGGCGCAACCGTGCCGGGGCACCCCCCGGGATAGCCGACGCCACCGCCGGTGGCTCCGGACGTGGCGACGTATGTGGTGCCGTCAGAACCGCCACCACCGCCGCCGAGCGCGGTGATGCTGCCGAAGGACGAGGATCCGCCGGTGCCACCGGACGATGTCGAGCCACCCGACGTCGAGGTGCCGCCTGCGCCGCCCGCTCCCACTGTGACGCTCACCGATCCACCGGATGTCACGCCCAGATTCGAAGACGATGTCACGCCTCCGCCGCCACCACCACCGCCTATGCGCGAGCCACCGCCACCGCCGCCACCGACAGCGAGAACGTCTACTGAGTTAACGCCCGCAGGTACCGACCATGCACAGCTGCCGGCACCTTGGAACTCGAAAACCGTGTAGGGGGTGACTCCCGAGGTGTATGAATACTCCAGCGGTGCGCAGGTGGGCGACTGGTAGCGAAGAATCACCACACCCGAACCGCCCGCACCGCCGGGGCCCGCAAAACCCTCGTTGCCACCACCACCGCCGCCGGTGTTCGCTATGGCTGCTAACGGCGTCGCCCCCGATGTCGCGCGACCATCGCCACCGCCGCCTAGTCCTCCAGAACCGCCTGTCTGACCTCCGAGGGCCCCGCCGCCACCGCCCCCAGCGAAGTAGACGGTTCCCGCCGATGTCTCGCCGACTCCCAGGCTTGATGCCACAGAGCTGGAAATCCAAGCCACCGAATTGCCGTCACCGCCCGAGCCACCAACCGTTGTTGAGCCCTGCGCACCGGCTGCCCCTGCGCCACCGCCACCGCCACCCGAGCAGCTTTGATTCGCTATCGCGCAACTCCCTGAGGTGGCAGCGCTCGATCCACCGTTATTGCCCTGGCCAGCCATGCCTGCACCGCCGGAATAGGACGCATTGGTCGAACCCGCGCCACCGCCACCTGAGCCACCGCTCGCACCCGTCTGGACGCCGCCCCAGCCCCCACCACCGCCACCACCTGTTGACGTGATAGACCCGAGAACACTGCTGCCGCCGCTCGTCCCTCTCGAGTCGTTTGCACCACCTGCGCCTCCCGCGCCGACCGTGACAGTGGTGGCGTTCCCCGCGGTAACCGCAAGTGAGCCGGTCTGCATTCCACCAGCACCACCACCGCCGCCTCGGCCCACGCCGCCGCCACCCCCACCAGCAACAACGAGATAGTCAACGCTCGCTACACCCTGAGGTGGCGTCCATGTGCAGGTTTGCGCTGTCTTAAATGCAACAATCACGTAGCCATCAGCACTTGTTGTTGCGCTACCAGAGCACGTTGTTGACGGAGTGATTGCGTAGCGCAAAATTACAATTCCGGAACCACCAGCACCGCCATATGCGGCATTTGAAGCACCGCCGCCACCGGAGCCGGTGTTAGCCACCGCTGCATTTCCATTGAGATTTGTTGATGGGTACTTTCCACCGCCCGCACCGCCGATACCGCTCCCACCCGCACCGGCCGTGCCGGATGAGAGCGCGGCGTTATCACCGTTAATGCCACCACCACCTCCACCTGAGTAGAGGACAGCTGCGCCAGTAATGGAGTTCGACACACCCGCGCCGCCCGCTCCACCGGATTGACCCGAGGAATTGCCTCCAGATCCGCCGGCCCCGCCGCCGCCGCCCGCAACACAGTTCTGCGATCCCACCGTGGATCCGGAGCCACCGTTGTTGACGGAGCCACTTGCCAGGGTCGAGGTTCCCGCTCCAGTCGCCAAACTTGCGGAGTATCCGCAACTGAGGCCACCACCACCGGACCCGCCAACAGCAGCCGCATACTGCAGCGTGGCCCCACCGCCACCACCCTTCACCGTTGTCGAGAGCGCAGATGAGTTTCCACCGTTCCCGCCAGAACCATTGGCCTGACCCGGACTTCCTCCAGCGCCTACAACGATCGTCTGGGCCGAGCCCGCGGTCACTGCTACAGCAGAGCGCGAGACGAATTCACCAGCACCACCACCGCCACCAATGGAACCGCCACCACCGCCGCCGCCCGCCACCAGAACAGCGTCAACTGTCGTCACACCACTTGGCACGGTCCAGGTGCAAGAACCGGTGTTCTTGAAAGCCACTACCTTGTATGCGGTGCCACCGGCGGTGTACTGCGATTCCTCAGGAATACAAGTTGCCGCCGCGGCGGTGTTGTAACTGACGATGACGACGCCTGAACCGCCGCTCCCACCGACCTTCGAACTACCTTGGCTGCTGCCTCCACCACCGCCGCCACCGCGATTCGCTGAGCCGCTTGTCGCCGGCGTGTTGTGACCCCCGTTTCCAGCACCCGAGCCGCCCGTTCCCGCTGTATTCCACGAACCACCTCCGCCACCCGAACCGTAAGTCAGGGATGCGCCGGTGATGGCGTTGCTCAGACCCGCGCCACCGTTCCCGCCGTTTCCTGACGCCCGGCTCTCGGCGTTACTTCCGGCGGCTGACGCGCCTCCGCCGCCGGCACCAGTGTCCGTGAATCCGTTTCCACCTGCGAAGGCGCCACTTCCTCCAGCGCTGTTGTTGGCGCCACCACCACCTGAACCGCGAAGCGCGTATGCGGGAGAGCCCAATGGCGCGTCGGCTCCTCGCGTGGTGCCACTCGAGTTGTAGCTCGCCCCACCACCTCCGCCGCCAACGACGACGGCATTCAACTGCGACGGCTGGCCATTCGCACCTGTTGAATTAACGGTGGAGGCTCCGATTCCTCCTTGACCAACTGTGACGACCACAGTGGCACCAGCCACGATTGGCGCATTCGCTGAATAGGGCTTGGCCGCGCCACCACCACCGCCCGCGCCCGTGTCATTGCCGCCGCCGCCGCCGCCGGCGACGATCAGGGCGTTGGCACTCGCCACACCAGTCGGCACCCGCCAACCGCCAGCCGCGGTCAGGTAGGAGCGGGGGAACGTGACGACGGTGTTGCTGCCGTTGCTCGTGGTCTGCTTGATGTCGGTGTACGTGGGGCCACTGACGGTGCGCAGGTTTGAGGCCGGAAGAGCATCGGTACTCACCGACCGGTTGTAGACGGTTCCGGTGCCGGTGGTGCCGGCGGGACCCTCGTTGAAGTCGTAGTAGGCGATGAGCCCTGTTGTGCTCGTCGGGCCGTACGTGTGCATGTCCGTCGCGATGGAGGCACTGCGGTCGACGCTGTAGATGCGGACCTCGTCGATAGCACCGTCGAAGTTTTGCGACGGCCCAGTTCTTCCCCCGACAAAGAGATCGTAGGACGTCGAGTTCCCTAGCGCGAGGGATGCAGCGGCTCGGGTATTGGCCAAGGCACCATTGAAGTAGAACTTGATGGCACCTCCAGTCCCCGTCCGGGTCACGGCTACGTGTTGCCATTGACCAGGCAGTTGGGCAATGCCCGTGTCGTACCAGGGGTCATACCCGGTGAGGCCGTGCCAACTCGACCCGTTTCCGAGTGCGTACTGCCAGGTACCGTTGCGACAGGAGAAGACGATCGTCAATTCCTTGGAGACAACAGTGTGCTCGCCTGACGAACAGTTCGTCGGCTTCGCCCATGCTTCGAAGGTGAAGTCACCGGAGAGGGTGCTGAGCATTGAGGAGTTCGATGCGCTCGCCGCGGTCTCTGCCGATCGCGTGAACAGCATCGCGTAGTCCTGGTCGCCGCTGGAGATGGTGGCGATCTGGGCGAGGGTCAGGATGCCGGCGCCGCAGGAGTAGTCAGGGTTCGTATCGCAGGTGGGGTTGGCGAATGCTTTGACGCTGTCGCGTCCGGTGAGGGCGGTGAATGCATCGTCAGGGGTGATGGTGGTGTTGCGTGCCGCGAGCAGCGCTGCGCCCGCAGACACATGTGCGGCACTGACGGAGGTGCCGAAGTCGCCTGCACGGGTGGGCTGATCCGGGCTTGTGAAGCCAGTGTTCGATGCGGCCTGAACGGGGGCGCTGGTGTCGCCGCCGGGGGCGGCGATGTCGACGACGGGGCCGTAGTTGGAGTAGTCGGCGCGGACACCGCTGCTGGTGGTGGATCCGACGGTGATGACGCCGTTGCAGTTGCCGGGCGCGTACTTCGCGGCATCGTCGTTGGCGTTGCCGGCCGCGGCGATGAGGATGCTGCCGCGCTCGCGGGCGCCGGTGATGGCGTCCTGCAGGGCAACCGGGCAGGTCGCCTCGACCGCGAACGACATGTTCACGACCTTCGACGGATGCGCATTGGCCGGGACACCGTCGACCGTGCCACCCGAGGCCCAGGTGATGGAGGCGGCGATGTCGGAGAGCAGGCCGCCGCGCCACGACAGGGCGCGGATCGGCTGGATGCTCGCGCCCGGCGCGACGTCGTGGATGAGGCCGGCCATCTTCGTGCCGTGCCAACTGGAGTTGCGGACCGGAACGGTCTGGCTCCAGTCACCCGGATCAGCGGGGTTCGCGTCCCGGCCGATCGCACCAAACGTTTCGGGGTTCTCGGAGTCGGCATCGAACGGGACCGGTGGGGCATTGGCCTGCCGGGAGGCCATGAGTTGCTCAGGGCTTGAGACGAAGTCGTAGCCGCTCACCACGCGCGACTGCAGGTCCGGGTGGCTCGTGATGCCCGTGTCGATGACCGCGACGCTCACTCCCTGCCCCGCGCTCTCCCGGTCCTCGAGCTGGACTGCGTCCACGCCATAGGTTCCGGAGAGGTTCCATTCCTGCGAGGGCACTGGAGCGGCAGACGAGGTGGCGGTGTCGGGCGCCGGGTCGGCGGCGGTGAACAGGAACTGATCCGGCTCCGCCCACGCGACGGCGGGGTCGGCCTGGAGATCCGCCGCGATCTGCTCCGCCTCCGCCAGCGCCACGGGCTCGCTCAGCTCAACCAGGACTGCATCGTCACTGACCTTCGCCCCTACCGTGAGATCCACAGCCGGCAGGTCCGTGGCGTTCTCCAGGCGCTCCTCCCCCGGCACCAACGCTTGCCCCTCTTCCACGTCGGTGGTGAACTCCACGATCAGGCCCGCGACAACGCCTTCCACACCCGTCGTCGGAGTCGCCCACACGATCTCCGAACCCTCCGACCGGCCATTCCCCGTGACCGCGAACACCTCGAACGAGTAGCGCACCCCGTTACGTAGACCCAATACCGACACCTCAGGAGTCTGGGACTCCACAACCCGCTCCATACCGCCACCAATTACCAGGGTGAGGTACTTCTCGGCCCGCACTGCACCCCCCTTCGACACGGGGCTCGGGGAGGGAGCTGGTTTCACCGACGGGCTCACCGACGCGGACACCGACGGTGATGCCGAAAGTGACGGTGACACCGATGGCGACGGCGACGGCGACAGTGACGGTGACGGTGATACCGAAGCAGAAGGTGACGCCGAGGACGTCGGTGACGCGGTCGAGGAGGACGCGGGTGACGGGAGAGGTACCGGCGGTGCTGACGCAGTCGGAGATGCAACAGGAGTCGCCTCCAACTGCTCATCAGCACTGATCACTTCGAAAGCAACCACCTCAGAGCCCGCAGGAGCCAGGGAACGCGGAGTCACGGTGCGGTCCGATTCACGCGCGCCTGCTGTCGGGATGGGAGACGCCGGTGCGCCGGGGGCCGACGAAAATACAACGGCAGGAGACGGTGAGGCGCTGCCCCTCAGACTTGTGGACTCACGTTCACCCACTGATGGTGACGGCAAAGCGGATGTACTCGGTGACGGAGAGAGTGATAGCGAACTCGAAGGGGTTGCAGTCGGGCGGGGGCTGAAGGACGTGGGCGCAGCAGGCGCCTCCGAGGCAGTTGACCCGTCCGACCAGGCCAGGTCCACCCGGTTGACCCCCGCGGTGGCTACCACGCTCACCGGGACCGAGGGACAGTCCACGATCGTCATCTCGGAGGTTGGTGAGGGAGACGGTGAAGGGCCGGCGGATGCTGGCGGGCCGGCGGATGCAGAGGGGCTCGGGGAAGCAGCCGGCCGGGAAGGCGAAAGGGAAGGGGTCGCCGAAGGTCGTGGGGTGCCACCAGCGGAGGTAGAAGGTTCCGGTGTAGTGGTAGTCGTCTCTCTCGAAGGGGTTGGTGAGGGAGACGGTGAAGTGCCGGCGGATGCTGGCGGGCCGGCGGATGCAGAGGGGCTCGGGGAAGCAGCCGGCCGGGAAGGCGAAAGCGAAGGGGTCGCCGAAGGTCGTGGGGTGCCACCAGCGGAGGTAGAAGGTTCCGGTGTAGTGGTAGTCGTCTCGCTCGAAGGGGTTGGACCTGTCGGGGTGGACTCCGCTGGAGCGGGAGCACCTTCTTCGATAGCGGACGAAGTCTCAGCACGGACCTCCGACTTCACCGATCCGCGCGCAGAACGTAGTGACACTCCACCCGTTGTATCGGCGGGCGCTACCGCAGCGGGAGTCGAAACGGTTGGTGACGACACGGGGTCTGTGCTCACGGTAGCCGAAGGGGACGGGGAACTACTTGGTCGCGCGGATTCGGTCAACGTTGGTGTCGGCGACGGTGTTGCGGTCCCGCTCGGAGTACTGCTCGGAGCACTCGACGGTGAGGCGCTGCCCCTCACACTTGTGGACTCACGTTCACCCACTGATGGTGACGGCAAAGCGGATGTACTCGGTGACGGAGAGAGTGATTGCGAACTCGTAGGGGTTGCAGTCGGGCGGGGGCTGACGGGGGGGGTGCACAACGGCGGAAGGTCAGCGTTAGAAGTTGTAGACGAGCGTGCTCGTTCCTCGGTTGCGGCTTGTGCCGGAGCCTGGGCAGCAGAAAGCATCACCGCGATGGTCGCCATCGCGGCGGATACCGCCATCCACCGCTGCTTCACGGCAGCACAAAGCCCTTCTTCGCGTCGTGTGTGGGGAAGGCAAGTCGGGGAAAACCCCCAAAATTCCTCATGCCCTGCCATCTGACGGTAAGTCGGCTAGTCAGAGCAGCAAAAAATAAATCGGGTCATTCACGAAAGTGTGTAACTCACCCAAGTCACTATGTTCGGATATCCGAATGTGGCACTTTAGGTTGGTGACGGGGAAGGTGAAGCCCTGAGCAGCACCTCCAGGGCCGTTCCACCCTGCGAATTCCTGGTCCGACGCCACGAACCGGGAGCCACTCTGTCCATGATTCGCGAGCCCAATCCCGGCGTCGATAGTGCACTGAAAACACCATCGTCGTCGACGGTAATCAGGAGGCCTTGCACCGTTTCATTCACGCGCACGTGGACATTTCGAGCCGCTCCATGTCGCACCGCGTTAGTTACACCTTCTCCCACTACATCGTTCAGCGCACGCATGACACCAGAATGAACCGGCGCGGCCGCTGTCACTTCGTACGTGATGGCGACCAGCCCCAACCACGAGTCAACTATCGCAGCAAGCAGAGCCTCTATATCGGCTGACTCATCCACTTGGATCGCGGCGAGATCAATCTCTACAAGTCGCCACACCTCAGAGAAGGCACTAAACGCCGCATCTACCTGACCACTACTGATCGCCTGCTTCAATCGCATGGATGCGGCGGTCAGATTGGCGCCTAGCGTGCTGTGAAGGTGAGTTGCGATCTCTTGACGAAGGCGAACTTCTTCTCGCTCGAGCACGTTTGCCCGGACTTCCGTCTGCGAAATTGAAGCATGCAGATCTTCCATCACATGGGCCTCGGCGACATTCGATGCACGCATTACGCCCCCGAGAAACATGAAAAACACCAGCGAGAGGCCGATGAGGAGGCCAAAGTCAGGATCCTCACTTACCGTGGGAAGCAGAACCGGCGCCGCAACCGACGTGAGCGGCCCACCCAGCCCCAGTGCGACGAGGAAGCCCGGGTAGGCAGCTCCTGCCCACCTCGGCCCCTCAGCGAGAACTCGGTTGCCGACCCAGGCGACGAGGGCTCCCCAGGCCACCGGGATGAGGATGAGGGCCATGGCCGCGAGCCAGCCCCAGTAGCGGCTGGTGAGCAGCACCCCGAGGGGCCAGCCGACGACGAGGGGCCAGAAAGAGAAGGGCCGCTTCACGATCATCGCGCTGATGAGGCCCAGAGAGACCGAAGTCTTGGACCGAGCCTCCTGCCAGAGAGTCCTGGGCAAGTCCTGAGACATCTGCTGGGCGAGCGCGTCGACTGCCTCCCGCCAGTCATGAGGGCCGAAGCCCCTGGGCACTTCCGCCAAAGATCGCTGGACTCCGCCCTGAACCTCCTCTCGAACTGCTTGACGCATAGCGCCCAGATAGATGTCCGACTGCGCCCCACGAATCTCCACCGCGACGAGTTCATCGAGAAGGCGATCCCTTTCGCGCCGAAACTGTTCCAGGGACCCAAGACCCCATGCGGTGACAGGAACGATGACAGCGCCTAGCCAGAACCCTGTGACAAGACGCTCGATCGGCTGGGCTTGGCTCACAGACCCGGTGGCTTCCATGTAGAGCACGAGGAGCCCACTGCGCGCAGCCCACGAGAGGCCACCTACGCAGACGACCACCACAACAGGTACCGGAGAAATGTGTCGCTGCCGCAGGAGGGAGACCGACGCAATCCATTGCACTACGCCGGTCGCGGCATACGTCGCGACGCCAACGAGGGCGCCTACGCCGACGTGCTGCCACGACCCAAGAAAGGCTTCGGGGACACTGAGGATCATCCAGACGATTGCGATCGGAGCGAGGAGGAGGTAACCGCGCAGGGACACGGCCCACCGACCCCCGATCAGATGGCCCACGCGACCCCAACTAGTCCGCACGGCCCCCACCGATGAGGGAGTAATAGGCCTGGGTGAGGAGAACGCGTGCGTTCGATCCTTCATTGACGTCGATTCCGAGCTTGGCAACAATCCGCGCGACAGCAGTCTCGACAGCACGGTCGGTGACGACCCTCCGGCGAGCAATCTCAGCGTTCGTAAGTCCGTCCGCCACCATCCGCAGGATCTCCATCTGTGTGTCGGTCAATGGAACGTACCCGCTTACCATGTTTAGCGGCCGCTCGATGGCGCCCAAAGCCAAGTCGACCTTCTCGCGCAACTCCTCCGTCGAGTCGATGTCGTTCTTCACGGCGTACACGGCGCGCGGAGGGAGAGGCCGCTGCGAACCGGCCAAGAGCCTTGGGTCCGCATAGGACGTCAAAATCACAATTCCCACGTCGGGATTCACTCGACGGAGGCCATGAGCCAAATCAATGCCGCTCGGGCCCGGACCCAAGTGAAGGTCCACAACTGCACAGTCGACGTCATGTTCTTCTATGGCCCGCATGGCCTCCTTGGCAGTCCCCACGGCCTCCACGATCACGCAGTCCTCCGAGCGCAGCGAGGCCGCAACGGTCGAGCGCGTGAAGGGGTTGTCCTCGACGAGAAGGACCTTCACCCGTTTCATTCACAGCCCCCAAACACCCCCGTTCACCGCCATTTGAAGACTAGCGGGCCCAGGCCCGTGGGGTAGTTTCCCCGGACAAACCTTCAGGAGCTCACAGGGATTCGCGGCCGCGCCTCACGCCACAACCACCAGGCGTACACCGCGATGGCGAAGGCGCCGAACACCCACCATTGCCAGGCGTAGACGAAATTCTGGAGCGGGAAGGGCACATCCCCCACCTGAACGGTGGGAGGCAGGATCACCGGTGCCGGAGCATCAGCGGCGAGCAGCGTCGGATCCAATTCCTGCATCATCACGTAGCCCGGGATGAGCGGTGTACCCCATTCGACCCCGAGCGACGTGGCATCCACAGTGACAATCGATCCGGCCTGGTTGGCCCCTTCGTAGAACTCCTCATTGGGGTGGAGCAGACCCTCCACCTGCGTCGGCGACGTGAGGATCGGTGGGGAGACAACGCCGTCGGAGAGAAATCCGCGTGTCACTGCGATGCTGCGACCGTCATCGAGTGCGAACCGAGTGACGGTCCAGGTTCCCCGCTGGCCCTCGAACTCCCGGTTGGGAATGAGCACCTCGTCGTTCGTGAAGGCACCGTCGAGGATTACGGGTCGACCGATGTTCTGGTTATCCCACGTCCCGTCGTCGTTCACCAATTGCGTGAGCGGGACCGGATCGGACGCTGCCGCTCGCTCCGCCGCGAGGATGTCCTCGGTTCGGTCCCACTGCCAGATTCCCAGGAAGACACATGCCGTTGCAGCTGCGAGCGCAGCGACCAGGGCGACGATCCCCCGGGAGGACAGCGCAGTGCTCCGCAGGGAGCTACCCCTGCTCATCCTCGCCTCGCGTGACCGCTTCCTCCGTGAGTTCCTCGTCGTACGCCTCGCGCTCGTCCTCCGGACCCATGGGCAGGTTCGCGTCGACCTTCTTGAGTTGCTTGTTCATGTTGCGCCACAGCAGGAAGACGGCGATCGCGAGCAACAGGACGAAGAGGCCGGCGATGGGGCCCGCACCATCGATGACCTGGGCGAGGTCGGGATTTTTTTCCATGTCAATCTCGCAATCCGGCGAAAAGATCGTCTTCGTAGATTCCCTGAGAAGGGTCGGAGGTGGTGGGAATAGTGCTGATGGCCAACTCGAACTCCTCCGTCGGCCACACGCTCTTCTGGATCTCGGGGGGAACTACGAACCAGAAGCCCTCCGGATCAATTTGAGTCGCGTGCGCCAGGAGCGCCGCATCGCGAATATGGAAGTAGTCGGCTGTCGGGATACGGGTGGTCACCTTGGGCCACCGATCCTCGCGATCACTCCACTTGGTGATCCACTCCCCGAAGGGTGACTCAAGGCCTGCATCACGCATCGCCTGATGCACGGTCATGATCTTCTTCTTCGTGAACTGCTGGTTGTAGTAGACCTTCGCAACCTGGTGCGCGTTCGGATTGAGTTCGGTATGGAGTTCCGGATCCGCAGCTTCCTTCACCGCAGCCATCGTGATCTCATGCGTGCGGATGTGATCGGGGTGCGGGTAACCGCCGTTCTCGTCGTAGGTCGTGATCACGTGCGGTCGAAACTCACGGATCACCTCGACAAGGCGGGGCACCGTCTGCTCCAAGGGAAGGTCGGCGAAGCACCCGGTGGGAAGGGGTGGCTTTGGGTCGCCCTCGGGAAACCCGGAGTCCTCGAAGCCGAGCCACACATGCTGGATGCCGAGGACTTCGGCCGCCGCCTTCATCTCCTGCTGGCGGACCGTGGACAAGCCGTGGAGATCCACGAGCTCCTGCACCTTGGTGTTCAACACATCACCGCGCTCACCACCCGTGCAGGTGACGACCATGACCTCAAGGCCTTCGTCCACGTACTTGGCCGTGGTGGCAGCACCTTTGCTGGCCTCGTCGTCGGGATGCGCGTGCACGGCCATCAGGCGGAGGGGGCTCACCCGATTAGTCTCCCATTCATGCCCAGTCCGTTCCGCAGGGACCAACTCTCCCCGGAGATGCAGGTGCGGTACGGCATGGATCGGCGTCCCATCGGGCGCTACATCGTGGCGGGCCTCCTCATGGTCGCCTTCACCGTCGGGCTCGTTTTCGTCTGGATGAATCTGACCGCTGATCGGGTGCAGTTCCGCCTGTTGGCGTGGTCGGAGGTATCTCCGGAGCGTGTCGATGTGACCTTCGAGGTGCGGGCGCCCGCGACAGTCGACGTCCTGTGCATTGTGCGGGCCCAGGACTCCCAACGAATTGACCTGGGCTATGCCGAAGTGCCTGTTCCCGGGGGCGAGGAATATCGACTGGTCGAATACCGCCTCCGCACCGTGGCTCCCGCCTACGCGGCCGAGGTCCTGGAATGCGTGGCGGACGGGGAGCAACTGCGCGTCCCCGGGCCGCAATTCCCACCGGGGATCGCTCCACCGGATCAGCCGTGGACATCGACGGACCTCTAACGCTGCTCCCATTCCTGCAGGATGTCGAGGGTTTCGACAGGGGTGAGGATTCTGAGCCCACTGGTCCTGGCGTGATCGCGTAGCTCCTTGTCTCCCGTCACGAGCGCGAACGCCTGCGCCTCGACGGTCAGATGAACGAGGTAGGCATCACCCCCATCACGCGGAAGGGGAACCTCGGTCTCGACATCGACATGCGCCTCGGTTGCCGCGGCCAGGAGACGAGCCACATCGCGCGCCTCCTGCTCGCTAAACCAGGTGCGGAACTTTGGTCGGAGCGCGACGTCGGTGAATTCCTGAATAAGAAGAGGCGACGTCACGAACTGCACGATCCCGCGACTCCACCGTTCCATCAGAGCGCCTGGAGGTCCGGCCGGCGCGATCAAGCCGGACAGGAGAACTCCGGGATCGACGACGACTCGCAGCATCGCTCAGCGCGAATGACGACGGTGGGCGGAAATCTCCTCCGCGACGACCGAATCCGCGAGATCGGGATCCACGTCCGCGTTGCGCTGCGCGATGCGATCGAGAAGATCGAATCCAAGGAAACTCCGGAGCGCCTGCTCAAAGAGCTCGGAGTCGCGCATGTCCTTGCGGGCGGCCCACACCCGAGCTGCGCGGAGAACGTCCTCGTCGACGTACACCGTGGTTTTCGCCTTTGCCATGGACGGATTGTACATTAAAACGCATATACATTTTTAAACTATTTCTTCGTTTTGCGGGGCTGTACCCTCTAGCCCCATGACCGAAGTGACCTGGCTGACCCAGGAGGCGTACGACCGCCTCGTGGAGGAGCTCGCTGACCGTGCGGGCCCGCGCCGCACGGAGATCACCACGCGCATCCAGGCTGCCCGGGAAGAGGGTGACCTCAAGGAGAACGGTGGCTATCACGCTGCCAAGGAGGAGCAGGGCAAGAACGAGGCCCGCATCCGCCAGCTCACGCACCTCATTGAGCACTCGAAGATCGGCGTGCCGGAGTCCGCCGACGACGAAGTCGCCCACGGCAAGGTAGTGACGGTGCGCTTCACAGCATTCGACGAGGTGGAGACGTTCCTGCTCGGGTCCCGCGAAGAAGCCGCGCATGCCTCGCTCGAGGTGTATTCGCCCACGTCGCCTCTCGGCGCCGCCGTCCTGGGCAAGAAGGTCGGCGACTCCGCTGCCTACGAACTCGCGAACGGCAAGACCATGACGGTCGAGATCGTTTCTGTGGCTGCCTACACTGGTTAGCGACTGGCGGCAGTGCGGAACTTGCGCACCGCGAGTGGTGCGAAGATTGCGATCACGACGGCGCAAGAGATGATCGTGTACTCCACAGGATTCTGCAGCGGCCAGAAGTCCGGCTGCGTTCCGATGGGATTCCCGAACAACTCGCGGCACGCGAGAACCAAACTCGAGATCGGGTTGTAGGCGGCGAAGTACTGCAGCCATGTAGGCAGAGCAGTGATCGGCACGAACGCATTCGATAGGAACGTGAGCGGGAAGATCCAGATCAGGCCTGCCGTGCTGGCTGTCTCGCTGTTGCGCACCGAGAGACCCACGAAGGCACCGACCCAGGTGACCGTGTACGCGAAGAGCAACAGCAACAGGTAGGCGAGGATCGCATTCCAGATACCGTCATTGATCCGCCAGCCGACGATGAGTCCCGTGATACTCAAGACCGTCAAAGCCAGGATCTGGCGTAGGGCATTCGCGATGGTGTTTCCGATGAGCGCGGCGGGCTGGCTCATGGGAAGGGCGCGATACCGGTCGATGATGCCGCGCTGCATCGCTTCGGCCAATCCGACGGTGCTGGCCGCGGCCGCGAAAGCCACCGTCTGACCGAAGATGCCGGGCATCAGGTACTGCCGGTACAGGCTGGCGTCTGGCGCGGACGTGGGATCAGCTCCCGGGATCGGGATAGCGGCCCCGAAGACATAGGCGAACAGGATCACGAAGATGACCGGCTGAATCAGCTGGAAGAACAGGGCCTCCGGGATGCGGAAGCTCGCCAGGATCGTGGCGCGCGTGATGATGATCGAGTCGTGGACAGTCCACCCCAGGGGTGGTCGCTTCGCGTAGACGGCACTCATCGACGCACCGGTCCCCGACGGCGGCTTCGACTTGGTGGAGCCGGTGTCTCATCTTCGGTGGCATGTCCGGTAAGGCTCAAGAACACGTCATCCAGTGTGGGTCGTCGCAACGCAATGTCGTCCACCTCGATCTGCTGCGCATCGAGCGCGCGCACCGCTTCGATCAACGTGGTGGAACCTCCTGTGATCGGCGCGCTGATGAGGCCATCCTGGGTGACGATCTCCCCGGTCGCGAGCGGCACGAGCGCCGACACCGCCTGCGATGTCTGGTCTTCCCGCGCCAGGCGGACCTCAAGACGGTCGCCACCGATCTCGTCCTTCAATGCGCTCGACGTTCCGTGCGCGATCACCTTGCCGTGGTCGAGCACGACGATGTCGTCGGCGAGTTGGTCGGCCTCATCCAGGTACTGCGTCGTCAAGAGGACAGTGGTGCCCTCGGCCACCAGTCCTTTCATGACGTTCCAAAGTCCGATACGCGATCGCGGGTCCAGGCCCGTCGTCGGCTCATCGAGGAAGAGAATCCCCGGCTTGGCGATGAGGCTCGCGGCCAAGTCGAGCCGGCGGCGCATGCCTCCGGAATAGGTCTTGGCTGGGCGATCCGCGGCGTCGACGAGATCGAAGGTGGCCAGGAGTTCGTCACTGCGTTCACTCACATAGGCCTTATCCAGGTGGTAGAGGCCACCGAACATCATCAAGTTCTCGCGGCCGGTGAGGAACTCATCGACGGCCGCATACTGGCCGGTCAATCCGATCGAACGACGCACGTCGTCGGCCTGGGATTTCACGTCGAACCCATTGACCTTCGCGGTGCCCGCGGTTGCCTGGAGCAATGTCGCGAGAATCCGGACGGTTGTGGTCTTGCCAGAACCATTCGGGCCGAGCAGGCCGACGACCGTGCCGCGGGGCACCACGAGGTCGACACCGTCGAGGGCGCGGACGTCGCCGAACGTCTTCACCAGCCCGTGGGCATCCACGGCGAGGTCGGCTGTCACAGGGGGCGACGGTACGCCATGGATCACCGGGGATTCCCGGTGACCGCAGGCACCCTTGAGGGGGTGGCCACTTTGAGGGACGACCCCGCGGATTCCTTGCTAGCGTGAACATATGGCTGGCACGGGCGCGTCCTCCGCGGAGAAGGAGCGCGTGTCGCAAGGGGCGAAGCCGATGGAAGTCGAGATGTCGGACCTGTCCACGAAGAACCGGCCCAACACGAGCAGTCCGGCCTTCGAGCCCATGGAGATCGAGGGACCAGAACCCGCGGAGCGAGCTCGCCCCTCCATGATGTCCCGGGTCGCGTCGTCGGTGAAGGACGCCAAGAACAAGGTTTCCGGGTTCGCGACGGATTCGACCAACTTCGTGAAGTCGAAACTCGAGAACGAGGGAACCAGGACCCCCATGCTCGATCCCAAGGCCAATGCTCCCGCCGACCTTCAGCAGGACGGGATCAACAGCCCACTCGATGCTCGCGTCTCGAGCATCAGAGCGAACATGGACATGGCGTCGAAGACAGGCTCAGCGGGCCGAGCGATCCGCAGTGGCGGAATCGACGTGCAGAACAGAACCAGCGGTGGTCTCGCGACAGTAGGTGGCGAAGCCGTCGGCCTCCTTACGGGGTTCAACCCCCAGACCGCCGCGCAAGGCGGCGGGGCGGCCGCTGAGGGCGCCGGCAACATGATGATGGCTTCGGATGACAACGTGAAGGCCTCCTACAAGATGGCGCAGATCCGCAACCTGAATGCAGCGCGCGAGGCAACCGCAGCCTCGGAAGCACTCGCCAAGGGGAAGGCCGACGGGGCTTCGCCGGAGGAACTCTCCAAACTCAAGAAGGCACGCCTCCGCGCGCTGCTCCGTCGCGTGCCAGCGAACAACAACCTGGCCGCTCACGGCGTGGTTGCTAGGAACATGCCCAACCAAGAGTTGAGCACCGAGCAAACAGACATGCTCCACGCCGGCTCGGCGCGTGCTCCTGAACAGGTGGGGCGCTTAGCGCGGTTCGGGCAATGGTTGCGGTCGTTCGGCAAGAAGACGACGAAGGCGGGCGACATCGCGCGGGGTGCCAATGCCACCCAATACATCGACCAGGGTGACGACGCGGCCGGAGTGGCAGCGGGGACGTCCGCTGTGGCGCACCAGGTGGCTGGTGCAACACAGGTGGGCCGCCCCGTCGCCGCGGCTATCAAGTCCCAGGGCGCCTTGATGTCGTATGGAGGATCGGCCGCGAGCGCGCTGGGCGGAAAACTCGCGAAGGACGCCGACGACTCCGATCTCAAAGCCAGCGTTGACTCAGGGTCCTACAAGTCCGAAGCAGTCGACAAAGGCGTCTACCTCAAGGGTGCGGAGCGTAAACAACCCCAGGGCTTTTTCAACAAGGCAAAAACGTGGCTCTACGACAAGTTGTTCGGAAGTTCTAAGCGCAAGAGGTAGTCACTCAATGCTCGTCAGCGTGAACCCGGCGGATGACAGTGCGGCAACGACCTCGGCCGCGTGCGCAGGCCCTCTCGTCTCAACGTCCACCACGATCTCCACTTCGTCCACTCCCAGGCTCGGGTCCAGTCGGTTGTGATCGACATCGACGACGTTGGCGCGCATGCGCTGGATCTCGTTCAGGAGTCGCGCGAGGCTCCCCGGGCGATCCGGTGCCCGGACGACGAGGGTGAGGAAGCGCTCGGCGGCCGCGAGGCCATGACGCAGGATCCGCATCAGTACAAGTGAATCCACGTTTCCACCCGACAGCGTGATGGCAACGGGAGGCTCATAAGCCCCGGGATTAGACATGACGGCTGCGGTCGCTGCTGCCCCACCCGGTTCCACGAGGAGTTTCGAGCGCTCGAGCAGCATCACCACGGCCCGGGAGATCTCGTCCTCCGAGACAGTCACGATCGGAATGCGGTGCTCAGCGATTACGCCGAATGGCACCTCACCCGGCAGCCCCACTGCAATGCCATCGGCCATGGTGGCCATCTGCTCCAACCGAACCGGGTGACCGGCGGCCAGGGATGCTGGGTACGCAGCAGCCGTCGTAGCCTGGGCTCCGACAACGCGAACGTTCGGCGCACGATCGGCGAGAGCGATCGTGATACCTGCAAGTAGGCCGCCTCCCCCAGTGCACACCACAGCGGTGTGCAGGTCCGGCACGCTCGCAGCCATCTCCAGCCCGAGTGTTCCTTGGCCGGCAACGATGTTCTCGCTGTCATAGGGATGCACCAAGACGGCACCCGTTGCCTTCGCAAACTCCAGGGCCGCCTCGACGGACTCGTCGATCGTCGATCCGGCGAACCTGACGTCAGCCCCATAGTCACGGGTCGCCTGTACCTTCGGAATCGATGCTTCCTCAGGCATGAATACGGTGGCTGGAACTCCAAGCATTGAGGCGGCGAGGGCCACACCCTGGGCATGATTTCCGGCGCTCGCGGCAACGACTCCACGTGACTTCTGATCGTCGCTCAATTGCGCGATGAAGTTGTACGCACCGCGAATCTTGAAGGAGCCTGCGCGCTGCAGGTTTTCCGTGAATAAGAACACGGGCCCACCGACCAGATCCTCCAACCATCGAGCACGCACCGGGGGGAATAGACGGATTACCCCGCCCAACCTGGCTTCTGCCGCCTCGATGTCGCGAATGGAAACGGTCATGCGTGAAGTCTGACACTGGCAAGGAGCAAGACAGGATCGGCTCTCCTAGAAACCGAAGAAGCCACGAATGCGTGCACCTATCGACGAGATGCCAGAGCCAATCCGTCGGACGCCGCGTTTGGTCGCGTTCCACGCTCGCTTCCACCAGGGGAGGCGTTGATGCCGAGCAGGTGTCGGTTCGGGGCTCGGACCAGGATCGGGCTGGGGTGCCGGTGCGGGTGCCGGTGCAGGCATTGGTTCGTGAAAGAGCGACTGCATGGCATCGCCATCCAGCTCCGCATCGTGACCCCCTGCACGCGCGGCTTCGCGCTGTTGCCGCACGCCTGCTTGGCGCGCCAGGCCCGCTGCCCGATTTTCCTCGGCCTTCTTCTTCTTGTGGTGTTCGCGATTGAACGCTCTCAACGCGCGCGCATTCGGCGCATCCTCACGGTGGCCCGCCAGCGCCTTAGTCACTAGGTCTGTGCCCGTAGAGACCGCCATGCCCTTGGCGACATCTTGTGCCTCGCCCTTGATTGCGTCTTGGGTTGCGGTGCTCAGGTTCGCCATCGTGAGCTTCTTTGGACCGTCTTCCTCCTCTTCATTGAGCCCCAATCTGTCAGCAACGTCCCCGGGGAGCATTCCCACGGCGTCCTTCTTGAGGTCCTTGCCCGTGTCGCTTCCCATGAGAACCGCACCAGCGCCGCTTGCCGCCGTTGTCAGCGAATCAACCAATTGAGAGCCCAAGCCCTTTGCCTCGGGTGCGTTGCTACCCGTCCAGTTGACCGCTTGCGCGCGAACCTGCTTGGCACGTTCCCCGGTGGTCAAGTCCTTCTGGCGATCGCGCTGGTCCTGTCCCTCGGCTGCGCTGTTGGCCACCGCAGAGATTGCCGAACCTGCGCCCTGCATGAGCTTGCCGCCACCCTCGAGGCCGGCCTTGATCGCAACTCCGCCGAGGACGGGGACGGTGACCGCACTTGCAGTGGACACCCCCTGCTTGATGGCACCACCGGTGGTTACCGCGGCCGCTTTCGCCAACTCGTTGTTGTCGATGTACTTCTGGGCCGTGTCCGCCGAGCCCTCGGTGACCTCACCGGCGAAGTGGAGAGCATCGCCGAAGGATCGGGTCCCTTGCGCTAGCCGGCCGCCAACGGTCGCTTCCATCTCAGCCTCCGACACGTTATTGGTGGAGTTCAACCCCCCCACGTAGTGCTTGTCCCCGAGTTTTCTGACGGTCTTGCCCGCGTGCCGATCAACCAGATCCTTCTCCTCCGCAGCACCCTCGTAGACCCCCTTCCGTGAGTCCTCAAGGTGCTGCTTGATTTGACGTTCCGACGTCGTCAGGCCGGTCTTCTTGGTCAACTTCTGCTCGGCGCGCTCCGCCTTCGCATCAGCAAGCGCCTTCCGATCAGTCGAATTCAAACCAGTTTTCCGCGTCTCTTCAAGGTCACTCAGCGCGCGACGGCTTGCGGCGATCTCCTTGTGTTCTTCGGGGGTGATGCCGTAAGCCTCGTCGGAGTCGATATGAGATTTGGCCGACTCGTGCTTTTCCCGCTGCGCTCGCTCCTCTCGAGTAAGGCCCGTGTCTCTGAACGCCTTCATGTCATCCATCCGCGCTTGGTGACCACTGATCTCGGACTGCTCGGAGTCCGTGAGATCGCGCTTCTCCTTCTTGGCCTTTGCCTGGATCTTCTTCACCTTCGAACCGAGCTGTTCATGTTCTTTGTGCTCTTCGTCAGTGAAGTGGTGGCTCGAACCACTCCGAGAGAAGAACTTCATATCTCGGTCTTCTAATCGCGACTTCGAGAGTTGCTTCAACTTCTCCAGTTCGACATCATGAGCTTTCTTCGCATCCGCTCTGCGTAATTCGGAAAGACCACCTGCACCCAGGTAGCCGGCGATGGATCGCGTGTGCTGGTCATGTAGTGCCTGATCTTGCGCCGAGAGCTTGCCCCCTGAATCCTTGACTGCGTTTTCCCCCTTCTCAGTCAGACTCTTGATCTGCCCACGCAACTCTTCACGACGAGTAAGCTCGTCAGGGGTGTAGTTGTCCTGCATGTGCTTACGAGCCTCAAGATTCTGCTTGGCGCGTTCATCCAAGTCACCGATCTTCGAACTCAGGTCGTCACGTACCGCTTTCTCCTTGTCGCTCAGTTTGGTGCTGTTCAAAAGTGGTCGCCCGTCTGAGTCAAATCCAGGGAGGACATTGGCCACCGATCGCGCGACGCGATTGATGTCACCCTTGGTACTGCTCTCTGGGCGATCACTCTCGGAGATCACGTGGCCGCTCTTGGCGAGGTCGCCTGTGACTTCCTCTCCGACGGTGTGATTCATCTCCCACTCGTTCATCGAATCGGCGCCGACCGCTGCACCCTTGGCACCGAGTCGCAGGTTTGCCGCAACCGCTCTGGCGGCGCTCCCCGCGACCACCCCACCTGTGCCGAGGGCGGCGACAGCCTCATCGCTCGCACCAGATGCCTTCTTCTTCCGGCGCATGTTCTGCAACTTCACCGCAAGCATGTGAGCGCGCGCCTGTGTCTCCATTTCCTGAGTCGGAGCGGAGAAGGTTGACTCAGCCAGGGCGCGCTTCTCCTGCACGGACATGGGTGTCCCGGAGTCCTCGGCGGACTTGATCGCTGCCTGAACCTGCTGCTTCTTGGCATGGGTCTCAGAGGCGTGCTCAAGGCGATGCTCTTCCGCTTCTTTCATCTGCGACGGATCGCCGTGCAGCATCTTGTTGGCCTGCACATCGAGACTCATCTGATCCATGGCGGCTTCATTTCGCGCCTGCGCGTCCTTGTACGCGGCTTGGCGCCCTGAGTCTCGTCGCGCATTGGCCATGGAGGTGATCTGCAGGGCATTCGATCCGAGCTTGGCGGTCTCACCCACGTCGATGGGGGAAAAGGTGTTCGCCACCGCCCCGCTTATCTTGCCCATGTGAGTGTCAAGGGCTTCAGAGCCGGACCGCGCCATCTCCGCGGCGGACTGGAGACCTTGACCGACGTCTCCACTCACCGGAGCGTGGATGGCACGTTCACGCATCGCCTGCCCGGGACGTAGGCCATCGCTCTTAGGGGTATTCACAGATGGCCTGCGCGGGCCAGTCTGGCCCCCTGAACTCGGAGCGGGCGGGGCACTGGACGCTGGCCTGAGTTTCTCCGCATCGTCTGATGAGGCTGGGACGCCTAGTTTCTGAGCGCTCTCAACGTCAGCGTCGAGAACCGGATCCGGCATGGCACGAGCGTAGTTGGGGCGATGACCCCGCGTCGGGTGCTTTGCTCACGGACTAGGTGGAAGCCGGTGTTCCCGTCGACGCGGTGCCGTCCTTCTGGGAGACCATCCGGTGGTTCATCACCGCACCGATGATCAGGGAGATCAGGCCGATGCCGATCATGACGGTGACGAAGCCCGGGATGGAGACCGACGCGTCAGCCCCCTGGTCATTGGTGATGGCGAAGGTGAACTGCCACCCCGGACTGCCGCTGCTGGTGGGGTCCACGGGGCACGCCCATCCCCCGCACTGGACGGGGACCTGGATGATCGTGAACACGACGTAGGACATCAGCCAGATGATCGAGGCGAACGCCCAGGTGCGCGATGGTCCGTAGTGCTCGATCAGCCCGTAATCGAGGGCCATCCAGGATTTCGTCCAGATCAGCACCACACCGACCAGGAACACGATCAGGACGCACACCACCAGCGCCCACTCGAAAAGGGGGCGACCGAAGACGATTTCGTTCGGGTCCAAGGCCATCTGGCTGGACACGTGACCGATGAACTCGCGGACAGCGGCGAACCCACCGACGATGGCGGCGAAGATGGCGAAGGCGTAGTGCTGGGGGCGCATTCCTCGCAGCAGGTTGAGGATCGGGGCAACACACGCGGCGAACAGGCAGGCACGTTGCAGGATGCCCAACTCACTCGGTGGCATGCCGTATCCCACCTGCTGAGCGACCGCGATGGTGATCACGGTGATGACCAGGAGAATCGAGGCGATATTCAGCCACCGGGCGACCCCCACCGCTGCGGTGGGTTCGAGTGAGGAGTCCGGGTCGCTGGCGGCCTGGCCGGACGAGCCCGGCATCCCGGGGAGTTGCGGGGTCTTGGGAGCCTGTGGGGGCTTGGGCATGGTCGGCATTTTGGGCATCTGCATCGCCCCGGCCGGAATCTCGGCTGTGATGGAGCTCAGGAGACCCATAGTTCACACACCTTAAATTTCGTCCCACGCATCACATTCATCACTTGGAAACCTAGATCGCTTCGACGTTCATCGCAGGGGAAGGACCGGTGAGGACGATCGTGCCGGCCCAGAGGCACTCACAGACGCTCCCCTCCGTGAGGATCGGCAGGCCGTCGATGAGCACATTGCTCGGCGAGATCCACGGGTCGACCACGATCGGGATGCAGGGCGCGGGCACCGGGACACCGAGGGCCGCCGCCGTGAGGGCGATCACCTCCGGATTCAGGGGTGAGTGGCAGAGGCCGAAGGAGGGAATGTTCACCTCCGGGATGATGTCCAGGATCGTCCCGGCGGGCAGGTCGTTGGCGAAAACCCCCATAGGCTCCACGATCAGGACGGACGGAAAGAACCCCATGTCGCAGAACATGGGAGTCCCCAAAACGGCAACCGGACCCGGCATGCCCACCATGCTAGGGTCCCGCCGAGCCGGTGTCAGCGGATTGATCCGGCGGCAGTCGGACGGGAGTTGATGCATTCACCTCTCCATGTTCGACCTGGCGAAAAATTCGGAATCAAATTGGTCAAACCGGTTGCTCAACCCACATCATTTTAGAGATGCTTGATTCGGACGGGACGCACGGTGCGTGCCTGACACCCGAGGAGAATGGGACATGCCCACGTATCTATCCCCTGGCGTTTACATAGAAGAGGTGCCCGCGGGCACCCGCCCGATCGAAGGCGTCGGAACCGCCATCGCCGGTTTCGTCGGTTTCGCTCCGACCGGACCTCTCAATGAAGCGACGCTCGTCACGAACTGGATCCAGTACGTGGCGAACTTCGGCGACATGGTGGAGGAGTTCGCCCTGGGCAAGGCCGTCTACGGCTTCTTCAACAACGGCGGTGGCCGTGCCTACATCGTGCGGCTCCCTGCTCCCGGTGACGGAACGTCCGCTTCTCCTGGACTCCCCGTCGGACAACTAGCTCTCACCGGTGGCGGCAAGGGTGGCGGCACACCCGCTTTCCAGGTCCGCGCTCTCGATGCGAATGCCGGCGCAATCTCGGTGGATGTCGAGCCCGCTGCCGGGGCAGCGCCTGACTCCGGCACCTACGACGTCACCGTCTCCAGCGATTCGGGCGCAAAGGAGACGTTCACGGGCGTCACCGCGGGTCCCGGTGCCAAGAACATCGCCGAACTGATCAACACGGGTTCGCGGCTCATCGAGATCGAGGAACTCGACGTCGCAGCCGCCGACCTCGCAGCGGGCCTCAGCACCGGCACCGTCGCACTGAGCATCCCCTCAGGCACGGTGGTACCGACCGTCCCCACAGCGGAGGTCATCGGCGATGCAGCCCAGCGCACCGGCTTCGCAGCGTTCGAGGCCCTGGAAGAGATCACCATGGTGCTGGCTCCCGATCTCGTTGTCGCCCACCGCCAGGGACTGATCGACACCCAAGGCGTGGTCGCCGTGCAGAACGCGATGGTGTCGCACTGCGAGCTCATGGGTAACCGCATGGCGATCCTGGACGCCCCCGCCGGACTGACCGCGCAACAGGCATCGGATTGGCGGGAGACCACCACGAACTTCGATTCGAAGTTCGCAGTGCTGTACTGGCCATGGATCGAAGTCTTCGACCCCTCCGTCGGACACGACATGCTCTTCCCGCCGTCCGGTCACGTCGCCGGGCTCTGGAGCCGCAACGACAACACCCGCGGTGTCTTCAAGGCCCCGGCCAACGACGTGCTGCAGGGCGCCGTGGGACTAGAACTCAACGTGACCCGCGGTGAGATGGACTTACTCAACCCCGAGGGGGTCAACTCCATCAAGTCCTTCCCGGGTCGCGGCATCCGCGTCTGGGGTGCGCGCACCCTGTCGAGTGATGCGGAGTGGCGCTACATCAACGTTCGGCGCTACTTCAACTACCTCGAGGAGTCGATCCTCCAGGGAACGCAGTGGTGCGTGTTTGAGCCGAACGACGCGCGCTTGTGGGGAACCATCACGCGCACGATCAACGCCTTCCTGGTGAACGAATGGCGGACCGGGGCCCTGTTCGGCGCAAAGCCGGAGCAGGCGTTCTTCGTCAAATGCGACGGCCAGAACAACACGGCAGAGACGATCGATGCCGGCATGGTGATCATCGAGATCGGTGTTGCACCCGTGAAGCCCGCCGAGTTCGTCATCTTCCGCCTGTCGCAGTTCTCCGGCGGCGCGTCCGTGAGCGACTAAGTCCCACATACCCAGATAGGAGCAAGACAATGGCACTTGTAGGTGGAGACGCACTTACCGCATTTTCGTTCGAGTTCTCCGTTGACGGCGTGACGATTCCCAACGTTGTTTCGGTAAACAGCATCAAGAAGACCGCGCCGATCATCGAAACCAAGTCGATGACCCCGACCGGCCAGTACGTCAACCAGAAGATGTACGGCACGCACCAGTCAGGTGAGATGAGCATCACCGTGCTCAACACCGGTGACTCGAGCGTGACCTCGTGGATCATGGACGGCCTCTCCGGAAACCAGTCCTCTGGCCGGAAGTCGGCCACGTTGGTCTACAAGGACACCACCGGAGCGACAATCACGACCATGACGTTCGGCCAGGTGCTGGTCAGCGAGGTCGACTACGGCAACACCACCGCAGGTGAACCCAGTGCGATCCAGATGACGATCACGCTGAGCTTTGTCGAGCTGAAGGTGTCGTAGCGGACTGAACATGACCGCGCCCACTGAGACGTTCCAGACGGCGTTCGACTTCGTCCTCCCCCGTGGATACGTCGACGCCAGCGGTGCCATTCATCGCGAGGGAACGATGCGTCTCGCGACGGCACGGGACGAGCTCATGCCGTTGCTCGATCCCAAGGTCCGGGATAACTCGGCGTTCCTCTCGCTGGTGTTGCTCTCCCGCGTCGTCACTCGGCTGGGCGCACTGCCCACCATCGACGATCAGGTCATGGGTGGGATGTGGGCAACAGATCTGGCATTCCTGCAGGACCTCTATCGGCAGATCAACTCCGAGGGGCACACACTCATCGAAGTCACCTGCCCGTCGTGTTCCTCCAACTTTGCGGTGGACCTGGCAGGTGGTGGCCTGGGGGAAGCATGACGTCCGGGGCCGACGTGCTCTGGGACGAGATCGGGTTCCTGGCGTTTCATCTGAACTGGTCGCTCGACGACCTCCTAGATCTCCCGCACGGCGTCCGGCAGCGGCTCGTGGACCAGGCGCGTGCCCTCGCTCGAGATAGAGATGCGTATGGCTGACGAAACCTCCCCGAACAAGGGATGGAAAGGCCCCTACCGCGGGGACTTCCTCTCCCTCGCCCCGCTGCGTCCACTCCTGTCCCGCATGGCGATCAACGTCGAACCCGCGGAGACCTATACCGTCACCCGTAGACCTACCGGCGTGGCGCAGCAGGGCTTGGCCCATGGTCGCTTCACGAACTTCAGCGGAATCATCAGGACGGGACGGGCCGCGTCCGCACCTCGCCCGCAGCCACCGGTGACGGGCCAAGGCGGGATCCCGATACCCGAGAATCCGTGGGCGGGTGGAGACGACGCACCCGAAAGCGAATTGCCGACTACCAGCGCGCCCGCGCTGCCGCAGCGAACCCCGACACCACGGCCCGCCTCGCGAGGGGTGCGTCCCCAGGTCCCCCGCGGAGCCGCGCCACGGCGACCGGCAACCCCCGCCGACCGTCGCACTGCTCCACGGCCCACAGTCACGACTCCGTCGACGCCACCGGACCTTGCGACTCCCGCCGCCGTCACGATCACGCCGGATGGTCAGGTGCTCACAAACCGGCTACGGATGCGCGGACCGAAACCGCCGACACAAACCGAGAACGCTCCGGAACCCCAGGCTCCACGGGCGGCCGTACCGGACCCGACACCCCCGACGCCCACCCCATCCCCCACACCTCCACCGCAACGTCGGGGACTCAGCACGCGCCACCGCGGCCAACCGCCCGCAATCGCCGACTCGGGACCCGCCTCTCCCCGCTCCTCGACCCCGACCGGCGTCCCGGAAGCGAGCAGCCGGACACCTTCGACGCGCTCGCGATCGGTGTCGGACACGCAAGCGACGAACACACTTCCGGCCAGTGACTCCTCGACTCCGCAGGGAGTCGCACAAGCAAGCCCATCGCTGACGCCGGCAATCGCGCCGCGTCCGTCCGCACTCAAGCTGGCATCGACACCCACCGGTGGGCAGCCCCCGGAAATCCCGGTCGTGACACCCGTGCGATCGGCGGCCTCGCCGACGTCATCGCAAGTGCGGCCAGCATCGGGCGCAGCCGTCGTCACCCCCGAGCAACCAGCCAACCGCCAGACGCCGACATCCACGACGAGCACATCCACCACCGACTCCCCGCGGTCGCAACCGATCGCGCAGGCAACACCCTCGGCGTCAGCCGCACCCGTCGTCCAACGGCGCGCCACCGGCACGCCAGCCCCACCCGAGCTACCGGTCGTGACGGCTACTCCGGCTCAGCCGCTCGCTGTGCCCACTGTCGCCGCGCAGGTGACTCCCGTCGAGTCCACACGCGCTGAGAGTGCTCCGGTGGACACAGCCCGAGAATCCGCGACCTCGGTGTCAGCAGAGTCCGCGCCCGTCCCCGTGGCCGGAACACCGCCCGCAACCCAACGTCGGCCGCAGAGCGGGCCAGCTGGTACCGGCGACCTCCCCACCATCACCCCGCAGGTGACTCCCGTCGCGTCCACACGCACTGAGAGTGCTCCGGTGGACACAGCCCGAGAATCCGCGACCTCGGTGTCAGCAGAGTCCGCGCCCGTCCCCGTGGCCGGAACACCGCCCGCAACCCAACGTCGGCCGCAGAGCGGGCCAGCTGGTACCGGCGACCTCCCCACCATCACCCCGCAGGTGACTCCCGTCGCGTCCACACGCACTGAGAGTGCTCCGGTGGACACAGCCCGAGAATCCGCGACCTCGGTGTCAGCAGAGTCCGCGCCCGTCCCCGTGGCCGGAACACCGCCCGCAACCCAACGTCGGCCGCAGAGCGGGCCAGCTGGTACCGGCGACCTCCCCACCATCACCCCAGCGAAATCGACGACGCGAGGCACGACAGGCAGTCGGATTCCGATCGTGACCCCCACTCCCGGCGTGCTGGCGGCGCAGAGCACTCCCGGCCGGAGCGCAATTGCCGCGGGTGCTCAGGCAACGGATCTTCCACGTGTCACTGGAGCGCCCGCGGTGCCCGTCACGCAGCGACGCGCCACCGGGTCGGTGGCAACGCCTGACACGCACGCGGTTACGGAGGGAGTCACCGAGGAATCCGTGCGCGTGCCACGTGATGTCCAGGAGGCAGTTGCGGCGGTCACCGGCCAGCGACCCCAGGAGGTCACGGTGCGCCGTGGGCCTGAGGTGAATCGGACCGCCGCACAGATCGCCGCAGATTCCTACGCGACCGAGGGGGTGGTCCATCTCCCCGGGACCGCCCCGCTCACCACGGATCAGTCACGCAGACTCCTCGCGCACGAGTTGACACACGTCGTCCAGCAGCGCTTCGGCACCGCACCAACGCACGAGGCGTCCTCCGCGGGTCGAGACGCCGAACACCAGGCCATGCGCGCGGAATCGAGTTTGAGTTCAGGTTCGACCTTGGGCTTGAGCTCGCGCAGTGCGCTGCCCGCCCCCCGCGTTGCCGACACGAACCACTCCGGCGATGCACCCGCAGGGCGCCCCGCAGTGCAGCGGTCCTCCTTGCCGGTCTCGCCAGGACGCGCCGCGTTGCTGCCTCGAGTGAGCGCGAACGCTGCGTTGCCCGGTCCGCGCACGGCCCGCGCGAACGCGTCGAGCGCACCCGTGTCCTCGGCCACCGAGGAAGCGAGTGCACCGGTGGCCCCAGTCCGTCCGATCGTGCCGCCGACTATCGCCACGCAACCGGCGCCGCCGAGTGCACCCGCGTCCCCGGCGCAACCCGTCCAACGCCGCGCATCCCAGCAGGGGCCGCCGCCCGTTCCTCGCCCACCACTCCAGAACAACGCGGATGCCGGTTTCGCAGGACGCCAGGGAGGGAGCAAGGCGGAAGCGCCCACCTCGTCGGCCAATGCACCCTCGGCCCCGACGGATACGGCCACCGACGACGTCTGGTTGCAGCGCCACGCGCAGGCCCTCTATCCGCATATCCGCTTCATGCTGCGCAATGAATTCCTTCTCGACCGGGAACGACGTGGACGACTGATGAGGGATGATTGATCGATGTCACAGTCTCCGGAACCCTTTGATCCGACGTATACGGCAACGAACTTCGTCGGGTTCTCCCTCAGCGTCGACCTGATCGCTGCCGACCGCACCCTGGGTGCGAACTGGCAGTCCATCGACATGGGATCGATGAGCCTGGGTTCCCAGGACCTCTATCCGGGTGGTTTCTCGCGCTCCCGTTTCCAGGTGATCGGCGACTTGACGTATGAGAACGTCACGCTCACCCGACCCTGGACCCCGAATCAGTCCGGATGGATCCCACAGTGGTTCGCGGCAGCGTCCGAACAGGGACCTTCCAGCGTCGCCATCTCGATCAACTACCTCGACGTGCGGGGCACTCTGCAGCAGGCGGTCTACAACTTCCGTGACGCATACCCGGTGTCTTGGAATCAACCGAACTTCTATGCCGGTGCCGGCTCCGAGTTCAGCACGGAGTCTTTGACCTTCAGCCACTCAGGTTTCGTGACGAGCGACAACCTCACCCCCGGGATCGACGAGCCGGAGGCAGTGGAGCCCTTCCGCCTAGTGGTCATGCCGGGCGGCGCCGACAATCCCATGTCGAGCGCGCTGTCGACCATGACAAGTTGGACCGTGGCAGGAGATGCGGCTGCCTACAGCGCCACGAGTCTCGTCGCATCCGCCGACGGGCAGTCCCAGGGCATCACCAGCGTGGCCGGCGCACTTCCCGCGATCACGTTTTGGGTCCCTCCCTCCAGCATTTCGGTGAGTAAGCAGGGCGGCTGGGGACAGGCCGACCAGGTCCCCGATGCGATCGGTTCCGGACCCGTGCAATGGCTCGGCACGAATCCCCTCAATATCGAATTCGACTACATCCTGGACAGCACGCTCTCCGATGCGCGTCAAGGCGGGATCTCCCAGGCGAGTTCAGTGCTTCCCGACGTCGAGCGCCTGCTCGCGCTCATGGAAGTGGACCCCCTCATGGCAGTCATGGGTGTCGGCACATCGCCAATGGTGATGGTGCTGTGGGGCGACTTCACATCGCCGGTGAGTTACGTGCAGAACGTCACCGCCGAGTTCACGCAGTTCGATCCCAGCGGTCGACCCACGCGCGCCACCGGACATATCCAAATCACCCAGTACCCACCCACGTCGCTTCCCACCAACCCCACCTCCGGTGGTGACCTCCCCCGTCGCAGTCAAGAGGTGTACTACGGCGACCAGCTGGCACACGTGTCCTTCCGCGCGTACAAGAACCCGGCGTATTGGCGTGACCTCGCGACATCGAACGGCATCACCGATCCGCTGCGGGTGAAAGCGGGACGGCGCCTGCTCGTACCCGACCGCGCAGCCCTCCCGCGCCGCGGGGAGTCCGGGCGTCCCGTGCGGCCGGCACCCACAGCCGACAATCCCCGGGGAACACCGCGCAAGAGCGGATCATGAGCCTCGGGCCCGCCGGCGATCTCAGTCTTCGACTCTTCGTCGATGACCTTCCGGTGCTACCCACGGTGTCCAACCAGATTCGACGCATCCAAGTGGACGCCCAGGTCAACCTCCCGACGATGTGCGAGGTCGAGTTCGCCGACCCCTTCTTCCTCCTCGTCGAGGAGGCAGGGCTGGCCATCGGCAACTTCATGGAGATCCGGGCTGTCGTCGGTGATAACCCGGTCGGCGAGGTCGTCTTCTCTGGCCAAGTCGAAAGCGTCGAGGTGGGATTCGAGAAGGTAACCGGGCGGGTGAGCCGAGTCCGTGGATACGACGCGGGTCACCGCATGCTGCACGGGATGAGTACCAAGGGTTACCCGATGATGATGTATCCCGAGATCGCGGAGATGATCGGGCTCGAACACGAGATTCCCACCATCGCCACCCCCTACCCCACCGTCTACCCGATGACGGTCCAGTCCAACGAATCCGACTGGGACTTCCTCGTCCGTCTCGCCCGCGAGATCGGCTACGTGGTGTACGTGGCGATCGATCCGATCGCCGGCATCCCCACCCTCATGTTCGCTCCGCAGACACCCGCGGAGACCGCGCCACCACCCGTCCCGGGCGTGGAGATCTCACCCCTCTCCTTCGATGTCGGCGACGAGCGCATCCTGAATCTCAAAGCGTCCGTATCGGGTGCCGGGATCACTGCAGTGTCCTCAGCCCGAGGTTGGGATCAGACGCTGGGTGCGCCGGGACTCGGCGAAGGCCCGACCATCGGCGACAGTTCCTTGAACCTCGTGTTGCCGGAGGAACTCGGGGCCGAACTGGGTGGTGTCAATCAGAACGTGAACTTCACCCGCTTCGCCCAGAACGAGATGCAGGCGGAGGCCGCGAGCGAGGGTCTGGCGTTCCGGATGTCCGGTGCGTACGCCAACGTCGAGATCACCATGCGGGGTAACCCCTACTGCATGCCCAGTCGCGCCCTCGGACTCAGCGAGGCAGGCGTCCTCACGGGCGAATACACGATAACCGCCGTCACACACACCTTCCTTCCCACGCAGTTCGGCTACCGCACCCATGTCGTCTGCAGTGGGATGGAGGACCGCACGCTCGCCGGACTGCAAGGAGCGGCGGAACCGCGCCAGACCAGCAAACTCCACGGTGTCTATCCCGCGATAGTCACGGACTCCGAAGATCCCGAGCAGCTCGGTCGCGTGCTCCTCAGTTTCCCGTGGCTTGATCCCCTCTACGTGAGCAACTGGGCCCGAGTCGTCCAAGCGGGAGCAGGCGAAGTCATGGGCATGCAGATCATCCCCGAGCCCCTCGACGAGGTCCTCGTCGCCTTCGGCAACGGTCAATTGGACTCCCCCTACGTCCTCGGAGGCCTGTACAACCTCGAGCGCCAACCCGGCGTCCCATGGGAGGAAGCAGTCGAGGGCGTGCCGATGATCCGGGGGTTCACTTCACGGCTGGGCAACCAGTTGCTGTTCATGGATGATCCCGAAACACCCGGGGTCGTGTTGAACACCACCATGGGAGCATCCACGATCATCCGCCTATCCCCCGAGACGGGGATCGAGATCATCACGGTCGAAGGACAACCCATCTTGATCACCAGCGCAGCGGACGTCACGATCGAGTCTGAGGGGGCGGTGACCGTGAACTCCGCCGCGGTTGCCATCAACGGAGAAGGGGACGTATCGATCAGCGCCGAGGGCGCGATCGAGATCACCGCCGGCGGCGAGATCGCCATCTCCGCGGCATCCATCAATCTGGAGGCCGAAGCCGACACCTCTATCGTTGCCCCCGCGGTCGACATCACCGGCGGCATCGTGAACCTGGGGGCCTAATCCATGGGACTCACCGACTTCATCGGCCAGGGGGTGGCCTATCCCCTGCGCTTCGACGAGCGCGGTCGGCTCAGCCTCGTCGGCGGGTCCGCGAACGTTGAGCGCGCCATCGCCCTCATCATCGGAACGGCCTACGGGGAACGCCCCATGCGGCCCGAATTCGGCTGCGGGATCCACGCCCTCGTGTTCGAGACCCCCTCACCGGAACTCTCCACGCAGATCCAGGCACAGGTGACCGCATCACTGAAGCGGTGGGAACCCCGCATCGACGTTGTGAAGGTCTCGGTGAACTTCGACAATGAGAACACCACCGCCAACATCATGGTCACGTACCGACTGAAGGACACCTACGACGTCCGGAATCTCCTCGTTCCGTTCTACTTGATTCCGAATGAGGACGACGCACTTCCCCCGCTACCCCAGGAGAAATCGTGAGCCTCCCCACCCCCAACCTGGACGATCGCGCATTCCAGGACTTCGTCGACGAAGGCAAGCGCCTCCTCCAACGCCGAGCCCCCGAATGGACCGACAACAACGTCGCCGATCCCGGCATCACCCTCATCGAAACTTTCGCCTACATGGTGGATCAATTGGTCTTCCGGCTCAACCAAGTGCCAGACCTCCACTACATAAAGTTCCTCGAACTTCTCGGCGAATCCCTGCGGCCACCTTCCGCCGCGTACACGACGCTCGAATTCACCCTCACCGTTCCGCAGGCGAACGACATCCTGGTTTCCGAAGGCGTTGAGGTTTCCACGGCACGCAAGGGAACAGCGGCTCCCATCGTCTTCACCACGAATGAGGATCTGTCGATCGTCTCCGTCGCAGTGAAGTCCCTCCTCTCCCAACCGAGCGGTGGCACCTTCAGCGTGGTCCAACCCAGCCTTGGCACCGGACCCGACCAGGCCGCCTTCTCGCAGACTCCCGCGGTTGGTGACGCCTTCTTCATCGGCTTGTCCAAGCCCGCCGCGCATTGCATCCTGGAGTTCGAGGTCGATTCGCGCATCGACGGCATCGGTGTCGATCCCCTCAGGCCACCCCGGGTTTTCGAGGCTTGGGATGGCCAGGCCTGGTATGAGGTGGAACTGATCTCGGACACCACGGGCGGCCTCAACCGCAAGGGCACCATCCGGCTCTACGTGGATGATCATCAGCTCTCAAGTCTGGGCAGTATTGAGGCCGCATGGCTCCGGTGCCGGATCGTCGAGGCACAGGGCGATCAGCCGACGTACAAGGCGAGCCCGACCATCCATTCCATCTCCGTGGTGACGATCGGTGGTCGCGTACCCGCCTCACACTGCCAAATCGTGACCAACGAGACCCTCGGACGAACGTCCGGAACCCCCGGAGCAGCCATGCAGTTGAGCCGCTTCCCGCTCGTCTCCGAGCAGGATGACCTCACGATCGATGTGAGCAGTCCGGAGGGGTGGCAGACCTGGACTCGGGTGGAGACGTTCGCAAACGAGGACCCGGATGCTCGCGTCTTCACCCTTGATTCCGTCAGCGGGACGCTGCGTTTCGGACCACTCATCCGGATGGAGGATGGCAGCGCTCAGACGTTCGGGGCAACGCCGGACTCTAACGCCACGGTGCGCGTGCCCCGCTATCGCGCGGGCGGCGGCGTGCACGGGAACCTGGAGGCCGGCGCACTGCGCCTGATGCGCACCAGCATTCCGTTCATCGCCCGCGTGCAGAACATCGTGCCCGCGATCGGTGGTGTCGACGCGGAAAGCATCGACGATCTCAAGGCGCGGGCCGCTCTGCTCGTCCGCGCACGTGATCGCGCCGTGAGCACGGGTGACTTCGAACTCCTCGTTCACCGTGCAGCGCCATCGATTGCGCGTGCCAAGTGCCTACCGGGTTCACACGTGGGTAGTCCGGGCACCGTCCTCGTGCTCGTCGTCCCCGACATCCCCGATGGGCGCGTTCCCTTCGAGGTGCTACGCCCAAGTCAAGAGGTGCTCGACAGCGTCCAGCACTACATCGACGACCGGAGACTCGTGGGCACCACCGTTCGCATTGAGCCCCCGCGCTACCTCGGCATGTCCGTGGCCGCTCGGATCGCCTTGGCGCCCGGCGTCGACGCCCCCCAGATCTTCCAGATCGCCGATGCCGCCGTTGCGAATTTCATCCATCCGCTGCGCGGGGGCTACGACGGAACCGGCTGGCCCTTCGGCCGGGATATCTCGGTCGGAGACATCTATGGCGTCCTTCAGAAGGTCCCTGGGATCGCCTACCTGGACGTCGTTCGCCTCATTCCCATTGATGCCGTCAGTGAGCAGCGGGCCGAACCCACCGATCGCATCGTCCTGCAAGCGCATGATCTGCTGTTCAGTTTCGCGAGTGACTTTCAGGTCCTGAAGACATGACGACCCAGGATGTAGCAGCCGCTATACCCGCGCACACCGAACGACGCCTTGTGCCGGGACTGAAGACACCTTTCCCGATGATCAACTACACGTCGTCCATGCTCATCGAAGATCAGGTGGCTCAGAAGATCTGCTCGAGCCTGGACGAGGTGCTCGCCCCGATCATCTCGGTACTCGACTGCTACGACTCCTACTTGGATGTCTTCCTCGCACCAATGGATTTCGTGGAGTACATGTGCTCGTGGATCCTGGTCAATCCCGAATTGGGATGGGACCAGCACACTGTGCGCAAATCACTCGCGCATGCGATCCGCTTCTACGGGTTCCGCGGGACCGCTCGGGGTATCCGAGACTTCTTGACGACCGTTTTCGAACTCGACGTCACGATAGAGGAAAGCGGTTCCGTCAGCACAAGTCGTGATTCGACGGATCCGACCACCTGGACGATCCCACCGACGCCGACCGTGAAGGTCACTGTGCGTGCCCGTCAGGGTGGAACGGTGGACATGGGACTCGTCAGTCTCGTCATGGACTCCGCAGTCCCTGCGCACGTCGATGCGAAACTCACCGAGGCCTCGTGAAGACACCCATCCGGTGCACACGATGCGGAACGGTCACGACCTGGACACCGTACTGCCCGAGTTGCGGCGCCTACCTCGAGTTCTCGGGAGATCCGCCGTGGATTCCGGAGCCACCGGAGGATATGGACGCGGCACCCACTCCCGCGGAGCAGGCGGAGACTGACGCCTCGAGCACCGGTGCCGCGACTGCGCCGGCAGAAGCTTCCGCAGACAAGCCGGCGACGGCACCCGCGCGCCCGATACCTGCCCCCGCAGTGCCGCCCCCAAAGCCCGAGAAGCCGGCGAGGCCCGACCGCCGATTCGGCGGGGTAGCACCGTGGTGGCGATTCTGGGGGCGCCGCAGCACCACCTCGACTGCGCCGGCTGGCGCACCCACCTCACCCGGAGGGCCAACGAGCACCGATCAATCGGATGACGCCGCTTTCACCTACGTGGTGGAGGCCCCTGTCGTGCCCCAGACCGTTGCCGCCGAGGCACCGACGCGTCAGGAAGCGCAACAGCGGCGCACGATCCCGATCGGCCGCGCCGACGACCTCGGTGTCGCTGGTGGACTGCCCTGCCCCAACTGCAAATTCCGGAACTACGTTGACGCCTCGTACTGCGCTCGCTGCGGCTACACCCTTCGAGATTCGGTTCCCCACACCCAAGCGTTGACCAACGCACTGGAGCCATCCGAGAAGCCGCCGCGGCGCACGGACTGGACTTTCGTCGCTCTCATGGTTCTTGTTGCTCTGGTCATCGGAGTGATCTTCCTATCGCCTCCGGGCCAACCCATTCGTCAATTCCTCGGAGACGGAGTGCGAGCCGTCGCGTACTGGGTCGATCCGGACCTGGGAACCCCGGCCACGATCACCAACGTCACCGCAAGCTCGACGGGCTACGGCTACCCGCCCATATCCGTCATCGGTGACGATGCGACGAGTTTCTGGGCATCGGCACCCGGACCGAGTTGGGGGGCGGGGAGCACCCTGACATTCACCCTCAGCGAACCCGTGCGCATCGACCGAATGGTCATCCGCCCCGGAATCCAGAACGGACAGTTCGCGGTGCGCGCACTCGCCACCCCGGAGAACCTCACCCTCGTCTTCACCGAACTCGATTCCGACACCGTGCCCTCCGCGAGTCCGAGCCCCACATTCTCATCCGCATCTCCCTTCGCATCGCCCACGAGCTCGGCCAGTCCGAGTCCCTCCGGTTCGGGGACCGCATCGCCGTCACCCACCGCATCCGCACCCACCCCCACGGCGACGCCGTCGGTCCAGGCGTCATTGCCTGTCATCGTGGAGCCGCCCGACTGGGCCAGCGTGGTGACGTTCCCGACCGTCTACACGGACAAGGTGATCCTGCGCATCGACTCCGTCTACCCGCCGGCCCTGCCGGACGTCTACGCACCCGGAGGCGGCGGACAGGTGGCGATCACGGGAATTCAGTTCCTCCCCATGTGGACCCTTGCCGATCTGTTCGACTTCAACTTCCGGGAACCGGCCACGAAGGTCCCATCACCGACTCCCAGCGCCGCGACGAGTGGGTCACCGAGTCCCGCACCGTCGCCGTCTCCGTCGGCGACCCCCTAGTCAGGGTGCCGTCAACGCAGGCCTTCGATGATGATCGCGGCCGCGGGTGTGGGGCGTGCACCCGTCGGATCGAGCGCCGCGGCGGACGGAGTCGGCGTCGGACTGGGCGTGGGTGCGGGTGTAGTGGGAGCTGACGCGCTGAGGGTCTTCGCGCAAAATGTCCCGGAGTAGGCCGACGGGCTCGGCGCGGCTTGGCTGCGCATTCGGAAGCAGTACTTGGTGCTCGATTGGAGGCTCCCGACCTCCATCGCTGTGTCACTCGCGCTCGGCGCCGGTGTGATGGTCGTCCAGCCGTCCAGTAATTGACGTTGCAGCTCGAAACCCGTGACCGGCAACTGCGGGTTGCACGGAGGGGGGGCCGTCGTTGCGGTGCCGTCACTCGTGCCGCCACCGGCTTTGACTATGGAACGCAGTCCCCTATCGGCTGTGGTGAAGGGCCTCTTCTTCCACTTCTTGTACTTCTTCTTGCCCTTCTTGGACGTGCTAGACGCCTCGGATGCCTTGTACTCGGTCGGCGGAAGCCAGGTGATCGCAACCGAGGTGGACGTCAAGGCCGATGCCAGAGGCTGGGAGGGAGGGCACACTCCGGGAGTGGCTGACGTTCCCGAGGAGGACGTTCCCGTGGAGGACGTAGACGTCCCAGGTATCGGTGTTCCCTCGATGAAGACGCACTCGTCGGGGGTGTAGAGGGACGTGGAGGATCCCGCGGTAGCGATGATGCGATAGCAGTTGTCCTGCCCGGGCATCGTCTTGGTGACGATGTAGCGAGTCGTGCCGCTGGGTACGTCCGCGACATGGGTGCAGTCACCGCAGGAGGGTGACTCGATGTCCGTCTCGGCGAGATCCACGTCGCCCGATGGCGCAGGGGAGCCACTCGATGCGCTCGGACTCGGCGTCACGGTGCCCTCTGCGGGCACGAACACCATGGCAGCGCGCATGGACCCGAGGCCCATTCCGCTCGCCGAGAACGACGCGGTGGTCGATGTCGGGGTCGGAGTGGCCGCAGCAGAGGGGGTCGGCGTGGCGCTCAACGTCGGCACCGGACTCGGCACGGGAGTCGGACTCGCCATGGGTGCAGCGGAACCCGATGCGCTCGGACTCGCGCTGGGCGATGGACTCGCGCTGGGCGATGGACTCGCGCTGGGCGATGGACTCGCGGCCATCAATGCGTTGCCGGTACTGCCCACCGCGTAGATCGAGTAACCCTGGGCGCCAGGTGATGCCTGCCACGTCAGCAGCACCTGCGAGCCCTCGTAGGCCTGAGCCGCAAGGCTCTGGGGAGGAGCGGGTGGCCCCACCTTGACGTCGGGTGACCCGGTGAGACTCACGCGACTGAGTACGAATGCGATCACGAGGGCGGCAATGAGGAGAAGCAACAGGATCCGGCCGAGGATTCCCAGTCGAAAACGGATGGTCGGGCGTTGCACGAGCGTCACACGCTGGATGATGGGCCGGATTTCCTCCAAGGCAACGCCCTGCGTGTGATCGCGAACCGCCGTAAGCGACGCGACCATGCTCAACGTTCGAGACGAACCGAACAAGTGCAGCGGGGCAGAGACGGTGACCTTCTTCCACACGGTGTCACCGGGTGCGAGTGTGAAGTCCGGTTGCTCAACCCGGAACCGCAGGTACCCGTCAGGGTCGGCGACGTCGAGTCGGTAGTCCACGAACGCATTGCCGTTGTTCAAGATCTGGGCGAACGTCGTAGCGCGGCGTCGGATGTCGATCGTTGTTCGGCTCAGGTTCAGGCTCGAGTCGTAGAAAGGCGTCACCGAGATAGTGACTTCAGCCACCGTGCTCTCGTGCGGATCGACCTCGGAGCGCGCCATGACGCCGATCACGTAGTCGCCCGATGGGAGCTTCGACGTGCGTCCGGGTTTGATGATGAGCGCCGCTGACCCTTCGGCACCGGGGAAGAGCGATACCTCACTCGGCACGACGGACAGCCATGATCCCTCGGGGCCGACGACACTGAGCGAGTAGGTCTCAACGACCGGACCCACGTTGCGCACGGTGATCTTCAAGCGCACCGGTTGACCGGGTGCTGCCTCAACGTGCGATTGGCTCAATGACACGATCGGGCGTGGCAGTACCGAGCGCTCGACGGTGGAGTCATCACCCGCGAACCAGCCCGCAGTGTCCATCACGAGAGTGGTTTCCCCGGACGACGCAGTGACGGTCGCATCAGTCGATGCGGCCGTCGTCGGCTCGGGCGTCCGGGGTCGACCCGTGCGCATGGTCGACTTCATGTGTTCGACCCAGCGTCGGTACTGGTCTTCACCGGATTCGGGTGTGGGTGGCGAGGGGAAGTTGTCGGCCACTTCGGCTATCCCCCTCCCCGATCCGGTGGCGCTGAGGCATCCAGCGCCGACTGAAGCGGGAACGCAAGAAGTCCGAGTTTGACCCATTCCCGCTTGGCGCCGCGGACGGCGTGGAGGAAGGTCAGGGGCTGATCGGCGCCCGCAGCCATGAAGGCAGCCGACACAGACGATGACCGGATCGCCCCACCCGCCATGTCGAGGGTGGCCAGGCGCCGGTACTCCTCATCAGTGAGTTGCGCCCCCGCCTCACCCAGGCAGGCACGCCAGATTGATGCCCGCAGATCCGCGTCGGGAGCAGGGAAGTCGAGGATGCAATCGAGCCGCCGGGCGAATGCGGGGTCGAGGTTGGACCGCAGGTTCGTCGTCAGGATGGCGAGCCCGTCAAACGCTTCGATGCGCTGCAGGAGGTACGCGACTTCAAGGTTGGCATAGCGATCACGTGCGTCAGAGACATCCGAGCGCTTCCCGAAGACCGCGTCAGCCTCATCGAAGAGGAGCACGCCATCGAGATTCTCCGCCTCGGAGAAGACCCGCTCGAGATTCTTCTCGGTCTCACCGATGTACTTGTCGACGACGCTGGCGAGATTGACATGGAAGAGCGGAGTTCCGAGCTCACCGGCGAGGGCTTCCGCTGCCATGGTCTTACCGGTACCCGACTCTCCGGCGAACAAGGCAGTGATGCCGCGGCCGCGCAGGCCGCCCGGGCGCATCCCCCAGTCGTCGATCACCGTGGGCCGCAGGCGCACGCGGTCGAGCAGGTGATCGAGCTCGGCGCGCACGTGCGCGGGGAGGATGACATCGTCCAAGAGGAACATCGGCTGCGTCTGCCGCGCATAGCCACCCGTAATGCGTCCCATGCGGGCAGAGTCACCTTCGGCAAGTCGGGTTCGGATTTGCTCCGGCTCCAGACGCTGGAGCAGGTTCTTCAGTCCGGGGGACCCGGGTGCGCCGAGTGCCGACCACCACTGAGTCCGCAGCCGCTCGGGGGCGGGAGAAAGCTCGACTTCCGTGCACCGAGTGTCCGCAATCGTTACCTTCCCGGGGGCGAGCAGCACGGTGGGAACCTGGAACGTCTGGCCCAGGGCCACGTCGGCCTTAACCGCCTCCGCGGTCACTGCGCGGTCATCGATGATCAACGGGCGGGCAGCGAGGGCGGCCTCGGTGAAGGCTGCGCGCACAATCGCACGACGATCGTCCGCGTCGGAGGGAAGGTGCGCACCATTGAGGATGAGCACGTCTCGACCTCCGGAGGCGAGAAGCGCCACCGCACGGCTGAGCGCTCCGGATCCCGGGTGGGCCTTCACAACTGGGAGCGACCCCGCCTTGTCGGCGAACCCGGCGGGTTCGGGAATGGCGGGTTCACGTGGCAGCAACTCGTGACCCACGTCCGGCGCATCCATACGTCGCAGAAACGGGTCAACCTCGGGCCCGAAGCGGTCATCACCGAGCATGTGGCGCACCACACGTTCGGACACGTGCAGTGTCCGAGCAGGGAACGGATGATTCTCCCGTTTGACTTCGATCAGACCCAGGGAGCAAAGCCGGGAATCCGCATCGAACATCGCCCTGTTGTCGGGATCCGCTGGATCGAGCCCCAGCAGCCGGAGTGCCGTGGTGATGGAGGGTCCCGAGGTTCCACTTTCGTTGTTCAAGACGATGAAGAAGTGTTCGAAGCGCGGATCGAGTGAAGGTGACGCGGCCAAAAGGATCGCCCCGAGTTCCCGATCGGTGAGTCCGATCGTGGCTGCCCACGACACGAGGTACTCGGGCAGATCAGATGGTGACAACGTGACGTCTTCCGCGCCGGGCGGAGCAGATCGAGCATCGCGGATGATCAAGTCGTGCGGGAAGAACGATCCCCGGTGCTCATCGGGAACATCGCCCTCAAGGCGAGTGGCTTCCACCGTCCGCGCAACGCGCTCGCCGAGAATGGCGAGAGTCATCATGATCGAATCGAAGGGGGCGAGTTCGGCTCGCGACAGAGTCCAGATCATGGCGTGGCCCTCGTGCGCGTGCGGAGACCCGCATCGGGATCCTTCGGGTCCCGGCCGAGAATCTCATCGGTGGAGGGGCCCCGCGTATCGGTGACACCGATCCTCGGCGGCTGGGTCTGCGGCGGACCCGCAGGTTCGCGCACCCCGGCCGGTACTGGAAGCGTGATCACCACGGAGACGATCGCGTGGTAATCGGTTCCCATGGCCGAGAACAACTCAGTTGCGAACCGATCGGAGAAGATCTTGCCGCCCACGCGCATGTTGAGCACGTGTCCCTCATCGAGGAACGCCTGTAGCTCGTCGCTGCAGAACGATGGAGGGACGTAGTCGTAGCGATTCAGACAAATGAGCGCGAGCCCCAGCAGTGCGTAGTCATCCTCGGGCCGATTCGTCCACGCCGTCAACGTGAAGGTGAGGTCGTAGAAGCGGAATGGCTGGCGGTAGTACTCCGCGACACCGTCCGCGTTCTTCTCCTTGACGAGTGTGGTCGTTCGCCTCGTCAGATCCTCGCGGATGTCCGCGAGGAAGAGATTCAGCGTGGGAGACGTGCGCGCAGCGGCCCAATCCTTCTTCGGAGCTTCGAAGGCCACGGTCGGATGGACGCCCGCCACCTGTTCGGCGGCGAGCATGGCTGCAATAGCCCTCACCACATCGCCAATCACAGGTCCTCCTGGGGGAAGCAGGATGCCTCCACTATGTCAGTCTGCGGTGCGAATCCCCGGGTGCCACACAGACGTCGAAAATGGGCGATAAGTACCTTTTAAGTATTTTATGACGTGCGTACTGCTCAGCCGGGATGCCCGGGCCCCAATCGACCCCGCTGGCCGAGTTCCCCCTGGCCGGCCAGGCGGGCGCGGCCGGCGGCCGCCCGGCCCTGCTCACCCGCGGTTCCCGAAGGCCGGGCGCCCCCGGAGTACCCACCCCAGCGGCCGCGTGCCGACGACGTACGGCGGTGGTAGTCCCGCACCTGACGCTCCGCGTCGCGCAGGACAAGTTCCCCCGCGCCCCCCGCGGTCGCCCGATCGCTTTCCACGATGCCTTCCCGGCGTGCCTCCTGCAGCCGCTCGCCGATGCGCTCGACATAGGCGCGGTAGAAGGCCGCGCGGGCCGTCTGGGCGGTGAAGGGCTTCCTGGTGCGGCGGGTCCCCCGCTGCACATAGGTCTCCCCGCGCCAGGCACCGCCGGTGATATACGTGCCGGCCGCGGCCACCATCTGCACGGAAATCGCAGCGAAGAGGGCCTCGACGACATCGAGGTCACGCGGCATGCCGTAACCGATCACGTAGGTGGAGTCCGACGCCACATCGACGTGGGCGGAGTTTGCGTGGGCGACGACTACGAACAGTCCGATGAGGTGCTGATTCGCCCTCCGGCCCTTCTCGCCGATGATGACCGTGCGCGTCACAGGTTCCTGCTGTTCGGGTGCCCGCACGCGGGCAGCGGCGAGATCGATGCTCGCCATCGTCGCCAGCGCCTGGGCCTTCAGCACATAGGCCTCGGCTTCGAAGGGATTGTCGGTGCGGTCCGCCTTATCCAGGAGGGCGGTGATCCGACGCGTCAGATCAGCCACAAACCGCTCCGTCATACCCCGCTCGCAAGAGCAGTGCCGCCTGATCGCCCAGGGTTTCCGACACGACGGTCAGCATGGCGGACCGGAAGTCACGGCCATGGGTCAGTGAGCCGCAGGTAAGGAACGTCCAATGATGGGCGATCTCGTGCAGCACGACGGATTCCCGCCCCGCCCACGCACCCGTGGACTCCATATCGGGGATCGCGATCGTCGCCGTGGAGCTTTCGTAATGGGCGCGCGTGTGTCCCCGACGGGCGCGCACGACGGGCGCCTCGACCCCGATCATCGCGCACACGCCCTGCACGTAGTCACGAGCGGCCTGGAGATCCCCGAACCTCCGCTGGGTGGGGACGACCAGCGTGGACCCGAAGAAATCGACGATCCCGCCCCTGTCGAGGATCGCCGACCACTGATCCTCCGCCGCGTAGACGGCTGAGCGCTGCGAGTCGGTCCCCGCCATAAGGCTTCACCCTCCTCGAGCCCGCGGCAATGTCACACCACCCTGCGCCGCCACGGATAGGCTCGAGGCCTCATCCCATCATGGTTTCGCCTAGGGAGCGGCATGACTGACATCACACCGCGGATGAACCGCCTATTCAATCCATCCTCAGGCAGGTGCTTCGACGTTGCCGTGGATCACGGTTTCTTCGGGGAAGGCGCCTTCCTCGCCGGAATCGAGAACCTCCGTACGGCCGTCGCCACTCTCGTGGGGGCCAACCCGGACGCCATCCAACTCACCCAGGGGCAGGCGAGCCTCCTGCAACATGAGAACGGTGGCCGGGCGAGACCAGCGCTCGTGATGCGGACGGACGTGGCCAATGTGTACGGGTCACCACTTCCCGAGCACATGTTCAGCCTGATGATCCCGGATCCCGCCCTGCGAGGCGTCCAACTGGACGCGGCCTGCATCGTGGTCAATCTCTTCGACCTACCAGGGCGCCCCGATGTGAAGGAGGCGTGCATCGGCAACGTGCTGCGCGCCCGCCAGGATTGCGATCGGTACGGAATGCCCCTGATGGTCGAGCCACTCGTCATGAAGGAGGGCTCGAGTGGTGGCTACTCGGTCAACGGTGACGTCGACACGATCGTGCCGCTGGTCAGGCAAGCCGTCGAGTTGGGTGCGGACATCATCAAGGCGGATCCCACCGACAATGCAAGCGACTACCACCACGTTGTGCGCACGGCAACGGGCATTCCCGTACTTGTGCGCGGTGGAGGTCGAGTCAGCGACCGTGAACTCTTCGAGCGAACCAAGTCGGTACTCGACCAGGGAGCCGCTGGAATCGTCTACGGGCGCAACATCATCCAACACCCGAATCCTGGAGCGATGACCCGAGCACTGATGGCGATGCTCCATCAGAACGCCACGGTCGAGCAGGCTGAACAAATCCTCGCCGCAGGATGAGCAGCACGGTCCGAATAGGGGTCATCGGAGGCGGCCTGATGGGCCGCGAACTCGTTGCGCTCAGCGGTCGATGGATGCATCTCGTCGACCATCCCGCCCAACCGCGCGTGACCGCGATCGCAGATCCGAATCCGGCGGCGCGAGAGTGGTTCGAGACCAACGCGGGCGTCACCTTGAGCACCCCGAACTGGCAGGACCTGATCGCCAGCGATGACGTGGACGTCCTCTACATCGCAGTTCCGCACAACCTCCATGAGGAGATCTACATCGCTGCCGCTCATGCCGGACGTGACTTCCTCGGCGAGAAGCCATTCGGTATCGACCTCGCCTCCGCGGAACGAATCGTCGCGGCCATCGACGCCTCACCCGGATTCGTCCGGGTGAGCAGTGAGCTTCCTTTCTTCCCCGGTGCCCAGCGCGCCTTTGCTGCCTGCGGCGATCTCGGTGAGCTGATCGAAGTGCGTGCCGCCTTCCACCACTCCTCGGATATGGATCGGAACAAGCCGATCAACTGGAAGCGACGAGCCGAGATCTGCGGCGAGATCGGTGTGATGGGTGATCTCGGGATGCATGTTGCACATGTCCCACTCCGACTGGGCTATGTGCCCACCCAGGTCTTCGCGGTGCTCGACTCGATCGTGACCGAGCGTCCCGCGAGTGCGGGCAGTAGCGACATGGTCCCGTGTGATACCTGGGATAACGCCATGCTCCTTCTTCGCGCGCAGGAGACGACTCATCCTGACCGAATGTTCCCCATGGTCTGGGAGACCCGACGTATCTCCCCAGGAAACACGAACTCCTGGGTCTTCGAGGCATTGGGTATGGATGCCGGTGTCCGTTTCACCACCCGGAACCCCACGGTCTTCCATCGCTTCCTCCGACGTGGGTCCGAGCAGGTGTGGGAGGAAGTCCAACCAGGGAATGTGTCCGCCTGGCCGATGATCTCCCCCGCGATCTTCGAGTTCGGTTTCTCGGATGCACTCCTGCAGATGTGGGCGAGTTACCTTGCGGAACGCGCTGGCGCCCTCGGCGACCGATTCGGGTGCGCCACACCCGACGAGGCTTTGATGTCCCATCGGGTCTTCGCGGCGGCACTCGAGTCGCAGAAGCTCTCCGCCGCCGTGTCTTTGTGAAGCGGACTGCCCGTGCGATCCGTCGCACACCCCTCTTGGCCGGTCTCCCCAAGGAAGTAGCGGTCCTCACCGCGATCGCCTTCTGTGTCGCACTCGGCTTTGGAATCCTCGCTCCGTCGCTGCCCATCTTCGCCAGGACGTTCGATGTCTCAGCACTCCAGGTGAGTGCCGTGATCTCGGTGTTCGCGCTCATGCGTTTCGTCAGCGCTCCCGGGGCCGGGGCCCTCACGGATCGTTTCGGCGAGCGCGTAATCATGTCGTCCGGTCTCGCGATCGTCGGACTCTCCAGCCTCGCTGCAGGCTTCTCCCAGAGCCTGCTCCAACTCATCCTGCTCCGTGGTGTCGGCGGCATCGGCTCATCGATGTTCACGGTCTCCGCGATGGCTCTCCTGCTTCGCGTTGTCGATACCGAGCAGCGTGGTCGTGCAGCCGCCGCCTTCCAGGGTGGTTTCCTCTTCGGCGGCGTGGCAGGGCCGGCCGTCGGGGGAATCCTTGTGGCGTGGTCCATCCGCGCACCCTTCTTCGTCTACGCGGGAGCCCTGCTCATTGCGACACTCGTCGCAGTGGTCTACCTCTCGAGTGCGCATCTACGCGAACGTGAACATGAGGTCGCCCACGGCAATGAGAACAGACTGAGTGAACTCCGCGAAGCCTTGCGCAACCGCGCGTACCAGGCGGCGTTGGGAAGCAACCTCACCACCGGATTCGTGACCTTCGGTCTGCGCTCCTCGGTCGTGCCACTGTTCGTTGTCGAAGGTCTGGCCCGCGGTGCGTCTCTGTCTGGCTTCGGATTCCTGGCGGCAGCCGCGCTCCAGGCCGTCATGCTCCTTCCCGCCGGGCGGATGGCCGATATCCAAGGTCGCCGCAAAGCCCTGCTCATCGGCTCCGTGGCCACCTTGATCAGCATGATCCTGCTCACGGCCTCCGACTACGCGGCGAACACCCTCGGGGCGGCCGGGATGGTGGGGGTGCTGCTCTTTCTCGCCTCGATGGCGGTCCAGGGATATGGAGCAGCGTTCCTGGGCTCGGCTCCATCGGCTGTCGTGGGTGACATCATGGGTGGCCGCAAGGGAGGGATTGTGGTCGCCACGTATCAGATGATGTCCGACCTCGGTGCGGTCGTCGGCCCACTGATCGCCGGACTACTCGTGGACGCCTTCGACTTCGATTGGGCGTTCGCCGCCGGTGTGGTCCTCACGATCCTGCCGATCATCCTGGTACTCCGCATGCCCGAGACGCTTCGACGGAGTGCCGCGTGACACGACGACGTCTCACCGTCGCAGTGGTCGCCTGCGCTACCGCCCTCGGATCGGTCGCGAGCCTGACAGCACTCTCGGTGTTCTCCCCCGTGACAACCGCCGTACAGGCGGACACGGTCGTAGAGCCGACTCCTTCGGCCGCCACCCAGGATCCGAGCCCGAGTGCTAGTCAGTCACCGGCGAAGATCGAGAACGTCGTGTTCATCATCGCCGACGATCTGGACTGGGAACTCTTTCGCCAGATCCCACGCCTGGCGGAACTCCAGGATCAGGGCGTGACCTTCACCAATCACACGGTGGTCGACTCGCTCTGCTGCCCCTCGCGCGTTTCGATTCTGCGCTCGCAGTACATCCACAACCACCTGGTCATCTCCAATCTCGAGGAGACCGGTGGTGGCTGGGCAACGTTCACGAAGCGCAATGAGCAGGTGAGCAACCTGCCCGTCTGGCTGTCCAATGCCGGCGTGCGCACCGGCATGTTCGGCAAGTACCTCAACGGGTACCCCGATCGGGATGCGCTCACCTACATCCCCCCGGGCTGGGATGAGTGGGCCGTCCCCACCACTCGCGGTGAGAGTTACTCGGGATACGACTACACACTGAACGTGAACGGAAAACTCGAGGACTTCGGCCGACGTCCGGTAGACTTCCTCAACGACGTCATCACCCGTAAGGCGACAGCGTTCATCCGGGAATCCTCCGGGCCCTTCTTCGCCATGCTGTCGACCTACAGTCCGCACAAGCCGTCACCTATTGCGAATCGCAACAAGGAAACCCATGGCGTCACCGGTGCACCCCGCACACCGACCTACAACGCCTTCGGGGTGAACGAGCCACCCTGGTTGCAGAGATTCCGGGCACGTACCGATGAGCAACAGGCCGGTGACGATCGGATCTGGCGCCGCCGTGCGCAGTCGGCAGAGTCCGTTGCCGATTCCGTCGGGGCCGTGCTGTTCGCTCTGCGGGATTCCGGCAAAGCCGAGAACACCTTGGTCGTCATCAGCGCTGATAACGGATACCACCTGGGACACTTCCGGCTACCCAAGGGCAAGCGGACTCCGTACGCATTCGACACGGTGGTGCCACTTGTGATGGTGGGGCCCGGTGTGATTCCCGGCACGCGGATCAGCGCTATGACAAGTGCCATTGATCTCGCGCCCACGTTCACCGAGATCTTCGGTCGTCAGGCGCCCGCGTGGGTTGATGGGCGCTCACTGAAGCCCTTCGTGGACACCGGGCAGGCACCTGTGCCCTGGCGCACCGGAGTGCTCTCGGAGAGCCTCGGCGAGTCCGGACCGGGTGACCCGGACTATCAACGCGGCAACCCACCCCAGTTCGATGCCCTCCGCACAGAGAAGTGGCTGTATGTGGAGTACAAGGACGGCTCGCGGACCCTCTACGACCGCGAGTCAGATCCGTACGAACTCGTCAACCTGATGCCGGTCGCGGACCCTGCCCTCGTCGCGCAGTTAGCGGCTCAAACACGAGCCCTCGCAGCCTGTGCCGGACCCCAGTGTCGAGTTGCGGACATGATGCCCGTGGTCGGCGAGACTCCCGCACTTCCCACTGCAACGCCGACCCCGACAGAGTCACCTTCGGTGACGCCCGCGCCCAGCCCGTCCCCGACGAGTTAGGGGAGTGCCCGGTCGAGGTCCGCGAGTAGATCCTCGGCGTCCTCGATCCCGACACTAAGCCGCACGAGATCTGCGGGAACTTCGAGCGGACTTCCCGCCGCAGACGCATGCGTCATACGTCCGGGATGCTCGATCAAGCTCTCAACTCCCCCGAGTGACTCACCCAGCGTGAACACTCGCGTGCGCGCACACACGTCCAGCGCAGCGCTCTCTCCTCCACGGACGCGGAACGAGACCATGCCGCCGAAATCCTTCATCTGCTTCGCGGCGACCGCGTGGCCCGGATGGTCCATCAGACCGGGCCAGTGCACAGCAGAGACTTTCGGGTGACCGACGAGGAACTCTGAGACCTGCGCCGCATTCGAGCAGTGGCGATCCATGCGTACGCCGAGGGTCTTGATGCCGCGCAGAACGAGCCACGAATCGAAGGGCCCGGGCACAGCCCCCATCGCGTTCTGGTGGTAGGCCAGGCGTTGCCCGAGTTCCGCATCCATCGTGACAAGTGCGCCGCCGATCACATCGCTATGTCCACCGAGGTACTTGGTCGTGGAGTGCACGACCACATCGGCGCCGAGCAGCAACGGCTGCTGCAGGTACGGAGACGCGAAGGTGTTGTCGACAACAAGAAGTGCTCCTGCGCTATGCGCCGCATCCGCGATGGCAGCGATGTCCGCGATGTTGAGCAGCGGATTGGTCGGGGTCTCGATCCAGACAAGTGCCGTACGCCCCGGGATGATCGCCGCGGAGATCGCAGCCGGATCGGTCACGTCCGCCGGTGTGTGATCGACACCCCATGGCTGCGCCACGCGGGCGAAGAGTCGATAGGTGCCTCCGTATGCGTCGTCGGGGATCACCGCGTGGCGCCCGGGCGCCAGCACCGTCCGCAGCAGGGTGTCCTCCGCGGCGAGACCGGAGGCGAAGGCGAGACCCACTGCGGGTTCCACCGGTGACTCGAGCGAGGCAAGGCATTCCTGGAGCGCAGTGCGGGTGGGATTGCCACTGCGTGAGTACTCGTAGCCACCGCGCAGGCCGCCCACGCCGTCCTGCGCATATGTGGACACCTGGTAGATCGGCGGGACCACGGCACCGGTCAGCGGGTCTGGTTCCTGCCCAGCGTGAATCGCCCGGGTGTTGAAGCCCTCCATACGCCGTACCCTAGTGAAATGTTCGGTTTCCGTTCCTCCTCGATGGTCGCCCCCGATGCTGCCCTCCCTGGCCGTGCGCAGCCGATCTTCGAGGTCGGAGACACCCATACCGTGCTCGGTGGTTCACTGCGCGGACCGTGGTCAGCATCGACCGAAGTCATCTACCTCGCCTCCGGATGTTTCTGGGGCGCCGAGGAACTGATGTGGGCAATCCGGGGGGTGGTGAGTACCTCGGTCGGCTACATGGGTGGTTTCTCCGGCAACCCCACCTACGAAGAGGTCTGCACGGGAATGACCGGACATACCGAGACCGTGATGGTCGCCTTCGAACCCAGCATTGTCACGCTGTTCGACATCCTCAAGGTGTTCTGGGAGAACCACGATCCGACGCAGGGTTTCCGTCAGGGCAACGACATCGGCACTCAGTACCGCAGCGCGATCTTCTTCACGACGCCGGAGCAGCAGACGCTGGCCGAGGCCACCCGAGATGCCTACCAGCGTGTGATCTCCGACCGCGGCTACGGCCCGATCACCACCGAGATCGCGCCGGCAGCGGGGCACACCTACTACCTGGCCGAGGAGTACCACCAGCAGTACTTGTACAAGGTTCCCCACGGGTACCGGTGCCATGCGAACACCGGACTCGCCCTCCCCGCACTCGTCTAACGCGCGAGGTATCCCAGCAGGTCCTGTCGGGTGATAATCCCGATCGGCTTGCCATCCTCGATGACGACCGCCGCGTCCGCGGACGTCAAGACACCGACCACATTCGAAACCGATTCCCCTGCACCGATGATCGGCAGTGCCGGGGACATGTGTTCGTCCACACGATCAGACAGTTTCGCCTTCTGGGTGAAGAGCGCATCGAGAAGATCGCGCTCCACGACGGCCCCGACGACCTCCGCAGCCATCACCGGAGGTTCAGCGCGCACCACCGGGACCTGGGAGACACCGAACTCCTCGAGGATCGCGATGGCATCCGCGACCGTCTCCGTGGGGTGCGTATGCACGAGCGGCGGGAGTCCACCTACCTTGCCCGCGAGCACCTCGCCGACAGTCCGCTGATTGTCCGAGCTGAGGAATCCGTAGGAGCTCAACCACGTGTCGTTGAAGACCTTGGAGAGATACCCACGTCCGCTGTCGGGGAGTAGCATGACGATGACGTCGTCGGGAGTAGCGCGGGAGGCAACATCGAGTGCGGCCACGACCGCCATGCCGCAGGAGCCACCCACAAGGAGCCCCTCCTCGCGCGCTAAACGCCGGGTCATCTCGAAGGATGCGGCGTCCGAAACCGCGATGATCTCGTCACAGATTCCGGTGTCGTAGGTGGTCGGCCAGAAGTCCTCCCCCACGCCCTCGACGAGGTACGGGCGCCCGGTGCCACCGGAGTACACCGAGCCCTCGGGGTCCGCACCGATGATCCGCACCCGCCCCTCGCTCGCCTCCTTGAGGAAACGGCCCGTGCCCGAGATGGTGCCACCGGTTCCGACCCCGGCCACGAAGTGCGTGATGCGGCCATCGGTCTGGCGCCACAGTTCCGGACCCGTCTGCTCGTAGTGCGAGAGCGGATTATTCGGGTTGCTGTACTGGTCCGGCTTCCATCCGCCGGGGATCTCGCGGGCGAGTCTGTCGCTGACCGAGTAATAGGAACGCGGATCCTCCGGATCGACCGCCGTGGGACAGACCACGACTTCGGCGCCGTAGGCCTTCAACACATTGCGCTTGTCTTCACTCACCTTGTCCGGGCAGACGAACACACATCGATATCCCCGCTGTTGGGCAACGAGCGCGAGACCCACGCCGGTGTTGCCGCTCGTGGGCTCGACGATGGTGCCGCCCGGCTTCAGGAGTCCGTCGCGTTCGGCAGCCTCGATCATGCGGGTGGCAATGCGGTCCTTCACCGAGCCACCGGGGTTCACGTACTCGACCTTGGCAAGCACGAGCGGTCCCGGTTCCGGGACGATGCCCTTCGTCACGTGGGATAGCCGGACGAGAGGGGTGTTTCCGATGAGGTCCACCACGGACTCGACGTACTGCATGCGAAGACCCTAGGGGCTCAGCGCCTCACGTACCCGACGACCTCGACCCTGACCTTGGCCTTCACAGATGACGCCAGGGCGATCTGACCCTGGGTGCCGATATCCGCGACCACCACGCTGGTCTTCCGTCCCATCGCTGGAATGACCGCCGACGTGGTGCCGAGATCCGCGCCGCCCACCGGATAGGCGGCGAAACGGCCCTCCTGCCCACGTCCCTTGGCAGTGACACGCAGGATCACGGCGGTGACCTTCTTCTTCTTCCGGGGTACGTCCCCGACACCGCGGGCCTTCACGACGACGACCTGATTCGGTTCGTAACGGCCACGATGGAGTTTCGTCGCAACGGAGCCCACAGCGGGGTAGATACCGTAGTCCACCGAGTAACCGAGCACATCGATCCGCACCTGCACGGGTGATTTCATCGCGCCGATCTGCAGGGTTCCATTCGATACGGGTACGGCGAGCAACGACGTACGCACTTTGGCTTTCGGGACGCGGAGTGTCACAGCGTTGCTCTTCTTGCCGATGACACCCACCCGCAGGCCGGTCTTGGACTCCGCTTCCCGAGTCGTGACGGTCACGAGCGCCGACGTGGCATTCACCGGAATAGGCGGCAGTTCGATGGTCCGCACCTCACCCGGTTGGAGTGGACCCTGCTCGACGGTCTGGTAGCCGAGTTGCGCACCGATCGCCATAAACAGGTCCTCATCCGGACCAGGCTGCGCCGGCGCCGGCGGTCGCGCGGGCAGTTCCGGTTCGACCAGTGGCGCCTCAGGTGCCGGCGGTGCGGTCGGCGTCCCCGGGATCGGGACTCCGGTCGGGTCGAGACCCGTCGCGCCCTGGCGGGTGAGGGAGATGTGGATGTGATTGCGATGGCAGTAGTTGTCGTACTTCGGTTCCACCTTGCCGAAGCAGCCCTTGAGTTCCTGCCAGCCACGCTCGATCCCGTAGCCACGCCACATCCGGTCGTGCCACCCGATATACATCACACCGAGTTGCAGTGCGTGACCATGGATCCTTCCCGTCTGATCGGGACCGAGAAGCCAGTTCAGGAATGCTTCCGCGTTCGCACGCTGTTGCGGATCGCGGACGGACACCATCCAATCGATGGCGCGGCCTTCCTTGTGTTCGCTGGTGCCGCCCACATCGCAGCCGCGCGGGATCCAGGTGTACTGGTTCGTGCCGTACGTGGTCTTGATGATCTGATCGATCCGCAGGGCACCCGGCTTCGGGGTCGGGTCGCACGTGTTCTGGGCTTCGTACGTGATGACCGGATTGATGCCCGGGGCCATCGGAATCAAGGGTGGTGGCACCGGTGCCGGCGGCAGCCCCTCACCCGGTACCGGCGCCCCGGCCACGACGCCGGTCCAGTTGGTCGGAACCCAGGTGGTCCGGGTGAACCCCTGGGCGCCGGATGCCACGCTCACGAGGGCCAGGGCCGCGACGGCGCCGAGCGCGGGCAGGCGTCGGCCACGGGGAAGCACCCCCCTACTGTGTCACGGGAGTGACGGAAGTGACGAACGCGGCACACGTGCGTCTCCAGGAAATTCACCTCCGCTAGTTTGCGCCGCTATGGCGCTCCCCATGCCCGATTCCGAGGTTTCCCGGATCCTGGTGGTCACCGCCCATCCCGACGATGTGGATTTCGGCGCCGCCGGAACCGTGGCGCAGTGGACCCGCCAGGGCATCGAGGTGGCCTACGGGATCGTCACCAATGGCGACGCAGGGGGCTTCGATCCGGCGGTCGCCCGGGGCGAGATCCCGGCCATCCGGCAGGCCGAGCAACGGGCGGCCGGCGAAGCCGTAGGAGTGACCGATATTCGGTTCCTCGGCTACCGCGACGGCGAGCTGTCTGTCAGCCATGAGTTACGCCGGGATATCTCCCGACTGATCCGCCAGATTCGGCCCCAACGCATGCTGATCCAGTCCCCCGACCGGAACTGGAACCGGATTCCTGCCTCCCACCCGGACCACCTTGCCGCCGGTGAGGCGGCTATCTGCTCCGTCTATCCGGATGCCCAGAATCCCTTCGCCCATCCGTCCCTGTTGCTTGACGAGGGACTCGAAGCCTGGTCGGTCCCCGAGGTCTGGCTGATGGGCTCACCCCACCCCGACCACTACGTCGATGTCACCGACACCTTCCCCGCGAAGATGGCCGCGATCGGGGCCCACGCGTCGCAATTGCCGATGCCCGAGGCGATCGAGGGCCGGGTACGGCAATGGTTGGAGATGGCCGCCGAGCAGGGCGGACTCCCCTCCGGCCGGTTGGCCGAGGCCTTCCAGGTGGTGACCGCCCCCTAGGCCCAGAAGACGGCGATCACGATGTTCACGATCGCCAGTCCGCCGATGGCGCCCCAGAGGCCGGTCTGCGGCAGCGGCTTCTTCCGTCCGACAAAAGCCAACACCGTGATGACCAGGGTGATCGCGAGCTTGACCGAGATCTTGGCCATGTCGAGTGTCTCCTCGACCATCCCCATCTCGATCAGGCCGACCATGAGCAGGCCGGTGACCAACTGCGTCAGGGCCCCGTGGAGCATCGCCGGGTTGACACCCTTTTCTGCCGAGCGCATTTGGACCAGGAAGCCGCCCACGACGCTGGCGAGGCCGATGAAGTGGAGGACGACGAGCAGGTTGTAGAGGAAGGTCATCGAGGCTCCTTGTCCGGGGCTTCCAGGCTAGCGTCCGTATGCGCCGATCCCCGGGCGTTGCTACCCTCAAGTCGCGTCGAGGAGGTGCCATGTCCGAGGAAAGCGACAACGCCGGCGAGGTGTTGCGTGCCATCTGGCAGCAGGGGGACAGCCAGCCCGAGCTCGACGCCGAGTGCAGCCCCACCAAGGTGTGCCGGAACATGAAGGACGTCGGTTTCGATGGCTTCGGTGACGAAGGCGTCGACGTCGCGACCGCCTGGCGCAATCGTCTTGCCCGGGAGGGCAAGCTCGGGGGTAGTTCACTTGTAGATCTCGTGCTCGGCAACTGACGTGGACGTCGCCTCCCTCACCGAAGATCTGCGCGCCCGCGGCTACATCGCCGATCGAGGTTTGGCCACGTCGCTCTTCCTGGCACTGCAACTGGGCAAGCCTCTCCTGCTCGAGGGCGAGGTCGGGGTCGGCAAGACCGAGCTCGCCCGCACCGTGGCCACGATGCTCGACCGTGATCTCATTCGCCTTCAGTGTTACGAGGGCATCGACATCCATCATGCGCTCTACGAGTGGGACTACGCACGTCAGATGCTGTTCGTCCGGTCACTCCAGGACGCCGAGAACTCCGACGAGGATCTCTTCGGTCCGCGCTTCCTGCTTGAGCGCCCGCTCCTCCACGCCGTTCGCGCCGGTGATCGGTGCGTGCTCCTGATCGATGAGGTGGATCGCGCGGACGACGAATTCGAGGCGTTTCTCCTCGAATTGCTCGGTGACTTCCAAGTGACCATCCCCGAGGTGGGCACGATCCGCGCCGAGTCACGTCCGATCGTGATCCTCACTTCCAACCGCACCCGCGAACTGCACGACGCCCTCAAGCGTCGATGTCTCTACACCTGGATCGGCTTCCCTGATGCCGAACGCGAGATCGCGATCGTTCGCAGCCGTCTCCCGCACATAGGTGGGGCACTCGCCGCGCAGGTCGTCGGAGCGGTCAACAAGCTTCGCGAGATGGACCTTGAGAAACTCCCCGGTGTCGCCGAGACCCTGGATTGGTCGGAGAGCCTCACCGCACTCGGCGCGCAGTCACTCACCGCGGATGCCGCGCTCGACACCCTCGGTGCCGTGGTGAAGGACCGCGACGATCTCGACTACGCCTCTCGAAGCATCCAGGATGTCATCGCCTAGCGGGTACGACGAGCTGCTCGTGGAATTCGGCCACGCGCTGCGCGCGGCCGGGTTGCCGATCGGAACCGACGACATCCTGACCTTCACATCCGGGGTCGCAACGCTCAACGTCACGGATCTCATGGACGTCTACTGGGCAGGTCGCTCCACCATGGTGCGTCGTCGCGATCATGTGCCGATCTACAACATGGTCTTCCAGAAGTTCTTCCTGGACATCGACCCGGCTTCCGCCGACGAACGCAAGAAGACGATGCGCTCCTCGGCGAATGCGGGGGCGACACTCGAGATCCCCAACACCGAGACCGGATTGCCCGGGCAGGTCAGCCCGGACGAGGTGAAGCTCGGGTATCTAGCGAGCACATCCGAGGTCTACCGTCATAAGGCATTCGGCGAGTGCTCGGATCAGGAACTGCGGCAGGTTCGCCGGCTGATCTCTCGACTCAAGGTGACTCCCCCGCGCAGACGGACCCATCGGATGGAGAAAACGCGACGCAGCGCGAGCCTCGATATGCGCCGGATGGTGCGTGACGCGATGCGACACCTCGGTGAACCTCGGACTCTCGCCTATAAGCAACGCCGCTACAAGCTACGTCCACTCGTACTCATTCTGGATGTCTCCGGATCGATGGCCGACTATTCCCGCAACCTTCTCCAGTTCGCCTACTGTGCGCGGCGGGCGAACGCCAAGGTCGACGTGTTCTGCTTCGGCACGCGACTGACCCGCATCACCAAGAACTTGGATCGACGCGAGCCCGATGACGCCATGCGTCTGGCGGGTGAGTCCGTTCTCGACTGGGATGGCGGCACCCGCATCGGGGATTCCCTACGGCAGTTCACCCGCGAGGCACGCCGGTCACGCCTGGGCCGCGGCGCGATCGTGGTGGTGTGCTCCGACGGCCTTGATCGCGGTGATCCGGCCGCGCTCGCCGAATCCATGGAGACCTTGGCCCGCATCGCCCACCGGGTCATCTGGGTGAACCCGCACAAGGGCGACGCCGTCGACTACGTCCCCGCGTCGATGGGGATGATCGTGGCCGACCCCTTCATCGACGAGGTGCACTCCGGTCACAACCTCGCTAGCCTCGAGCGACTTGCCGCGCGACTCTCGAAGGTGGGCTGATATGCGCTTCAGCGTGTCCCTGCGTGCCGAGGGCGACCGGGAGGTCACCCTCGAGGAGGTCGTCGAGCTCGCCGACGCCGTCGCCACCCTCAACGGCATCGCCTCCGGCTTCGGCACCATGGGCTATGGCGCGCAGATCGTGGTGGAGGCGGACACATCCGACGCCGCCGTCGACCTCGCGCTCGAGCAGTTCACCGCCGCAGTGGCAACCACCTCCCTGCCCCCATGGCCGGTCACCCAGGCAGAGACCATCGGTGAGGACGAGGACTATGCCGACCTCGAGGATGAACCGCAGTGATCCGACTCGGCAGCCTCGCGGGCTACTCCTTCGAGGGGCCTCGGGCCCTCGCCGGCTGGACGCCGCCCGCCGAGCCCGCCGTCTACGCGATCCTGGCCAAGGACCCCAAGAAGCCGCAGGAGTTCCCGGTGATCTTCGTCGGACATTCCGACGACCTCTCGACCGAAGGATTCCCCTTCCGCCACCCGCGTGCCGCCGCCTGGGTGAACCGGGCCGGGGGGAAGTTCAACGTGCACGTCTGCTGGCTCGACGTGCCTGGTGGGACACGCTCGCACCGAGAACAGATCACCCGCGAGTTGATCGCCATCTACGACCCCAGTTGCAACGTCGAGAAGTTCGACAAGGCGTGGAAAGAGGAGTGGATCGGGGCCTATGACGCGCCGGTCACAGACGCCCTCACCACTGGGCGCGAACCCGACTAGTCGTTGACTCCGACGCCTTCCAGCAACCGCGAGCGGCGGGTACCCATCGCAGGACGGTTCACTCCATCGGCCTCAGCAGCCTCATGGTTGAACGTCGCACCCGCAACGATGCCCTCGCCCATTCCGTAGAGCAGAGGCAGGGCGCCCGCGACGACCCCACCGGTCGTGTTGATGGCCGTGAGCCCCGGCTCGATTGCTTCCGCATCCTTCTTGATCTGCCAGACGAGATCGGCGGACTCCTCAAGGTCGGCAGCAATCTTCTTCAATTGCGAGCCGACGATGAACAGGTAGATGGCCAGGCCCGCGATCAGCAGGACCACATCAATGACAGACCACAGTTGAAGTGAGCTCATGACCGCACCTTGTCCAATACGCGTCCGAGGAACAGATGGTGTTCCAACCCTTCGGCGAGCACCGCTTCGACGCCGCCCGCGGTTGTCGTGATCAAGGCGGTGTCAGCCGTGTTGTTCTTTGTAGCGATCAGCGTTGCCTTGATCGCGGCGACCCGAACGCGGATCCGGTGGACGAAGATCACCAAGAGGGTGAGCAATGCCGCCACCGCAACCACGACGACGAGGCCGAGGATGTTGGCCATCGTCCACAACTGTTCGACCTGGGGATCCATCTCAGCCTCCCAACCGTGCGCGTCCGCGCTTGAGTCCAGCGATAATGGCCAACGCCGAGGCGATCGTCTCGTTGAGTCCAGCAAGCCCCGCGGTATTCCGCTCCGCCTGCTGCAGACCGCCGAGGATGCTTCCGGCCTGGGTCCCAATGCGCCATGCGAGCACCAGGATGGGTACGACCAGGGCGACAACCACGAGTACGACCACCAGTCCGATGACGTACCCGAGGAGCCACCCCTCGTGTCCAGTGAAGTCCATCTCTCTCCCTAGATCGATTCGGCGAAGGCACGGACGGGTGCCAGGCTGGCGTTCACGGATGCCACCGTCGGTACGACGGTCGAGGTCTGCGCGACGATGACCTGGACACCGCCATCGAGGGTTTCGAGCGTGTCGCTCGTCGCCTTGAGGTGGCCGCTCACCCGGATCAGCCCAAGGGCCGCCGCCCCGATGATCAGCGCACCGAGAATGAGTGTGATGACTGCATCTACTGGCATGTCTCCTCCTAGCCCAGCAACTTCGAGACGGGACCGGCGTAGCGCACCGCTCCATTGGCAACTTCCTTGATTGCGACATCTGTCTTGACCAACAACTCAGGCGTGTTGTGGAGTTCCCCGATCAATGCAACGCCCCCGGCCAAGGTGTCGGAGGCCGCGCCTCGAATGCGCTCGAGCGCATCGAGGACCCGGTTCAGTAAGGCGACAAGAACCGGCACGATCACGATCAGCAGGAGCAGATTTCCGATTGCCCACAAACTCATCTCAATACCTCCTAGCGACTCGGGGCCGGTGTGTAGGGCAGGAAGAAGCGGGCGAATATGCGCTTTGCAGCCTTCGTGAAGGCGGTGAAACCGATGGCCAAGCCACTCGCAGCCTTCGGCGCACCGACGTCCATGGGGTCGCGTCCCTCGGCGATCGCGTTCATGCGCAACTTCATCGAGCCAGCGGTCTGGTCGATCAGGACGGCGGTGAAATCCTGGACGAGACCGCGACCGTACTGCGCGGCTGCTCCCGAAATCGCCAACTCCATCGACATGTTCACGCGGGTCGAGCCACCCAGGGGCTGCAAGGTGACGTTGAGGAGCGCATTGGCCGCCCCCCGGCCCTTCTTGTCGGCGCCGGCCGCATCGAGGACGATCGCCTTGCGCGCATCGTCGCGGCTGGTGATTTTGACCGCGCCCGTGAATTCCAGCTTCACCGGACCCGCGGAGATGGTGACGTCACCCCGGTACTCGTCGTCGCCGACGTGTTCGCGCAGATCCGCACCGGGGATGCAGGACGCCACGAGAGGGATGTCATCGAAGAACTTCCACACTTGATCGACCGGCTGGTCGATGTCGAACGTCTGGGTGATCAGCATGGAACCTCCTGGTGGATGAACGATTCGGGATCCTTCTCGAATGCGACCCGGCACCCCATGGCACAGAAGTAAAACGTGGTCCCCTGATACTCGAACGGACGATTGGCGGGGACTGCCGCGACCGTCATCCCGCACACCAGGTCGGTGACCTGGGCCGGCTCCACCACGGGCAGAAGGGTGCGGCGCCCCGCGAAGGCGCCCGAGGCACGGAGTTGCACGAGTTCCGCCAGAATGGATACCGCGATCTCCCGATGCGTGGTGTGACCCAGGTCGAGTCCCACCGGGACCCGCACCCGTGCGATGCGCTCCGCCGAAACTCCGCGATCAGCGAGGAAGCCCAGCACCACCTCACCGCGCTTGCGCGATGCGACGAGCCCGACGAACGCAGGATCACCCGAGACCGCCGCCTCCACCGCCTCCTCATCCCCATGTCCCTGGGTGGCGACAACGACGACGCTGGAGGGGTTTACTGATGCGGCTGTGAAGTCGGGTCCGTCGACGATCTCGCCGCGCCAACCGACTCCGCGCACGAGGTCGAGCAGGGTCATCGCCATCGGAGATCGACCGACCACGATCACCTCAGGTGCTGCGAGCACCGGCTCAATGAACAACTGCAGGGCACCTTCACTCTGACAGGACATCGGCACCGTGACGACACCCGCGGGCACGTGCATGCCTTCGAAGTCTTCTGGTTGCCCGAGCCAGATGAGGGACGGCGTGCCCGCCTCGATTACCCGCTTGGCCTCGCGGATGACTACTGGCTCGGCGCATGCGCCACCGATCCAGCCGTGCAGGATGCCCT
>VGCC01000013.1 GCA_016870195.1 Actinomycetota bacterium
ATCATCGATATCGATATCCGTATCGGTCTCGATAGTCTCGACGTCCACCACATCATCGATGTCAATATCGATGTCTACGTCCACATCGACATCTCCGGGACCGACGAAATCAATATCCGGATCCGCGCTCGACTGCGGTGCCGAAAGTCCGGACCTACCGGGGCGGTCGAAGACTCGGACGACCACTGTGCCGTCGATGTCCTCTGACTCCACGGTGCGCGTCGAGGGGAATGTGACCAGGAATGCGCGCTCGAGGGTGGGGCGGGGTTCATCCCGCAGACGCATAGCAAAGATCGGATCGACGGCCGCGCGCTCCTGGGCGTAAGTCTCGATCTCTGCGGCGGCTGGCTGTGGGCGAGTGGCGCGCACGGCGGCCGAGATCGCGGGCCCGCGTCCGCTCGCAATCAGCGGTGCGATTGTGTCGGGCACTCCGGCCTGCGCCAGTGCCGTGGCGAGATCGCTCTGGGCATCCCGAAGGGCATGGGCGTCCAGGCACGTGTTGATCAAGAACTCTTCCACGGTGGTGACCGACACGGTGCTCTCCTTCACAGACGTCGACGTGCCTATTCTCCGTCGCGCTCACGCAGTATTGCGAGGGTATCCGATTGTGGTGGGGGTGCGCCCAACGGCGGGATGAACATCGTGGAAATCGCGGTGAGGTCGGCCTGCTGCACCTGTGCCACGGGGCGCACCACGACTCGCGGGTGGGCCAGGGGGTGCTGCGCGGCCTCGTAGATGACCACCTCGTGCTCCGGCGAGTACAGCTCCACAAGCCGGGAGATGAGCAGGTCCAGGTGTCGGCCGTCGAAGCCGGCGCGGTTGAACCCGTGGTCTCCCACCAACCCCACCTGCCACAGGATGAGGGGGACGTGGATATCGATGGTCACCGCACGCGTGATGAAGAAGGTGGCCTCGTAGGTCTGGAGACCGTGGGCCGCCGGGTCCACCTCGAGGTCCGCGATGAGGCAGTCCTCTGCGGAAACCCCGGGCAACATGCGGGCCGGGTACCCCAGGTCGCGCAGTTCTTGGATGGCAACGAATGTGGGGTTCACAAAGACACCGGGGTGCCCATACATCACCACGACCACCTCACGCCCCTCACAGACGTGCCAGACCATCCGATCCGCCATAGCGCGATACGTCTCTCGGCGCGGGCGATCCTGGCCGTAATAGACGTGCAGGTCTTCGATCCGGGGGTTTAGATCGCGAATGAAGCCGTCGGTGACAGCGTCAGCCGCACAGATCAAGACCATGTCCGCGGCGCGGATATGCGCTTGTGCTTCGAGTGTCAGGTGTGCCACGGATTTAATGCCCGAGCCGACGGCTGTCAGTGAGCCACGACGGTCCTCGTCTGCCACCATTCACGCCTCTCGTTGAACATCCATGGAATCGGGTTGCTCACACTAACCTTGGTGTATGTCCGAGCCCGATGTGAGCCCGCCGACTCCACCGACGGACGGTGAAGCCCGGAAGCCTGGTGACCAGCGCGCGCAGTCCTCCGGCATTCGGTCCCGGCTTGCCGCGGAGGCCGCGCTCCCGATTCCCGCTCCCACCTGGTTCGTGGTGATGCGGGCGATCACGAAGTCCATGGCATACGGGCTCATCGTCACGTGGCTGGCGTTCGTCCCCGTTCACGACGTCGGGCGCACGGTGCTCTGGATCATCCTCGCCGCGATGTGGGCAGTGATCCTCGCCGCGATGATCCTCGACATCATCCATCGGCGGCGCACTCAGGAGTCGCGTCTGGTGCGGATGTCGGATGTTGCGATGCTTCTGACCCCCCTGCCCATCTTCATCAACCTCCCCGGCCTCGCGATCGTGTTCCTGGTTGTGGGGTACGTGCTCCAACTGCGACGCATCTCGGCAGGCCAAGTTTTCATGTTCGTGCTCCTCGGGTCGGTAGGCACAATCATCATGGGATCAATCGCTCTCCTTGGTGCGGAGGCGCAAAACCCGAACGCTCCTCTTGCGCAGCCGGGAGCCGCTGCGGAGTTCACAGTGGCCACGCTCTTCCGCCTCACGTCACTCAAGGTGGGGGCTCCGCTGACCGATGAGGGTCAGATCATCGTCACTGTTCTCCAGATCGTGAGCGCCATTTTCCTGGGGGCTCTCTACGGGGGACTGCTCACGTGGGCGGTGCGCGATTCCCGCTCTAGCAAGTCCACGAGTCGGCAGACCTCGACAACGGATGCGCGGCTGGCATACGTCATCAAGCAGCAGCAGGAGATCCTGCGGCGACTCGATGCCCTAGCACCGACATCGGAGAGCACCCAGCACGAAGATCCACCGCGAACCTGATGCCGCTCGGAGAGGGCCCCGCCGTGGTCGAGGGTGCACGGGTGCTGGCGATTGCCAACCAGAAGGGCGGGGTCGCGAAGACGACCACGTCGATCACCCTGGCGTCCGCGTTGGCTGAGCGAGGAAAGCGTGTGCTCGTTCTCGATCTCGATGCGCAGGCGTGCGCGAGTTTCTCGTTGGGTATCGATCCCGAGGATGTCCCACGCGATGCCACACCGTTCCTGGGTGATTCCGCGCGAATCATCGGCACGGCCGAGGGTGTGGATCTACTCCCCGCCACATCGGACCTTGCCCGTGCGGACCATGCGCTTGCGGCGAGATCGGGACGGGAGAGACTTGTGCGCGACTTCGTGGCCTTGCACCGCGGGAAGTACGACTGGGTGATTCTCGATTGCTCGCCGTCCTTGGGCATCATGACGATCAACGCGCTCGTCGCAGCCGACGACGTCCTCATCCCCGTTCATTGCGAGACCCTGTCCCACCGCGGAGTGGGTCAGGTGATGGAGGCGGTGGCGGAGGTGCAGAGGTGGGCCAATCCTGATCTGCGCGTTGTCGGCATCCTCCCGACCCTGTACGACGGACGGTCGCTGCATGCGCGGGCGATTCGCGATGATCTCGCCGAGCGCTACGAGGTGCCCGTGCTCGCACCGATTCCCCGAAGCGTGCGCGTTGCGGAAGCTCCGGCAACGGGACGCACGATCTTGGCCACCGCGCCGGGGAGTCCCGCCGCTCGTGCCTACCGCGACCTCGCGTCGGTACTACTGGCCTGAGACCGGTTCACCCTTGCGGGTGCGCTGGCGGGGCCGCTTGGACTTCTTCTCCCGGTCCTCGCGTGGGCGCTCGCTTTTCGCGCGCTGCTCGGTGGGGCGTTTCGGCTTGTCACGACCCTTGCCCGACTTCTTCCCGGTCTCGCCGATGTCCTCAACCGCCTCGGCGGTGAGTCCTGCGCGGGTCCGCTTGTCCTTGGGCAGTTTCCCGGTGGTCCCGGCCGGAATCTTCAAGCCCGCGTAGACGTGTTCGCTGGTCGAGTACGTCTCGATCGGATCCTTGAAAGGCAACTTGAGTGCGCGATCGATCATCTGCCAGCGCGCCACGTCTTCCCAATCCACGAGCGTCACGGCGACGCCGGAGGCCCCCGCGCGGCCCGTCCGCCCAATCCGGTGGAGGTAGGTCTTCTCATCATCCGGGCATTCGTAATTGACCACGTGCGTCACGTCGTCGACGTCGATGCCGCGGGCGGCCACGTCCGTGGCGACGAGCACATCGACTTTGCCGGAGCGGAAGGCGCGCAACGCTTGCTCGCGGGCACCCTGTCCGAGGTCACCGTGCACGGCGCCGACGGCGAAGCCACGCTCGGTGAGCTCGTCCGCGATCTTCTGCGCCTTGCGCTTGGTGCGCGTGAAGATCATCGCGAGGTGTCGTCCCTCTGCTTGAAGGATCCGCGCGACGAGTTCCACCTTGTCCATCGGATGTGCTCGCCACACATGCTGTTCGATGGCGTCGACTGTCGCGTTGTCATCACCGGGTTCCGATGCGCGGATGTGGATCGGTTGTCGCATGTAGCGCCGCGCGAGAGCAACGATCTGCCCGGGCATCGTCGCGGAGAACAGCATCGTCTGCCGTTCCGTGGGAAGGAGGTCGACGATGCGTTCGACGTCGGGAAGGAATCCCATGTCGAGCATCTCGTCTGCTTCATCGAGAACGAGAACGCGCACGTGACTCAACACGAGTGATCCGCGTGTTGCGAGATCGATGATGCGGCCGGGTGTTCCGACCACCACATCGATGCCGGCCGTGAGCGCGTCTATCTGGGGCTCGTAGGCACGGCCACCGTAGATCGCGAGAACACGCATGCCCTTGATGCGACCGGCGCGCTCGAGGTCGGTGGCCACCTGCAGGGACAGTTCGCGTGTGGGGCAGACGACGAGGGCGTGAGGTGCCCCGACACCTGGCTCGCTCGGATACTCGGGTGCAAGGGGTGAGGTCAAGCGTTGAAGCAGCGGGATCCCGAATCCGAGTGTCTTCCCGGTGCCGGTCTTGGCTTGTCCGATCAGGTCTTTGCCCTCGAGGGCGAGTGCCATGCACATCTGCTGGATCGGGAACGCGTATTCGATGCCATCGGCTGCCAGGGCCTCGACGATGGACTTCTCGGCGCCGAGTTCCGCGAACGTGGGGGCCGAGGTGGGGTCAACTGTGCTCAGAACTTCTCCAAGTCTCTCGCGCGGTGAGTGTCGCGCGGCGTCATGCACGATTGTGCTGACATCACTGTACCCGGTGGCCCCACTAGCCTTACGACCCATGTCGGTATCGGTGGAGCTCCTGCAGGACGATCCGGAGTATCGGGCCGCCGTCGTCGACCTCCTCGGTGTTCTCGCCTACGGAGAGTTAAGCGCCTTCGAACGGATCGCGGCCGACGCTGCGATGTCTCCCACCTTGGCGGACTCGGTTGCCCTCTCCGGCATGGCCGCGGCGGAGTTCCGTCATCACGAGGAGTTGAGCCGACGGTTGAGGGATCTCGGAGTCGACCCTCTCGTCGCGATGGAGCCGTTTCGCACGCCGATCGATGACTTCCATGCACACACCAAGCCAAGTGACTGGCTCGAGGGCCTGGTCAAGGCGTATGTCGGCGATGGGATCGGCTTGGACTTCTACCGGGAGATCGCCGTCCGCCTCGATCCACAGACTCGGGATCTGGTGCTGCGGGTGTGCGAGGACCTCGGTCAATCCGCTTTCATCGTGGATGCCGTGCGCTCCGCAATAGATGAGGATCCCCGCGTTGCCGGCAGGCTCGCACTCTGGGGCCGCAGGCTTGTGGGTGAGGCGCTCTCCCAGGCGCAACGCGTGGCTGCGGAGCGAGATGCTCTGTCGAGTCTGTTGGTTGGAGGCGTGGATCGTCCGGGTGCGGACCTGGCCGAGATTGGTCGCATGTTGGCGCGGCTGACCGAGAACCACTCACGCCGGATGGCGGAGATGGGGCTTGCTGCTTAGGCGGGTGATCCAAATCCGACGCGACCCCGAGACGTCGGGGTGATCTCAACGAACGCGATCTTGGCTGCGGGTACCAGCAGGGTGCGATCCTTCGAATCTGCGATTCTCAGAACATCGCCTTTGGTGATGGCCGCACGCACCAGCGTCTCGATGGCCTCGACCGTCTCCTCGCTGTCGATGGTCAACTCACGCGGGTGGTCATGGACGCCGATCTTGATTTCCACTGCAGATCCTCACACTCGGGGGAGACCATGTTCTCAGGAAGCGTCCGAGGATTCCGCACGAGGGTGGCTCAGCGGGAAGCCGCGTATTCCACGCCAGGCGAGGGCGGCAACAAGATCCGCGGCTTCGTCACGGTCCATCGAACCTGCATGGCCGCGGATCCAGCGGGTTGCAGCCACTTGGGCCAGCCCTTGGAGTGCGGATCCCAGCAGCAAAGTTTCCGACTCGCCGAGGTCGGTGTCTTCGGCAATCACCGCGGCGATACGCCGGGCGACTTCCGCGTGGGCCCGGTCAACTCTCGTCCGGACATCCTCGTTGCCGATGATGTCACTTTCGAATAGGAGCCGGTAGATGCCATCCGTTGAGTCGACAAACGCGAAGTAGGCCCGCATCGTTTGTTGCACCCGAAGTTTGTTGTCCAGAGTGGATCGGAGGGCGATGTCCGTCGCCGTGAGTAATTCGTCGATTGTGGTGTTGAGCACGGCGAGGTAGAGGTCGAGTTTGCTGTCGAAGTGTTGGTAAAGGACCGGTTTGGTAACCCCGGCACCGTCTGCGATCTCCTCCATGGAGGTCGGGTGGTAACCGCTGTGTCCGAAGACATCACGGGCAGCAGCGAGGATCTGTTCCCGGCGCTGCTCCCGCGGGAGTCGTGCTCCCCGCGGCGCCGCCTCCGTCATTCGGTCACCCTAGTGGGATCTGCGCCGCCTCCTGAGGGGTCAGCACGTACCCTGACCGCATGAGTGCACCTGGACCATTCCCTGGCATCGAGGTGGTGCTACCTGACCGTACGGTGCACCTGCGGCGTGCTGAGGCACTTGACCTGCCCCCGGCGATGTTCATCCACGGGCTCGGCGGATCGGCGCTCAACTGGACTGACCTGATGTTTCGCATGCGCAACGAGGTCGATGGGTACGCGGTGGATCTCGGGGGATTCGGCATGTCGCCGCCACCGCGCGACGGTGACATGTCGCCGAAGGGGCATGCGAGAGCGCTCGCCTCGCTGATCGAGCATCTCGGCCTTGGCCCCGTGCACCTGTTCGGCAATTCCTTCGGTGGCGCCGTAGCCATCAACCTGGCCGCGCGCTATCCGGACCTTGTGCGATCGCTGACCCTCATCTCTCCAGCGCTCCCGAGCCTGTATGCGACCAAGGGCAATATGCACCTCCCGATGGTCGCGATCCCCGGCGTGGGCGAGCGACTCATGCCCAAGTTTCTCCAGGCGCCAGCCTCGGAGCGCGCCCGCATGTCGATCACTGCGAACTTCGCCGACCCGAGTCGGATGTCCCCTCAGCGTATGTCGGAGGCGGTCGAGGAACTTGAGCTACGGACTGGGCTCCCGTACGTGCCGGAGGTGTTCCTGCGGACCCTGCGATCACTGCTCAAGACGTATGTGGACCGTGGACCGGAGCGCCCCTGGAAGTTGGCCGAGCGAGTGCGTGTCCCCACGCTCCTCATCTATGGACGCAAGGATCCCCTCGTGGACGCACGCTCCGCACACCGCGCGACATCCGTATTCCCCGACGCCCACGTCGTCGTCCTCCCCGACTGCGGTCATGTTGCGCAGATGGAGCACCCGGAGTTCGTCAAGTCCGCCTGGGATCGCTTTATCGCGCGCGACTCCCGCGTCGACGCGCGTTGATCCACAGGCCGTTGTCCACAAGTAGAAATCGCGGGATTCCCGGGCTCACCTGACCCGTCCTACCGTCGCCGAACTACTACGGGATGGGCGAGCAATGGACGTCGACGTACGCGAACAGCTCGAGAGTCGTATTCGTGGTCACATCCGGCGGGACGGTATCGATCCGCTCCTCGACTCCGACCGTGTCCTTCGACTCATCGAGCAGGAGGCGGCGGAGTTCCTCCTTACCCAGGGCATGGGGGATGCGCGCACTCTGATTCGCGACGTCCACAACGCCGTGTCGGGGTTTGGGCCCCTGCAGCACCTCTTCGACGATCCCACGGTGGAGGAGATCTGGTGGAACGAGCCGACGCGGATATTCGTCGCCCGAGAAGGTCGGGCCACGGTGACCGACGTCAGGTTCACCGAGGCGGAGGTGCGGGCGCTAGTCGAACGCATGCTGCGGACATCGGGTCGACGCCTAGATCTCTCCGAGCCCTTCGTCGATGCCACGTTGCCGGATGGGAGCCGATTGCACGTTGCGATTCCCGACGTCACCCGACGCCATTGGGTGATCAACGTCCGAAAGTTCATCGTGCGTCCCCGTCACATCCAGGATCTGGTTCCGCGGGGAACGATCACCCAGCATGCGGCACGGTTCCTCGACGCGAGTGTTCGTGCGGGCCTGAACATCATCGTCGCAGGCGGAACTCAGGCGGGAAAAACAACATTGATGTGCGGGCTTCTCGGATGCATTCCACCTCAGGAGCGGATCGTGAGTTGCGAGGAAGTCTTCGAAATCGACATCGATCATCCGGATTGGGTCGCGATGCAGACGCGCGACCCCAGCCTGGAGGGGACGGGTGGGATCCCGCTGCGGCGCCTGGTGCGGGAGGCGCTCCGCATGCGCCCCACCCGGCTCATCGTGGGCGAAGTGCGCCAGGAAGAGGCGTTGGACCTGCTCATCGCCATGAATTCCGGCATGCCGGCCATGGCGACCGTCCATGCCAACAGTGCGCGGGAAGCTGTCACGAAACTCTGCACCCTTCCCCTGCTCGCGGGTCGAAACATCCCAGGCGAGTTCGTGGTGCCCACGGTCGCGTCGTCGGTCGATGTGGTGGTCCACACGCGCACCGCGAACGATGGTGCGCGGCGGATCACCGAGATCGCGGGAGTCACCGGCCGCGTCGAGAACGGTGTCGTCGAGATGTCCTCGATCTTCAAGGACGTCGGCCAAGGACTGGTGCGCGGCAGTGGATACCCGCCGCATGGCGATCGATTCGCACGCTGCGGAATCACGCTCGCCGAGTTGCTGGATCCAATGCTGACCCGGGTGGCCTGATGGGGGCCATCATCGGGTTGACCTTCGCGGTCGGCGTTCTGCTCCTTATTGGTGCGGGTCGGCCGGCGACACGCGTGGCACGTGTTTCTCGATTGAGCGTGCTCATCACCCATTCCGGACTTCCACGGGTGACCCCGACGGGAGTGATCAGTGCCTGCGTCGCCTGCGCGGTCGTCATCGGCGTGTTGATCCTGATCGTCACAGCAGTTCCGATGGCCGCACTTCTCGCTGCTGCGGTGGCCGGCGGTGCGCCCCTCATGCTTCTGCGCCGCCGCGTTCGACAACGCACCGCCGCACGCCGCGCATCCTGGCCAGATGCCGTTGATTCCCTGGTGTCCGGGGTACGCGCCGGCCTCGCACTCCCGGAAGCAGTGTCCGATCTCGGCGTGCGTGGGCCAGAACCCCTCCGTCCCTACTTCCTCCGATTCGCGGGGGAGTATCGGGCGACCGGCTCTTTCACCGGGGCTCTGGACGCTCTCCGTGAGGAGATGGCGGATCCGACCGCAGACCGTGTCGTGGCGGCCTTGGCGGTCGCCTGGGATGTCGGGGGTACGGATCTTGGGACGGTCCTCAGGACGCTGGCCGTGCTTCTTCGTGAGGACGCACGCACGCGCGGGGACATCGAGGCGCGGCAGAGTTGGACTGTCAATGCTGCGCGCGTGTCGGTGGCTGCTCCGTGGGTGACACTCGCGCTCCTCTGCACTCGACCCGAGGCCGCGGCCGCATTCGGCACAGCGATGGGTGCCGTTGTTCTGGGTATCGCAGCTCTCGTATCGATCCTGGCCTATCGACTCATGATGATGATCGGACGTTTGCCCCAGGAGCGTCGCTGGATGATCGCGCAGGTTGCCTGATGGTCCTTAATGGAATCGGCGCGCTCGGTGCGCTTCTGGGGCTTGCGATGAGTGTGGGGCTGATTGTGGCCGTTCAGAGGGTGCGAGCGATTACGCGGCCGTCCCTGGCGTCGAGGACACTCGCGTCACTGGGACTCGACGACACGTCGAGTGGGTCCGGGGATCCATTTCGCTTCGTAGTCAGCCTGCTTCCCATTCGGCGATCCACCGCTGGCGTGGCCTCATTCCAGCGTCTGGGCTGGGTGGGTGCGGGGGTCGGGATAGGGGCGACGCTCGCGGTGCTCGCCACATCGCGAGGAGACAGTCCGCTACTTCTGGTCGTTCTTCCGGTTTTCGGCGGAGTCGTGGGTGTCCTCGTTGAGCGCCAGGTGCGATCCCGCCGCGCTGCACGCGTGAGGACCCAGGTGGCGCAGCAATTGCCTGGTGCTGCAGAACTCCTCGCCTTCTCCGTCGCTGCGGGGGAGTCGATCATCCCTGCGCTCGCACGAGTGGGGCGGGCGACGGGTGGCGAGTTGGGACGTTCGCTGCGCGAGTGTGTCGCCGATGTACGAACCGGTGAAACCCTCGAAGCCGCTCTTCGACGCGTTGCCACCTCAACCGGGTCACCGGAGGTCGAGAGGTTCGTGGATCGCATCACCATCTCCCTCGAGCGCGGAACTCCACTCTCGGATGTCCTTCGCGCGCAGGCGGCAGATGCGCGGGCGCACCAACGGAACACCTTGATCGAGATCGCGGGGCGCAAGGACGTGGCAATGCTCATTCCGGTCGTGTTTCTGATCCTCCCCACTGTCGTGCTGATCGCCCTCTTCCCCGGTCTGCGCGCACTTACCCAGATTGCGGGATGAGCGTCATCTCGCCGAGAGAAAGGAAAGTCATGGAATCAGTGAAGGACAGGGGATTGCGAGCAACCGTGCTGCGCATGGTTGTGGCCGCTCGGCAACGAATCCTCAGTGATCGAGGCGACGTTCCCGGATGGGTTCTTGTCGCGGTCATGACGGCGGGCCTCGTCACGGCGATCTGGTTGATTGCCGATGATCAACTCACCTCGGTACTCGATCGTGCGATCTCCTCGGTTTCCCAGCCGTAGATGGCGTGATGATGAGGGGAGTGCGGTTGCCGAGTTCGCCCTCATCACCCCACTCCTGCTTCTGGTTGCCGTCGCGGTTCTACAACTCGCACTGGCTCTCCACGTACGCACGAGCCTGACCTCCGCGGCCGCTGAGGGGGCTCGCGGGGCAGCCTTGGCCGGCAGTGACCTGCGCACCGGGGAGGCGCGGACGCGTGACTTCCTCGCAACAACCCTTGCAGGAAGCGCAGTACAGAGCGTGAGGGGAAATCTGCGGACGGTTCAGGGAACGCCGATGGTGGAAATGCATGTCACGGCGGACCTTCCGCTCATCGGATTGTTCGGTCCGGTGCCCATGACCGTGACCGGGCGTGCCGTCGTGGAGCAGACGTGAAGCTTCTGCGTTCGGATGAGGGCAGTGCATCGCTCGAGTTCATCATCGTTGCGGTCGGAGTCCTCCTGCCGCTCATCTACATCGTTCTGACCGTGGGTGCGATCCACCGCGCGCAGGCATCCGCAGGTCATGCTGTGCGTGAGGCGAGCAGGATTCTGATGCGCGCAGACTCCTTCCCGGGTGGAAACGCCGCGGCTCGTGAGGCGGCGGTGCTCGCGTTCGCAGACCATGGTGTGGCACTCCCCGAGGGGTCCGTGACGATCACGTGCTCGGGGCCATGTCTCACGCCCGGATCACAGGCGACGGTGAACGTCTCGTGGGACATGCCGCTGCCGTGGATCCCCGAAGGCCTTGAGGGTCCGGTCACATGGCCAATCCGGGATTCCCAGACGCTGGCATTCGACCTCTACCGATCGGATCCACTGTGAACCGTGAATCGGATGAGGGGAGCGTCCTGCTCCTTGGGCTCGGCTTCCTCGGTGCGTGCCTGCTCGCACTCGCCGTGGTGTCCGACGCCGCGTCCCTGTTCCTGCAACGGATGGCCCTGCAGGCCCGGGCCGATGCGGCTGCCCTATCCGGAGCACAGGGGATCGACCTTGACGCCTACTACGCGCGCGGCGCAACCACCGCGACGGCGCTGGTGCCGTCGATCGCCATCCAACGCATGGGCGGTGCGATCCGGGCCGCCGATGAGCGCGATCCGATCGCGGGTCTGGAGGTGGAGCAACTGCTCGTCGTCGACCAGGTGGTGCGGGTGGAACTCGCCGCGCCGGGTCGGCTCACCTTCTTCACGATGCTCGAGCCACCGACCATCCGCGTGCGCTCCGATGCCCGGCTCGTCTACCGCCCGGTGGCCTAGCCGTAGCCTGTGCGCCCGTGGCCCTCGATGACGCTCAGGAGCGCATCTCCGCACTCCAGTCCACGATGACCAGTATCGAGAAGGTTCTCGATCCTGCAGGGATGCGCGTCGCGATTACGGACCTGGAGAGTCAGGCTTCTGCACCGAATCTATGGGACGACCAAGCTCACGCCCAGCAGGTCACCAGTCGCTTGAGTTATCTGCAGGGGGAACTACGAAAACTGGAGGCGTTGCGGTCTCGCTTGGATGATCTGCCCGTTCTCTTCGAACTCGCTGAAGCTGAGGGGGATGCTGCCTCCAAGGCAGAGGGGGACAAGGAGCTTTCTGATCTCGAGCGCGCTATCGGCGACCTGGAGGTGCGTACTCTGCTCTCGGGCGAATACGACGAGCGCGAAGCCCTGATCACTATTCGCGCGGAGGCCGGGGGAGTCGATGCGGCCGATTGGGCCGAGATGCTCATGCGGATGTACACCCGTTATTGCGAGCGTCACGGCTGGCCATACGAGGTCTACGACACCTCATATGCAGAAGAAGCGGGTATCAAGTCGGCGACCTTTGCCGTCAAGGCCCCCTATGCCTACGGAACGCTCTCCGTCGAACAGGGAACGCATCGATTGGTCCGTATTTCACCCTTCGACAACCAGGGTCGTCGCCAGACCTCATTCGCCGGGGTGGAGGTGATCCCGGTGGTGGAGCAGACCGAAAGCCTTGAGATTCCCGATGACGATCTGCGCATCGATGTCTATCGCTCGAGCGGCCCCGGAGGTCAGGGCGTCAATACAACAGACTCCGCCGTCCGCATCACGCATATCCCCTCTGGAATCGTGGTTTCGTGCCAGAACGAGCGTTCGCAACTGCAGAACCGTGCAACCGCGATGGCGATTCTGCAGGCGAAACTCTTGGAGCGTCGACGTCAGGAAGAGCGGGCGAAGATCGACGCCCTGAAAGGTGATTCCTCGGGATCCTGGGGCAACCAAATGCGTTCCTATGTGCTTCACCCTTATCAAATGGTGAAAGATCTACGCTTCGAATATGAGACCGGCAACACCGGAGCGGTTCTCGATGGGGAGATCGACCCGTTCATTGAGGCGGGAATCCGGTGGAGGAAGCAGTCGTCGGGCGCGTCCTAGGGGGTCTCGTGGGACGTCACTTAGACTGAATGAATCCCACCCCCGTCCCCGAAAGTGCCGGTCGCGTGATCCTTTTCGAGAGCGTCTCCAAGACGTACGCCAATCAGAATCGTCCTGCCCTGGACGATGTCTCATTGGAGATCGAGAAGGGTGAGTTCGTCTTCCTCGTGGGACCCTCGGGTTCGGGTAAGTCCACATTCCTTCGACTCGTCCTCCGGGAGGAGCGGCCCAATACGGGTGCGGTCTGGGTGCTCGGCAAGGAGCTCAATCGGCTCAGTAATTGGAAGATCCCCGCTCTTCGGCGCCAGATTGGAACCGTGTTCCAGGATTTCCGTCTGTTGCCCAACAAGTCTGTTTTCGAGAACGTGGCGTTTGCCCTGGAGGTGATCGGCAAGCCCCGGGCCCAGATCAGGCGTGTGGTCCCCGAGGTTCTGGAAGTCGTCGGACTCGAGGGCAAGGAATCTCGCAGGCCGGATGAACTCTCCGGAGGTGAGCAGCAGCGCGTTGCGATCGCGCGCGCGTTCGTCAATCGACCGATGTTGCTGATCGCGGACGAGCCCACTGGAAATCTAGATCCGGGTACCTCGGTGGGGATCATGAAGTTGCTCGATCGGATAAATCGTCTTGGCACAACTGTCGTGATGTCCACCCACGATGCCCAGATCGTGGATCAGATGCGTCGACGCGTCATCGAACTCGCCTCCGGTCATGTGGCGCGCGACCAGACCCGCGGTGTGTACGGGTACGGTGGCTGATGCGTGCGCAATTCATCGCAAGCGAAGTAGGTGCCGGCCTTCGGCGCAACCTCACGATGACCATCGCCGTGATCATCACGGTTGCGGTCTCGCTCGCGCTCTTCGGTGTCAGCCTGTTGGTGCGCGCGCAGGTCACGACGATGCAGGATTTCTGGTACGACAAGGTCGAGGTGTCGATCTTTCTGTGTTCGAGGGGAAGTGACACACCTTCGTGTGCGGGTGGTGAAGTCACGGCGGCGCAGCGCGACCAGATCGAGTCCGACCTCGAGTCGCTCCGACCGCTTGTGCAGGAGATCTACTACGAATCCAAGACGGAGGCGTACCAGCGATTCAAGGAGCAGTTCGCCAATTCACCGATCGCGGATAACGTCAGCGAGAACGCCCTTCCCGAGTCCTTTCGCGTGAAGCTCTCCGATCCCACCAAGTACGACGTGGTGGCGTCGGCTTTCGCGGGCAGGCCTGGCATCGAGCAGGTCAATGATCAGCGGCAGATTCTCGACAAGTTCTTCCGGCTACTGAATGGCCTTCAAGCGATCGCGTTGATCATCGCGGGCATCATGCTGGTCGTCACCGTCCTGCTCATCGTGAACACGATGCGCGTGGCCGCGTTCAGTCGTCGCCGGGAGACTGGGATCATGAGGCTCGTCGGCGCCTCCAACTTCTACATCCAGTTGCCCTTCCTGCTGGAGGCCGCCCTCTCGGCCACCCTGGGGGCGGCCCTAGCCATCGCCGGCGTGGTCGCGACGAAGGCGATCGTCATCGACCAGATCCTGGCGCCCTCGTTCCAGTTCACCGCCTTCGTGGATTGGGATGCGGTCCTGGCCATTGCCCCCGTCATGCTCGCCACCGGCATCCTCCTCGCCGTCCTTGCGGCATTCCTCACATTGCGCAAGTACCTGCGCGTGTGACGCATGTGGTTTGAGTGACTTCTGACCTACCCTGGACGGGTGTTCCCCTCCCTGCGAGTGCTGGTCCTCGCACTCGTCGTCGTGGCCCTGGGCGCCACCCCCGCTCAGGCCAAGAAGAGCGATGAGCTGAAGCAGCAGGAGCGCGCGGTCGCCTCGCAGGTGGAGTCGATGGGCGAGACGCTCGCTGCCGCGGGGTCCCGCGTGCGCAAGGCCATGAAGGCCTTCACCCGTGTGCAGGCGAAGGTGGCGCGTGCCGAGAAGGCAGAGGGCGCTGCGATCCGGAAGGCGAAAATCGCGGAGTCTAAGGCGCTGATGGCGCAGCGGGCCGCGGGCCAGGCGTACTCGGCGTGGAAGGCAGGAAAGTTCCAGGAGGGCATGGTTCGCACCGAGTTGGCGCGCACGGAAGTGGCGATCAACGAGGTCGCTCGTGCTGTGTATCAACAGGGTCCCCTGGCCGAAGTCGAAGTGCTCCTCGATTCACAGACTCCCGCGGACTTCACGGCTCGGCTCGTATCGGTCGATGCCGTCGGGCGGCTCCAATCCTCCGTCTACATCGGACTGACGCGCACGCGCGCCACCCTGGCAATGCAGGAAGTGCAATTGCAGGCGGCGAAAGTCGCCGCGGAAGAGAAGCAGGCGATTGCCGACCAGCGGCTCGCGGAGTTGAAGCAGGCGCGTGCTGAGGCCGCGGCGACCACACGACGCCTGGCACAGGTGCGGGCCGAGCAACGCGTGGTCGTGCGACAAGCGCAGAAGTACAAGCGCAAGATCGAGCGTCGACTGAGCCAACTCAAGCGCGAGCAGGAGCGCCTTGCTGCGGCCGCAGCGAAAGCCGCGCGCGAGGAGGCGGCGCGCGCAGCACGTGCGGGCTCTGGTACTCCCACGATGGCGATCCCTTCCGGAGGATTGCTCTGGCCGGTTGCATCCGGAGGGCACATGTCCTCGCCGGTTGGACCGCGCGTCCATCCGGTCTTCGGGTACCGCTCTTGTCACACGGGACAGGACATCGCCGCACCGACGGGCACTCCCGTCCGCGCATCCGCGGATGGCCGCGTGATCACGTCGGGTTCGGGTGGTGCGTACGGCAACTCGATCATGCTCGTGCATTCAGGTGGCTTGACGACCTTCTACGCGCACCTGTCCAGTAAGAGTGTCCAGGTGGGTCAGGAGATCAAGGCGGGCGACCAGGTGGGCACGGTGGGATCGACGGGATGGTCCACAGGCCCCCATCTTCACTACGAAACCCGTGTCAACGGCACCGCCTATGATCCGATGGGTTGGTTCGGGCAGCCGAGTCGCCCGGTCACCTGTTGAGGACGGTGCTGTAAGGGAGACGCGCATGGTGGATGTACCCAGCGCAGCCCAACCGCAACCTCGTCCCTTCACGCGTCGCGGATTGATCACCATCGCGATCCTGTTACCGATCGTGGCCATCGCATATGCACTTGTGGTGCAGAACTACTCGATCGAAGGGGGGAGTCGAATCGAGGGTGGCCTTCGCGGTGACGCCCCAGGCATCGTAGTGGAGATCGAGCCGATCAGGGTGGAGACGGCATCCTCCTCGACGACGCTGCGGCTGACGCTGTCCGCGCGCGGTGACCAGATCGTCGATGAGAACGGACGACTCACCCAGAACACGCGCCTGACCATCACCACGAGTGATGGAACGGAGGAGGTCAAGTACGTCGCAGGGGAACCCCTCGGCCGATACGAGATCGAGATGGGCACATCCGGTGACGTTGCGGGCTATCCATTCGACGTGCACGAAGGATTCTTCGCTATCAGTGCGGATAGCTTCACTCGCGGAACAGGCGGCGTGATCGATTCGACCGGGGAGATCCCCACGGGGCTGGTGGGGACCGGTGGCGTAAACGGTTGGAACACGGACATGCAATTGCCGGCGAATATAGGCACCCAGGTCTTCGGGGTACTGACCTTCAGTCGGGTCTTCTCGACCAAGGTCTTCGCCCTCCTTCTCCTCATCATGGCCGCTGCCCTCGCGCTTCTCGCGTTCTTCGCAGCATCCCTCGTGATCACGAACCGCCGCCGGATCGAGGTTGCCCTGCTCGCGTGGACCGCGGGTCTGTTATTCGCGCTTCCACTGCTGCGCACCTATCTGCCGAATGCACCACCCATCGGGGCTGCGATCGATATCTACGTCTACCTCTGGGTGATGGTCCTCGCCGTGATCGCAGCCGTCCTCGTGGTTATTGCCTGGATCGCGCAAACGGGTGCGAAATTGCGGGTGCAGGATGGCCCGTGAGGCGGGGCGGAAACTCATCGCCCAGAATAAGAAGGCCCGGCACGACTACTCAATCGAAGACGTGTACGAGGCGGGTATCTCCCTGACCGGTACCGAGGTGAAGTCACTTCGGGCGGGGCGCGCGAACCTCACGGATGGGTACGCGCTCTTCGACGACGGGGAACTGTGGCTCAAGGGAGTCCACATACCGCAGTACGACCTCGGGACGTGGACCAACCACGAACCCCGGCGCACCCGCAAGCTTCTCCTGCGTAAAGAGGAGATCCGCCGGATCGCGGGCAAGGTCAAGGACACCGGTGTGACCCTGGTTCCCCTTGCCCTCTACTTCAAGGACGGCTTCGCCAAGGTGGAGATCGCGGTTGCACGAGGCCGCAAGAGTCACGACAAACGCCAGGCCATCGCCGAGCGGGAGGCCAAGCGTGAATCGGACCGCGCCGTGGGGCGTCGGGCCAAGGGCAGGGACACGGTCTGATCACCTTTGAAACTCGCGTACAATTGGGGTCACAACTCAACAGGGGGTGACAGGTTTCGACGGACAGACGTTCTGACCGGAGAAGCGTGCCGAGAAGCTCAGGTGATCTCGTTAAACATCCTGGGAAACAAATAACTGCCAAAAAGACGCAGTCTGCAGACGCTTACGCCCTCGCGGCCTAAGCCTTAAATCTGCCGTCAGCCCAATGCGTCCCCGAATTGGGGTCTGACGTCGCTAGGGGACTTACCAAGCCCTCCGGTCGCGGGAGGGGGAGGAACACCACACAGTGACTGGACCGCCCGGGACAGTGCCGCACGAAGTCCCGGGGTCGAGAAGCGATAGCGCGGCTACGCACGTAGAAGGACGCAAGGAACCTGCACGGACCCGGGTTCGATTCCCGGCACCTCCACCACGTGCCCGACTGCCGCATGACACCGTGCGGCAGTCGGGCATTCTTGTTCCCAGGCTTCCTGCGCTCGATAGGGAAGCTTGGGAGGAATTGATGATTACTTTGGCGACGACGCAGGTCTGGCGACCCACGGGCGAAATCTAGTTGGCCGATTCCTGTTGAATCTGATGCGTGGGACTAGGTATCGGATGGGGCTTTCGCCCGAGCGGGTTACCTGTGCGCTCGCCGTTATGCGCATCCGACGAGTTCTAGTTGCAGCATCGATCCTGGCCATGGCAGCGGGTTTCGTGGTCCCGACCGCCCACGCCAGTGACGGCATCGGTAAGGGCAAGACCGTCCGTGGCTCCGCCTACTACCAGTTCACCTCGCAGGTGCCTGGGTTCTTTCAGTTCGGAGTCAACCTGCCCGCTCGCGCTCGTAATCCGCTCTCCAAGGAGAACGTGAACTTCGCTCCGGACTCGTCCTCCGTCACCACCGACGACGATCCCTCGTGCACGGGAAACTACGTGCTTCCCACAGCTCCCCCCGGGAAGTTGTGCTTATACCTGTGGCCTGCAGCACCGTTCTCGGACAACGTCACCAGTATCAGTGCAGGGGGCGATGCGGCGGACTCACCGGAATTCTCACGGAATGCCTTCTGGATTGCGTGGCAGACGACGCAGAGCTCATCAACTGCTGTCTACGTGTACGCGAGATGGGCTCACACCGCTCCGTAGACGTGGGTACCTTGTTTGTGGCGGGGTGCGTGCAACACTTCCTCCATGGCCGAAAATGAGGACATCAAGGAGCGCATGCGCCAGGCCCTAGAAGCTAAGAAGGGCAAGGCGCGCTCCTCATCGCCTGCTGGTCCTTCCTCGGCTGACGGCAAAGTCCAGGAGCACGCGGAGCGTGCGGGTGGGAAGCGTGAGTTCCGCCGCAAGTCTGGATAGTGCGATGCAGGCCTCGCGCACCCCTGATTCGGGGATGGAGTTCGTAGCGTGACCACGTGCTAGGTACACATCCGAGGGTGGTCATCGTCATGCCAGCCTTCAATGCGGAGAGGACTCTTGCCCGCACCGTAGAGGAGATTCCGGCAGGGTCGTATTCAAGCCTTGTCTTGGTTGATGACTGTAGTACCGACAGGACGGTCAGCGTGGCGACGTCCCTCGGTATTGATGTCATAACCCACGCAGAGAACCGTGGCTACGGAGCCAACCAAAAGACGTGCTATCGGGCCGCGCTTGCACGTCATGCAGATATCGTGGTCATGCTTCACCCAGACAATCAGTACGACGCTCGATGTATTCCGGTTATGACGCGCATCGTCGAACTCGGGATATGTGACGTGGTTCTCGGCAATCGAATTCGAAGCCGCCGACAGGTCCTGATCGGGGGAATGCCGAAGTGGAAGTACTTCGCAAATCGAACATCAACTTTTGTCGAGAACTTTATTTTGGGTACAGCACTGGGCGATTTCCATTCCGGCTTTCGTGCCTACTCACGGGAGGTTCTGGAGACAGTGCCTTTTGAGTCAAATTCCGACGACTTCGTCTTTGACCAGGAGTTCATCATGCAAGCGCGCTCGATGGGATTCGAGATTGGAGATGTGCCTGTCCCTGTGCGCTACTTCAAGGAAGCCTCTTCCATCAACTTCCGGAGGAGTAGCCGGTACGGAATAGAAGCTGCGAAGTCTCTCGGGAGCCTCGGTTTGCACAGGGCTGGATTTCGACGGGATCCGCGATTCATTCCGCGTTCCCCTTCGTGAACTCCAGATCCGCGACCCCACGGCCTTCGGAAATCGCCCGACGTTCGTAATGGGTGATCGGTCGTGATTCAGGTCTGTCGATGATGCCGCCATCGAAGCCCGGATGGGCGTCGAAAGCTCCCAGGATCCATTCGAGGTAGTCGGGCCAGTCGGTCGCGATGTGCCATGAGCCTCCCGGCGTGAGTCGGGAGTACACGAGATCGATCACCGATCCTTGGATCAGCCGGCGCTTATGGTGTCGAGCCTTCGGCCACGGATCCGGGAAGAAGGTGCGCACACTGCTGAGGGAATTCGGCGGGATGCAGTCCTCGAGGACGGTGAGTGCGTCTGCTTCCATCACAAGCACATTCGTGATGCCTTGCCCGCGCACGTCGGCGACGAGGCGTCCCACTCCGGGTGTGTGCACATCGACCGCGAGGATCGTGGTTTCTGGCTCCGCAACCGCCATGGCTCGGGTCGCCTCACCTGCGCCGAACCCGATCTCCAGCACGATCGGCACCTCGCCCCAGGACAGAGGGAGCCGGCTGCGGCTTGAGGTAAGCAGAACATCACGTGAGTCCTCAAGGGCTGCTGCTTCACGCCGGGTTATGCGACTGCGACGCGGCTTGAACGTGCGCACGCCACGGGGCATGACCGTTGACGCAGGGGGAACGGGGCGCACCATCAACCCACGCGCAAGGTGAGTGCGCTGTTGACCCGGTGGCGGCGATCGCTATCGATGCGCCATGTCGAACCTGTGCCCCGGCTGACGAAAGACCACTCGGGTGTCGAAGCCGAGTCAGCAATGAGCGCCGTCTCCTCGTCGATTCCGACGACGGTTGCTCCCGGCGTGACGAGGGGTCGTAGCGCGAGGTCGGGGAGGTGGGCTGCGTACTTATCGAAATGGGGGATGACGCGGAGATCCGGGATGAGCCCGAGGCCTTCTTCACCGCCCTTGCGCGGGTGGCGGAAGCCGGGGATGTAGCCGCACAGCGCCATCGCACCCGCGCTGCACCCGGCGACGGATGCACCCAAGCGCCAGGCCCGCCAGATTGCGTCCCACACTCGGGAACCCCGCAGGGTTTTCGCGAGGTGTGAGGGGTTGCCGCCCGAGAGATAGATCAAACCAGCTCCGGTGATTGCCTCCACGTGCTGCGCCTCGTCCGCATCTTCGCGCCTGCGGACATCGACGATCACCTGTTCCACACCCAGACGCTGCGCTGCTGCGGCGCCGACTGCATGCCACCTGTCAAGGACACGGTCGCCCTCCGGGGCGGCGGCGGTGGCCAGCTGCACGAAGCGTGGGGGGCGGCCGTCGATGAGCCACGCCTCGATCGGCTCCATCGCCGGTAGGTACTCGCCGCTGCCGACGAGGGCGATGCGGCCGGGAAGTCTGTCAGGCGTCGAGGAATTCACAGAACGCAGAGTAAGCGCGCGGCCCGTAGACCGTTGCGGGGCCGCCCGCCATCAGGATGGCGACGCCGATCGCCTCGGCGACCTGCTCGCGCGTGGCTCCCGCGCGCGCCGCCCCTCGCGCATGCGATGCGATACAGCCGTCACATCGCTCCACAATGGCGATCGCTAGAGCGATCAACTCCTTGGTGGCCGTCGCAAGGGCTCCATCCTGCATCGCTGCGCGGTGGAGCCCGACGAAGTTCTCGTAGACCTCGGGGATTTCTGCGCGTAAGGCTCGGGTTAGCGGAGCGAGTGCGTCTTCCACGTCTTTTCCGTGCGTGTGCTCCATGGCGTGACGATACCCCAGAGGGTATGTGGGATAGCCTGCTGGAAGTCGACGAAAGGAACGCCATGACGATCGATCCAACGGTGAGCACCGAGGTACTCACCCGCTTGAAGCGGGCGCGGGGTCAACTCGACGGAGTCATCGCCATGATCGAGGACGGCCGCTCCTGTACCGATGTCGTCACCCAGTTGGCGGCCGTCTCCAAGGCACTCGACCGGGCGGGCTTCAAGATCGTCGCCACCGGTCTTCGGCAGTGCTGGGAGTCACCGGGGAAAGCTCCGATGACGCAGGAGGAACTAGAGAAGCTGTTCCTCTCGCTGGCCTGACCCGATCACGCCGTGATTCCCAGGGCATTTCCCGAGATTGCCCTGTCGATATCGCTGCCCGCGATCCGCAACCCGTCGCCCTTCCGGCGCGGATGGTGCCGCGCATCGATTCGCAGGTAGATGTGCTCGCGATCCTCCTCGGTCAGGCCACCCCATACGCCATAGGGCTCCCGGGCTCGAATCGCGTAGTCCGCGCATTCCAATCGCACCGGGCACTGCGCGCACACCAACTTCGCCGCGCGATCGCGCTTGGATCGGGCGGAGCCGCGCTCGTTCTGCGGATGGAAGAAGATCGACGAGTCCATGCCCTGGCACGCGGCATCCTCTTGCCAATTCCATCGGGCATCGGCTGGCACCTGGGCCAGTGGTTGTTGCGGCATCGACTCCTCCTCGCACGTTTACGTAGCGATCACGGTAGGCGCCCGCAGAAGGTGAGTGGGGGGCCGAAAGTCCCGAGTTCATGCCGAGGTGGTCAGAAATTCAGTCAGCCACAGGCCTAGGGTGGTGACGTGAGCACGCCCCTAGACACTCCCGGACTTTCTGGAGACACGCTCCTCGACGAGAGCACCCGACTCTCGAATGATGACGGTGACCACGAGCGCTTCGCCCACTACGTGGAGAAGGCCAAGATCGTGGAGAGCGCGGTCACGGGCACGCCGGTCAAGGCCCTCTGTGGGAAGGTGTGGACACCCAATCGCGACCCATCTCGGTTCCCGATCTGCCCGGAGTGCCAGGAGATTCACGCCTCGCTGCCCCGCGACAGGGAATAGGCGATGTCGACCGTGAGGTGGACCTCTCGATGGGGAGCCCTTGCCGTGTCACTCGCCCTCGTCACCGGATGTGGTGGCGATGATGCGACGGACGGTGCCCCAATGCCTATCTCGGCTGCATCGGCGACGATCGATCCCGCAGTGCTTGATCCCTGCTCTCTGGTGAATCTGACGACAGTGGTCGCTGCGCAACTCACCGTTGCGACAACGAGTCGTCGAGCGACCCCCTTGCTCGGACAAGACGACCGCAAGGATTGGGTGGGCGCGGAAGCTGATTTTGTCTATTCCATAGCTGGGGAGTTGGGTTTTCCCCCAGTTCAGGTGACATGGATCGAGGAACCGGTCACGATTGAGGACTTCGTGCGCGACGGCGGCGCAGATTTCCTGATCGGTCAAGTTTCGCCGGATGAAGCCCAAGCTGCGGGTGCGGTGGCGAGTGCGTCCTATGGGAAGAACCCTGAGGGACTCGAGTCGGTTTTGGCTTTCATCCCAGGCAATCCCCTCGCTACCTGCGTCGATGCGGCTATCGCCGAGCTGTCGCTAGGCGGTCAGGTGACCGAGTCGTAGTCCAGGATTCGACCATGCTCGCCCTAAGATCGGGACAGGGATTGCCCATCGGGGCCACGAGCCCCGTTCATCATGGAGGTTGAATGTCCACAATGAGTTCTGAGACCGGCATGTTCACCGGTTCTGGGCGGTATTGGTGGCTGCTGCTCGTCGGCGGCATCATCAGCATCATCGTCGGCGTCATCGCCCTCGTGTGGCCGGTCGCAACCGTTGTTGCGGTGGCCATCCTGCTGGCGATCTGGCTGATCGTTTCCGGCGTGTTCGAGGTGGTGCGCGGCTTCGGTCACGGTCTGACCGGTGGCATGCGGGCACTGACGATCATCACGGGGATCATCTCCATCGCCCTGGGTGTCTTTGCCATCGCGAGCGCAATCCGCGCGGTCGAAATCCTGGCCATCTTCATCGCGATCGCCTTCATCTTCCGGGGCTTCACCTCGCTCTTTGTCGGATTCGAGCAGAAGGAGGGCCGTGGCTGGAACATCTTCTTCGGCATCATCCTTTTGATCGGCGGTGTGATCGTGCTCGTTGGCCCCGGTATGTCGCTCCTCGCGATCACCTGGGTGATCGGTGTGTGGCTGATCATCATCGGCATCTTCGAGATCATCGCGGGATTCCGGGTCAAGTCACTAGAAGCCTGATGCTCTCTCGACGTGGGGTCCGCATGCGCGGGCCCCACGTCGTTGTCTTTCCCATCCATGATTGGCTTGCCACGTGGCGGCCGAAACCTCGCAGACCCTCGACCGTGGACTCCGTGTCCTCGAAGTGATTGCCGACGCGCCAGAAGGTCTGACGGTCACAGAGCTGTCCACGCAACTCGGTGTCGGTCGTACCGTCGTGTATCGGCTCGTTGTCACGCTCGAATCTCACGCACTCGTTCGTCGTGGTTCCGATGGTCGCTGCCGCCTCGGCCTTGGACTCCTCACCCTCGGTCGCGCCGTGCAACCGGCGCTCCGTGACGCTGCAATCCCCTCGCTTCGCCTTCTCGCTGATGCGGTCAGTGCCACTGCGCACCTCACCATCGCCGAAGGCGGCGATGGGCTCACGGCTCTCGTCGTCGAACCCTCTCGGTCAGATGTGCACGTCGCCGTGCGACTCGGTGCCCGCCAGGCGCTAGAGACCACCGCGGGGGGTCGCGCCATCCTCGCCGCACGGACCGCTGCGGGCCGTCCCCTCGACCCTCCATGGATCGTGGCGACGGCGGACGTGGCCACCGGGGGTCATGGGATCGCGGTGCCGCTCTCCGGGGTCCCTGGACTCGAGGCCTCTGTGGGGGTCGTCGCCATGGGGGAACTCACCGAGGCTGAAGTCGGCCCGCGCGTTGCCCGTGCTGCCGGGGAGATCGCCCGAGTCCTGCGATAGCCGGACGCACCGACCCGGGTTCGGGCTGCGGGGGGTCCCGTGACGCAGAATTAAGTGGTGCGCCGCCTTCTTCCCCTACTGCTCGCCATGGCGCTCCCCGGTGCGGCACTCCTCGGGGTAGCAGCGCCCGCCCAGGCCGAGGCCGCTCCCAAGCGGATCCTGAGCGGCTGGATGCCGTACTGGATGACAACCCAGTCCCAGCCGCAGGGCATCACCTCGGTGGTGCAGAACGCCGACCTCTTCGTGGACGTCTCGCCCTTCTGGTACTCCGCGACCGCGAAGGCGGGTGGCGGGGTCCAGGTCCAGGTGAATCCGAATTTCAAGAACGCCTCCACGAACATTCCGTGGGCCATGGGTCAACTCCGCGCCGCCGGAGTCACCGTGCTTCCGGCCATCGCGGATGCTTCCGGCAAAGGAAGGATGGCCGCCACCTTGGCCGATCCCACCCAGCGGGCCGCACACATCGCTGAATTGGTGGCGATGGTGATGGCGAACGGGTACAACGGTCTCGACCTTGACTACGAGGGGTTCGCTTTCTCGGATGGGAGCGCGAGTTGGCCGAGCACGCAGCCGAACTGGACCGCTTTCGTGCAGGAGTTGTCAGCGGCACTGCATGCGCAAGGGAAGCTGTTGTCCGTCACGATCCCATCCCCGTGCGACACGCGTAATCGCTGCGGCGGTCAAAGCGGCTATTGGGTCTACAACCTCCCCGCGATCGCGCAGGTCGCTGACCGAGTGCGGATCATGGCCTACGACTTCAGCGTCCAGGGCATCGGACCCATCGCCCCAATCGGGTGGGTGACGGCAATCACCCAGTACGCGACGTCGGTTATGGATCCGGCAAAGCTCCAGCTAGGTGTTCCGACCTATGGTCGTGCCTGGACCAAGAAGAACAGCAATGGTTCTTTCGTCCTGTCGGGTAACTGTCCCAACCGCAATGGAAGTGCAAGCGAGCGACGGGCCTGGGGGGAATTGACCGATCGTGCGTCGTTCACGTCAGCCGACGCGCCAAAGGTGTTGACCCGTGCCGGGGTACCTGAGACCGCGGTTACGTGGGATGCCCAGGCCCAGGAGTCCTGGGTCGAATACGACAAGCCGGTGACGTGGACCGATGGGGCGGGCGCGACGCAGACCTGCACTGCGCGGCGGATCACCTGGTTCGTGGGACCCGATGGCGTACTAGCCCGCACGCAACTCATTGGGACCTATGGCTTGAACGCCGCCGCCTTCTGGACGATCGGCGGGGAGAACCCGGCGCAGTGGCCGTTGTTGCGTAGCTACGCCCAATCCCTCGCACCTGCAACGGCGACGGTCGCGATCACGGCGCCTCCGTCCGTTGTTTCGGGACAGGCGGCGACCATCCAGGGATCCGTTCTCGTCAACGGCGCACCAGGCGCAGGTGTCCCCGTGGTCCTGCAATTTGCTCCGCAGGGGTCGGGTGACTTCGTCGATCTCCAGACCGGTACCACCGGCCCCGATGGCGCCGTGACGTTCCAGGTGGTGCTCCCCGCAAGCGGTGTCCTGCGTATCACCAGTGCTGCGACGGACACCGCGCCCGCGGGGATCAGCACGGAGTCGACCGTTGCCGTCGGGTCCACGGTCACCACGCGCCTGCGCACGGACACGGTTACTCGAGGTGGCACCATCAAGGTGCGTGTGATCGTTCGTCCCCCTGCGAAACAGCAGAAGGTGCTCCTGCAGCGTCTCACCCGGGATGGATCGTGGGAGAGGGTGTCCTCGGCCAAGGTCAATGCGAAGGGGCGTGTCCTCCTCAGCGGCACCGCACCGGATGGCAAGGGCCGCTACACGTATCGGGTGGTGGCTCCGGGTGGGAACGGGATATCGGAAGGGATCTCGCCCACCTTCAACGTGCGCGTGCGCCGTTAGCGCACACTCTCCTCGGGAAGCTCGAACCAGCGGAGTGAGTCGAAGTCGTCCGACACTCCCGCATTGACCAGGGATGGTTCCGGCAGTGATCCGAGGTACCCCTCCGCGAAATCCAGGTAGTCCGCAAGCGCTGACTCCGGTGCTGTGTCGTGTTCCCTCGGGTAGGTCAATCGTCCATCGTGGGCATAGCGCACGTCACTTAGGCGCAAGGGTGGCTCGACAGCGCCGTCGCGGTGGTGCCAACGCGCGGTGGTGGTGTCGAAGCGGTAATGCGGGAGCAGTTTCCAGCCGTGGTCGGCCACGAGGTGCACTGCGGACACCAGGTATGTAAACACCGGTTCCGAGATGAAGTAGTTGAAGTTGACCCGGATCCATCCAGGCTTGATGCCCTCGCATCCGTGACGGATTTGCTCCTCAAAGCGATGGGAATGTTCGATATCGATACCGAGGAGTCGGTGACCGTAAGGTCCGGCACAGGAGCATCCGCCGCGCGACTGGATCCCAAAGAGGTCATTCAAGATCGCAACGACGAAGTTGTGGTGCAGATATGTTCCCCCGGGACGGCGAATCACGAATGACGTGATCGAGAGGCGCTTTGCTTCATGATTCCCGAGCACCTCGATGCGGGGGTTCTTCGCCCAGGAGTCCATCGCGCGTCGCACGAAGTCGTCCTCACGCGAATGGATCACGTCACTCCCGACCTCATCCTTCAACTGGAAGACCAGGCCGGCCCGTATCGATTCAATGATGGCCGGGGTGCCACCTTCCTCCCGATGCTCGGAGTCGTCGAGGTAGGTGTGTTCCGCCGCGTTCACGTAGGCGACGGTGCCACCGCCCACGATCTCCGGAACCGTGTTCTTGAGCAGATCCCGACGTACGACGAGGAGACCGGGGGTTCCTGGACCCCCGATGAACTTGTGTGGAGAGAGGAAGATCGCGTCCTTGTAGGCGAGGGGGTGCGCATTGCAGGTCGGCCTCATCGCGATGGGCACATACGGTCCCGCAGCGGCGTAGTCCCAGAAGGACAACGTGCTGTGCTCATGAAGCAACTGGCTCACCGTTTGGGTATCGCTGAGGATTCCGGTGACGTTGCTGGCGGCGGAGAACGAGGCGATGCGCAAGGGTCGCGAGGAGTAGAGCGCTAGTTGCTCGGTGAGATGGTCGATGTCGATGTGACCGGTGGCATCCTCTCGGATCGTGACCACGTCGGCGATGGATTCACGCCACGGCAATTCGTTGCTGTGGTGTTCGAAGGGACCGATGAAAACGACCGGCCGTTGGTCTGCAGGGATCACGTCGGAAAGGTGGTAGCGCCTATCGAGATCGGCAGGGATTCGCAGGTTCAGAATCGACACCACCTTGTTGATGGCAGCGGTCGAACCGGACCCGCAGAAGATCACCGCGTAGTCGTCGTCGGCGTTCACCGCTTCCTTGATCACGCGACGTGCATCCTCGCGCAGGCGAGAGGTCTGCAGACCGGTGCCGCTCGACTCTGTATGGGTGTTCGCGTAGCGGGGGAGGACCTCGTCGGTGATGAAGTCTTCAATGAAGCTCAACGCACGGCCACTAGCCGTGTAATCGGCGTACGTGACACGCCGGCGCCCGAAGGGAGTCTCCATCACCTGGTCGTCACCAATCACGGACTCACGGATCCGCTGCAGGATTGGCGGATCCGGCAGCCCACTGGCGGGTTCGGGGATCCAGGTCACCGTGCCAGGGTACGGCCGGATGAGGCCTCGTGCCCAGGTCGGCGCGTCCTTGGCACACTGGTGCGATGACGTCCGCACCCGTGGAGGCACCTGCCCTCCCCGATCAGGCGACGGAATTTGAGGCGGTGACGGATCGTCCCTGGGTCACGATCGTGTGGAATGACCCGGTCAATCTGATGTCCTACGTGACCTACGTCTTCATGACCTACTTCAAGTACCCCCGGGAGAAAGCGGAGACCCTCATGCGCGCGGTGCACCACGAAGGCCGTGCCGTGGTGGCCAGCGGCTCGCGCGAGGAGATGGAACGTGACACCAACGCCATGCACTCGTACGGCCTGTGGGCAACCGTGGGACGGGACTGATTGTGACTCAGGGCTTCGAGCGCACCGACGACGGTGGCTTCTCGGTCACCTTCGACGACATGGAGCGTGGCTTGATCACCTCCCTGGCCACCCAGCTACTCGACCTCGTCACCCCACCACACAGCGCCACCACTGACGACCCGCTTGCGGCGATCGTCGGAAACATGGCCGAGCCGGTGGCTGCACCGGATGATGTGGCACTGGCGCGCCTCTTCCCCGATGCCTATCGAGATGACCCGGAGTCGGCCCAGGATTTCCGGCGCTTCACGGAGCACGACCTCCGCCTGGAGAAGTGTGCGCGCGCCCGCAGCGTTCAGGATTCCATCGTGACAAACGACGAGGGTGATGCCACGTTCGTCGTCGATGAGGAATCCGCCCTCATCTGGCTCGGCTTCCTCAATGATGTGCGCCTCATCTTGGGCACCCGATTGGGGATCACCGAGGACTGGCAGGAGGGCCTGGAATCGATGTCCGTCTCCGACCCAAGGATCGGGCTCTTCCATCTCTATGACTGGCTCACCTACATCCAGGAGACCCTGATCCAGAGTCTGACCGGCGACTGAACAGCAACCGGCGGTTGGGGCCGAAGCCCCAACCGCCGGTTGCTGTACTGCGTCGAACTACTTGCTGGACGGTGCTGCGTCGATCTCCTGGTCGACAAACTCGCGGGAGTCGTTCGCGCTCTTCTCGCGTGCGATCTTGTAGATCAACAGACCGAAGAGACACTTCGCCAGCACGTCGGCGATCGAGTAACCCACTTGACGCCAGACGAAGGTGTCTGCGCCGGCGTCCTGCCAGATCATCGGGATCATGTAGGAGATCGGGTACACGCCCCACGTGGCGAGAAGCAGCAGACGAAGACCGTTGAGGTCCTTGCGCACCTGCTCCGGCTGGGTGTTCATCGACTTGCTCAGTTCCACCCACAAGACATAGAGGATGTAGAGGAACGGAATCGTCGAGAGCGCGCCCCAGATGGCCTTGGGAGCGGCGTCGACCGCGATCTCACCCGGGTAGCCGAGGATGATCATCAGGGCCGAGGCCGGGATGAGCTTCATCAGCAGGTTCTTGCGAATGGCGCGCGGAAGCGCGAGCACCGCGATCGTTTCGAAGAGCAGCAGCGGCACGGTGAGCAGCCAGTCAACGTAGCGATAGCCCTCGTTGAAGCCCTCGCCGTTGACCAACTGGTACTGGATCGCGTTGAACGCGGTCGCCGCAGCACCCTCGTCGATGGCGACGTAGTTGTGCCGGAACGAATCGAAGATGCGGTAGTAGTGGTACGCGGCGATCAAACACACCATCGCCGAGACCACCAGGGCCTGGCGGTAGCGCGGAAGTACGCGTCCCTGCACCACGAGCAGGAAGATGAACGTGGCGAGCATCGAGGCCAAAGCGAACGACAGAACGTTGTAGACGGTCTGGTACTGCGAATAATCTAGTTCGAGAACACCCACACGAGCCTCCTTGAGTGGGGGCCGGTGGGCCCCGCTGCTTGTCTCTCGAGCCGATTGCGGTTCGACCCGAGCGCAAGGTTCCTCGTGGTTCAAAGGTTGTGCAACCGGACTCGCAGATGTGGACCTACAATCGGCCGAAATGTCCGATTTGAAGGGGGCAATGCGGTGTTGCGCATTACGCGAACCCTTGTGGACTCCCTCGTGGACCACGCTCGTGCGGATCACCCAGATGAGGCGTGTGGGGTCATCGCCGGCCCGACCGGGAGTGACCGGCCGGTGAGATTCATCCCCTTGGTCAACGCTGCCCGGTCGCCCACGTTCTATGAGTTCGATTCGGCTGACCTGCTCGCCCTCTACCGAGAGATGGACGATCGGGACGAGGAACCCGTTGTGATCTACCACTCGCATACGGCGACCGAGGCCTACCCATCGCGGACGGACATCGCCTATGCGTCCGAGCCGAACGCCCATTACGTGCTCGTGTCCACGCGCGAGTGCGGGTCGGGGGACGGCCCATTCGAATTCCGCTCCTTCCGGATCGCCGACGGTGAGGTGCGCGAGGAGCCTGTCGAGATCCTCGAGGGTTAGCTGCCAACACTTTGCAGGTGTGCAACCCGAGTAGCCGCTCGGGCACGTCCTCTCTACCCTTGAAGGCCAATAGGAGGAGATGCGATGGCTGTCGAGGTTCGGATCCCCACGATCCTGCGCCCGTACACGGGTGGCGAGAAGCTCGTCACCGTGTCGGGTGACTCCCTGCAGGCGGTCGTCGCTGATCTCGATGCGAACTATCCCGGCATCGGTGAACGCCTCCTCGATGACAGTGGACTCCGCCGATTCGTGAACGTGTACCTCAACGACGAGGACGTGCGATTCCTCTCGGGTCTGGCTACCACCGTGTCCGACGGTGACTCCATCACGATCCTGCCCGCCGTCGCCGGCGGGTGACATGCGCTTCAACTCCCTACTCGACTCCGTGGGGCGCACACCCCTCGTCGGTCTCCCGACTCTCTCCCCGTCACCTGACGTCCGACTCTGGGCGAAACTCGAGGACCGCAACCCGACCGGGTCGGTGAAAGACCGTGCAGCCCTGGCGATGGTGTTGGCGGCGGAGAAGAACGGAACGCTGCACCCCGGTGCCACGCTGCTCGAACCGACGTCGGGCAATACCGGGATCTCGCTTGCGATGGTGGCGCGCCAACGTGGCTATCGCCTGATCTGCGTGATGCCGGAGAACACCAGTCCCGAGCGCACCCAGATGCTGCGCATGTGGGGTGCGGAGATCATCTACTCACCCGCAGCGGGTGGTTCGAATGAAGCTGTGCGGGTGGCGAAGGACGTGGCCGCCGAGCATCCCGAATGGGTGATGCTCTATCAGTACGGCAATGAGGCGAACACCCGAGCACATTACGAATCGACCGGCCCGGAGATCCTGGAGGACCTTCCCAGCATCACCCACTTCGTGGCCGGCCTCGGCACCACCGGAACGCTCATGGGGGTGGGGCGTTACCTACGCGAGCACAAGCCCGACGTCCAGATCATCGCTGCCGAGCCGCGGTACGGCGAGCTCGTCTATGGCCTGCGCAACCTTGACGAGGGATTCATCCCGGAGCTGTACGACGAGTCGATTCTGACAAGCCGCTATTCCGTGGGGCCGCAGGACGCGGTGCGCCGCACCCGGGAACTCCTCGCCGCGGAAGGGATCTTCGCAGGGATTTCGACGGGGGCGATCCTGCACGCGGCACTTGGGATTGCCGCAAAAGCCGATCGCGCAGGAACTCCCGCGGACATCGCATTCATTGTGTGCGACGGGGGATGGAAGTACCTGTCCACCGGCGCATACGAGGGCACCCTCGATGATGCCGAGAGTGCCCTCGAAGGCCAGTTGTGGGCCTAGCGTCTACGCGTACTGCCTGAACCACGCCTGTGCGTGCTTGGTGTTCACGATGAGCACGACGATCAAGCCCAGGATGATCTGGATCCATCCGCCGTGGCCCAGGTTGAAGAAGCCGAAGATGATGTTGAGAACGGCGAGGACCGAGATGATCACCTGCGCCGTGTTGCTGCCGACCCACGCGAGCTTGGACAGCCAGAAGTAGATCAACCCGAGGATGATCAGCATGCCGCCGTTGAACCACAGGAAGAAGCCGGAGACGGTGGCGGACTCCCCGGTGATGTTGTTGATGTAGGTCGGGTTCTCTCCGAATGAGGAGAAGATGAACATGAATCCCATGATGATGTTGGCGATCGCGCTGATCACCAACAGGATGGCGATGATGGTGACCCCGATGGGCCGGGTGAGGGTGCCTGACATGCGACTCCTTGCGAGAAGTGGCCGGCCGGGTGCTGACTCCCTCAGGGTAGGGGCGCACGAGGGTCTATGGGGGGATGCTCGCCGTAGGCTGGCACTCCTATGAACGACGCTCCCATCGGCATCTTCGATTCCGGCTTCGGGGGGCTCACGGTGGCGCGGGCGATCATGGATCAGTTGCCCCATGAACCTGTCCTCTACATAGGGGATACCGCGCGCGGGCCCTATGGACCGCGACCGATCGCGGAGGTCCGCGAGTACTCCCTCGAGATCATGGACACTCTCGTCGGATCGGGGGTCAAGCTCCTGGTCATCGCCTGCAATTCAGCGAGCGCCGCAACGGTCCGCGATGCGCGCGAGCGGTATGACGTCCCCGTCATCGAAGTCGTTCATCCTGCTGTCCGTCGCGCGGTGACCTCAACACGCACGAACATCGTGGGTGTCATCGGAACGCAGGCGACGATCACGTCCCAGGCGTACGACGACGCCTTCGCTGCCGCCCCCGCGATCAGCCTCCATACGCAGGCGTGTCCCCGATTCGTGGAACTCGTGGAGGCTGGGGTGACGAGCGGCGATGAGGCGGTGCGTGTCGCCCGCGAGTACCTGGCCCCGCTGCAGCAGGCCCAGGTGGACACGCTCGTGCTCGGGTGCACGCACTACCCACTCCTTACGGGCGTCCTCTCCTACGTGATGGGAGAGGGAGTGACCCTGGTGTCGAGCGCGGAGGAAACGGCGCAGGACGTGTTCCGCACGCTCACCGCGAGGGAGCTTCTCCGCGACACTCGTTCGGAACCGCCGGTCCATCAGTTCTTGGTGACCGGTGACCCGGGCGAATTCGAGCGGCATGGGCGGCGGTTCCTCGGGCCGGAACTCGGCTTGGTCGAGCGCATCTGATCGCCCCACTACAGTCCCGATCCATGACCCGATCTGATGGCCGCGCGGCCTCCGACCTGCGACCCGTCTCCTTCGAGCGCAATTGGCTTGACTTCCCGGAGGGATCGACACTCATTTCTTTCGGTAAGACCCGCGTTCTATGCACGGCGTCGTTCACGCCCGGGGTTCCTCGTTGGTTGAAGGACTCGGGCACCGGATGGGTGACCGCGGAGTATGCGATGTTGCCCCGGGCCACCAACGAACGCAACCAGCGGGAATCCGTCAAGGGCAAGTTGGGGGGACGCACGCAAGAGATCTCCCGGCTGATCGGACGCAGTCTCCGTGCCGTTGTCGACATGTCCGTCCTCGGGGAGAACTCGATCCTGATCGACTGCGATGTGTTGCAAGCTGACGGTGGGACGCGGACCGCCGCGATCACTGGTGCTTACGTGGCCCTCGCGGATGCGATCACGTGGGCAATCGGCCAGGGGCATATCGCCCGCGATCCCTTAACCGACTCCGTGGCGGCCGTGAGTGTGGGAATCATCGATGGCGAGCCAAGGCTGGATTTGCACTACGACGACGACGTGCGTGCCGAAACGGATATGAACGTCGTCATGACCGGCGGAGGAAAGTTCGTCGAGGTTCAAGGCACCGCTGAAGGAGAGCCCTTCGACCGTGCACTCCTGGATCGACTCCTCGACCTCGCCGCCACAGGGATCGCTGATCTCACCACGATGCAGCGGGCCACACTCGGTCGATGAAGGCCGTCCTCGCAACCCGCAATCAGCACAAGGTTGCTGAGCTGCGTCGCATCCTGGCGTCGGCGCATCTTGAACTGGAGCTCGTGGGAACAGATGAGTTCCCCGATCTCCCTGATGTTCCAGAGACGGGCTCCACATTCGCGGCGAATGCGCTGCTGAAGGCGCACGATGTCGCTCGGCGCACAGGATGCATCGCTATTGCCGATGACTCCGGTCTCTGCGTCGACGCACTCAACGGGATGCCCGGAATCCTCTCCGCACGCTGGGCCGGCTCCCATGGGGATGACGTTGCAAATCTCACGCTCCTGCTCAATCAGCTCGCCGATGTCCCCCCGCAACGTAGGGGAGCGGCGTTCCACTGCGCTGCTGCTGTCGCCACACCCGAGGGGGATGAACGGGTGGTCGAAGGCGTGCTCACCGGATCATTGACGGATGCACCACGGGGTGAGAACGGTTTCGGCTACGACCCGATCTTCGTGCCGACCGGGTACGTACTGACCACCGCGGAGTTGACTCCTCAGGAGAAGGATGCAATCAGTCATCGCGGTCAGGCGTTCCGAGCACTCGTGCCGGTACTTCGAGATCTCTGTGCGGAAGGCGGGACTCGAACCCGCACGCCCGAAGGCACCAGGACCTAAACCTGGCGCGTATGCCAGTTTCGCCACTTCCGCGTGCCCGGGAGTCTAGGTGCGCGGTAGGGCGCGCCCCGCGGTGCTTGGGTTCTTATTGCGAGTCTTTTGCAACTGCCCATAATTGGATCTAAGATGCGCATATGTGGTTCACATCCCGAAATGTCCTGATTGGTGCAGTAGCAGCCGCGGTGGTCGTGTGCGGCTGTTCTAGCTCGGGTGACGAGGCTGCCTCGTCCTCGGGCAGTGAGCGCCTGCTCGTCGCCACCACCGTCTCCCCGATCACCTCGATCGTCTCGCGGGTGGGCGGTGACTGCATCGAGGTTCGGGGCATCGTGCCGGAGGGCACCAACTCGCATACCTTTGAGCCCGCTCCCTCTGTGGCGGCGTTGTTGAGCGACGCTGACGTCGTCTTCATCAACGGTCTGAAACTCGAGGATCCGACTCTGGAAATGGCGCAAGCCAACATGCGTGACGATGCCGAGCTCGTCGAACTCGGCACCCTGGCACTTCCCGAGTCCGAGTACATCTACGACTTCTCCTTCCCGAAGGAGGAGGGGAAGCCGAATCCGCATCTGTGGACCGACCCCACGTTCGCGATCGAATACGCGCAGATCGTGAGAGACGTCTTGACCGAACGTGACCCGGCGTGCGCGGAGACGTTCCAGGCCAACCACGAATCCTTCGAAGCCCAGGTGAACCTATTGGCCGAGGCGATTCGCGAGGACCAGAAGACTGTTCCCAACGGCAACCTCAAACTCGTGACCTATCACGACGCGTACGCCTACTTCGCCGACAACTTCGGCTGGGAGGTCGTCGGTGCGCTGCAGCCCAGCGACTTCGCTGATCCCACGCCGGCCGAGGTTGTCACCCTGATCGAGCAGATCAAGGCCGAGGGAGTGCCGACCATCTTCGGGTCTGAGGTGTTCCCCTCCGATGTCCTCGAGGAAATCGCCAATGAGACCGGGGTGCGCTACGAGGACTCACTGCGCGACGATGACCTACCGGGTGCTCCGGGGGATGCGAATCACTCGTGGTTGGGGCTGATGCAGTACAACTTCGCCACGATGATCGAGGGCTTGGGCGGGAGGGCACCGAACGTCCGTGCGGTGGACATCTCCAGCCCAGCCCCGGATGCGGCAGACTATCCACAGTGACGGGTACTGGAGTCGGTCCTGAACTGATCCGACTCACCGATGTCGATGCCGGCTACGACCATGAGGTCGTCCTGCACGACGTCAACGTGCACGTTCACGAGGATCAATTCACCGGGATCGTGGGCCCGTCCGGAGCGGGGAAGACCACCCTGCTCCGATTGATGCTCGGCATTGTCAGACCGATGTCCGGCTCCATCGAGATGCGTCCAGACCTGCGCATGGCCTATGTGCCCCAGTTGGAGACCGTGAACTGGGACTTCCCGGTCACGGTCCTGGAATGTGTGTTGATGTCCGGCTCGCGGGTTGGGCGGGTCTCCCTCCCGTGGGCGAGCAAGCCTGAGAAGGCCGAAGCACATGCCGTCCTCGAACGGCTGGGCATCGACACCCTCGCTGACCGGCAGATTCGAAACCTCTCCGGCGGTCAGCAGCAGCGCATGTTCCTCGCACGTGCGCTGTATCGAAGGCCCGAGCTGCTACTCCTCGACGAGCCGACGAGCGGCGTGGACGTCACCACGCGACATGACGTTCTCCACCTCCTTGCCGACCTCCATGAAGACGGGGTGGCGATCGTCTTGACTACCCATGACCTCAACGGCATGGCCGCGCACCTGCCCCACCTGGTGTGCGTGAACCATCGAGTCATCGCAGACGGCACGCCGGCCGACGTCATGCGGCCGGAGGTTCTCGAGCAGACCTTCGGGGCCCGCATGGAAGTTCTTGAGCACCTCGGGATGCGCGTGGTCGTTGATGAACGTCCGGAACACGCGATGAAGTGGACCTCCTGATGGACGCCATCCTCGAACCGCTTCGTTACGCGTTCTTCCTCGAAGGTTTACTCGTAGCCACGCTGTCCGGTGCCCTGCTCGGCTTCATCGGCGTTTTCATCGTGCTGCGCGGCATGAGTTACATCGGCCACGGACTCTCGCACTCGATCTTCGGCGGATTCGCCGCAGTCCAACTTTTCGCCGCGCAGTTCTACGTCCTCGGGGCAGGACTCTGGGGAATTGCCTCTGCCCTCGCCATCAATGCCGTATCCCGGCGAAGCAGGTTGGGTGCGGACGCCGCGATCGGAGTCATCACCACGGCGTCCTTCGCTCTGGGTGTGGCACTGTTCGCGCGATTCGGCACGAGCGGACCATCCTTCGAGAACGCGCTCTTCGGCAGCATCCTCGGAATCTCACCGGAGCAGATCATCGGCCTTGTTGCGGTATCCCTGCTCGCGGTCGCGTTCATCTTCCTTCGTTATCGCGCGCTGCTCTTCACGACTTTCGACCCGGGCGTTGCCGACGTTTCCGGAATACGGGTGAATCGGGTCGAAGCGCAGTTAATGATCGTTCTCTCTCTGGCGATCCTCGCGACTTTGACCGTCATCGGTGTGACGTTGGTGGCGGCGATGTTGGTCATCCCGGCAGTTGTCGCTCGGATGCTCACGGATTCATTCGGCCGAATGCTCGCGTGGAGTACTGGCATCGGAGCCTTCTGCGGCCTTGTGGGGATGTATGTCAGCTACTACGCCGAGGTCCCATCCGGCACGATGATCGTGCTGGTGGGTGCGGCGGTCTTCCTGGTCGTGTTCGTCCTCGCGGGACGCAATCGCCGTCGCCGGTCCGCAGGTCTGGATCCCCATTGGGAGCCCGTCCCTGCTACCCCGTCCCTGCGGAGCTAGGGCCGCCTACGCCGTAGGCTGAGGAGACACAGGAAGGACCTCATCGATGCCAGCCAAGGGCGCTTCCCACTCTCAGTCGATCGTCGATCTGCAGACCGAGGTCGTTGCCGCGCGCGAGGAATTCGTCGCAAGCATGTCGCAACTGCGTGCAGCAACGACCCCCGCGGCACTCGTCCAGCGGAGCGCACGCGCCGTCGGCAACTGGTTCATTGACGAGTACGGTGGAATCCGGCCCGAACGCGTGGCAATCGTCAGTGCAGTCGTCGTGGGCTACGTCGCCTTGCGCATCGCGCGACGCCGATGACCACCCGTCCGATGACGGATCCCGCCGTCGGACTGAGCGACTCCGAGGTAGCCGCCCGCGTTGCGCGCGGCGAGGTCAACACACAGGTAGTGGCTACGGCCCGAAGCCTGGGCAGCATCATCAAAGAGAACACTTTCACCTGGTTCAACTTCCTTGTGGGCTCCCTCTGGATTGTGATGTTGCTGATCGCGCCAATCCAGGATTCCCTTTTCGGTTTCGTGATCGTCGCGAACACCGCGATCGGCACTATCCAGGAGTATCGAGCCTCGCGGACGCTCGCGAAGTTGGCCGTCGTCACGATGGCGCAGCCTGTGGTGCGGCGTGCTGGTGTCAACCGAGTGATCCCTGCTTCGGAGATCGTGCTTGATGACGTGGTGGTCCTTAGCACGGGAGATCAGGTCGTGGTGGATGGGACCGTCCTCTCGACCGCCGGCATGGAGATTGATGAAAGCCTGCTCACCGGCGAGGCGGATCCCGTGGACAAGAACGTTGGGGATGGGGCGATGTCCGGGTCGTTCGTCGTTGCAGGATCCGGGACGATGCAGGCCACGCGTATCGGACGCGAGTCCTTCGCATCCGGGCTCACCGAGCAGGCCTCAAAGTTCGTGGCGACGAACTCCGAGCTGCGCGATGCCATCAACCGATTCATCCGCTACGTGTCCTATGCGTTGGTCCCCGTAGGCGGCTTGCTGCTGTGGTCGCAGCTAGTGCAAGCCGATCTGCCGTGGCGGGATGCGCTGCGGGGCACGATCGCGGGTGTCGTGACGATGGTGCCCGAGGGTCTCGTACTGCTCACCAGCATTGCGATGGCGGTGTCCGTGGTGCGATTGGCGCGGATGAAGGTGCTGGTCCAGGAGTTGCCCGCGGTGGAGACGCTCGCGCGCGTCGATGTGATCTGCGTCGACAAGACCGGAACGTTGACGCTGCCCGGGATGCAGGTGCGGGAGGTCGTGGACCTCCGGGAGAGTGCCGGGGCCGTCTATGTAGATCTCGGTGCTGTCCTCGGTGCCCTCGGGGCGAGTGAGTCCTCGCCCAACCCCACGTTGGCGGCCGTGGCGACGGCGTATCCATCACCGGGATGGACGGTGAGCGGCTCCGTCCCGTTCTCGAGTGCGCGCAAATGGTCGTCCGTCACCTTCGCCGACCACGGCTCCTGGGTGCTGGGTGCTCCCGAGATGGTGGTGCCTGGTTCTGTGGTGCTGACGCGTGCCGCGGGATACGCGGACAGCGGTGCGCGGGTGCTGCTGTTGGCTCAGGCTCGGGGTGAGGTGAGCGCCGAATCATTAGGCGAATGCGATCCGGTGGCTTTGGTGGTCATCGATCAACAGTTGCGTCCCGACGCCGCCGAAACCGTCCGGTACTTCCTGGCTCAGGGCGTCGACGTGAAGGTGATCTCCGGTGACAACGCGACCACCGTGGGCGCGATCGCGGGGCAGGCCGGGATCCCGGGCGCGGGACAACCGGTGGATGCCCAGGGGCTACCGGACTCGACCGCCTCCGTGGCCGAGGTCATGGCGAGTTCCTCGGTATTCGGGCGGGTGACCCCGGCCCAGAAGCAGGAGATGGTCGATGCGCTGCACCTACGTGGAGCCACCGTCGCGATGACCGGCGACGGGGTGAACGACGTTTTGGCATTGAAGGCCGCGGACCTCGGCATCGCGATGGGGTCGGGATCAGGTGCCACTCGAGCAGTGGCGCAGTTGGTGCTGGTCGACAATTCGTGGTCGTCCCTCCCCAGCGTGGTGGCCGAGGGACGACGCGTGCTCGGCAACATCGAGCGCGTCTCCGACGTCTTCCTGACCAAATCCTTCTACTCCATGGTCGTGTCGCTGGCAACCGGCATATTCGCCATCGCCTTCCCGTTCCTACCCCGGCATCTCTCGTTGGTGAGCGCACTCACGATCGGTATCCCGAGCTTCTTCCTCGCCTTGATGCCGAATACCGAGAAGTTCCGTCCAGGGTTCTTCCGTCGCGTTGTGATCTTCTCCCTGCCCGCCGGGGTGATCGCCGCGGTGTGCTCCCTGACGAGCTACAGCCTTGCGATACGTGTCGGCGAACCGGTCCTCAGCGCGCAGGCGGCGGCGACGGTGACGCTGTTCATCATTGCCACCGCGGTGATGCTTGAAGCTGCCCGCCCGCTGAACCTGCTTCGGATCGGGATCGTGGGGTTGATGGTGTTGCTCTTCCTACTAGTGCTGTACATCCCACCGGTTTCGGCATTCTTCGCCCTGTCGCTGGGTCCCGAGCGTTACTCCCTCGTTGCCATCAGCATGGGACTGCTGGGCGCGGGTTTGGTATGGCTGGCTAGCGTGATCACGGATAGGTGGCGACACACGAAGGGTGGACCGGCATGAGGATCGGCTTGTCGACCTCGTCGGTGTTCCCGGAGTCCACTGCTGCCGCCTTCGAGGTGGCCGCGAACCTGGGATACGACGGCGTCGAAGTCATGGTGGGAACCGACGCGATGAGCCAGGATGAAAATGCCCTGCTCCACCTGCGCGATCACTACGGGGTCGAGGTGCTGTCCATCCATTCACCCTGCCTGCTGATCACGCAGCGGGTGTGGGGGACGGACTCGTGGGGGAAGTTGCAGCGGGCCCAACAGGTGGCGGAGAAGTTGGGCGCGGCCACGGTGGTCGTACATCCGCCGTTCCGGTGGCAGCGGGAGTATGCGCGCGAGTTCGTCGAGGGTCTGCGGAGGATGGAGTCGGAGACCTCTGTGCGATTTGCGGTGGAGAATATGTATCCGTGGCGTGCGGGTCCCGGTCGTCTGGGCGCCTACTCACCGGACTGGGACGTCCGCAACCACGACTACACCCACACCACCCTGGACCTGTCGCATACGTCGGTCTCGGGGACCGACCCGGTGGAGATGGCGCGTGACCTCGGCTCGCGCCTGGCGCATATCCACCTCGCGGACGGCACGGGCGCACCCGTCGACGAGCACCTCGTACCCGGGCGTGGCACGCAACCGGTGGTGGAGTTGCTGTCGGAGCTGGTGGCGACGGGTTTCCGCGGTGACGTGATCGCGGAAGTTGGGACACGTCGAGCTCCCGACCGAGGTGTCCGGGAGGCCGATCTCGCGGAGACGCTGGCGTTCGCGCGCACCCACCTGGGGGGCCTCGATGGATAGCGCGGATGTCGGACGGGCGGCGGGTGCCGCGGCGCGTGCGGTGCTGGCGCGCGCCGGATATGCAGATACGACGTTGAAGGCAGTGGCGAGCGCAGCTGGGATCGCACCGGATGTGCTCGCCTCGCTCTACCGGAACCGCGAGGAGCTGCTTCGTGCCGCGCTGCAACTTCCCTTCGACCCGACCTCCGCGGTTCCACGCCTGGTGGGTCCCGGTTTGGATGGGATGGGGGAACGGCTGGTGCGTGCCGCTTTGGCGGTCATGGAGTCCGACCAGATGCGCAGCGACATCGCGTATGTGGGTCGGGCGGCCTCGGGCGGCCTCGGTTCTGCTGGCGGTTCGGTGGACGTGGTGGGGCTGGTGCGTGGGGCCTTTGACTTCGTCCAGGACACCGTGGTCGACCGGGCGCTGGAGAGCCTGGGGGTGCCAGATGCGCGGATGCGCGGCGCGCTGATCACCTCGTATCTGGCCGGGGTGATGAGCACCCGATACGTGGTGAAGATGGAACCGCTGGCCTCGGCGAGCGATGATGAGGTCGTGGCACTCGTGGCTCCCCTGATCCAGCGCACCCTGGATCCCCGCAACCCCCTGCGGGAGGCGTAGGGAGTGGGAGTCGTCGACACCGTCCTGCGGGACAACCCGGTGGTCCGCGCGGTAAGTGCGCGCGTGGCCGGTGGCGACTATGTGCACGCGGGAGTCGACGCCGCAGTGGCGTTGACCGACACCGGTAGATGGGTGTCCTTCGAGCGCGTTGACACCGAGGAACCCGACGTCGTGCTCGCCGACGCCGTCGGATTGGCGCGGGCACTCTTCGATGCTGGGCTCGGAGGGGTCAGCGAGATCGACGTGTTCCCCTTCGATCTCGGTGAGGAACGCCTGATGGTGCTGGCCCGCGCATGTGCGGAAACGCGGGTAGATCTCATGCTCGGCTTCGGTGACGGGGCCGATATCGACATCACCTGGGAGTTGGCGGATCGCTTGCGCGCCACCGGTGCGTCGGTGGGTGTGACGCTGAGTGCCGCCATGCGGCGAACCGAATCGGACTGTCGTGAGTGGGGTGACACGCGGATCCGGTTGGTGAAGGGTGCGCATCAACCTTCCGGGGGTCCGATCTTCCGCAGTACGCATGAGGTGGATAAGTCATACGTGCGATGTGCACGTGCGTTGATTGCGGGCTCGGGAATGGCCAGTTTCGCCACGCATGATCAACGCTTGGTCGAGATCGTCGAGGCGCTCGCGGACAAGCGACTTCGCCTTCCGGGGACCTATGAGTTCGCCTTATATGCCGGCCGCCGCGACGCGGAGCAGCAACGTTTGCTCGCCGGGGGACATCGGGTGCGGGTGAGCATCCCGCTGGGACCCGACCTGCTCGCGCGGGTTGTCGGCAACCTCGTGCAGCAGCCGTCCGCCCTGGCGTCGGGCGTCCTCGCCCTGGTGCCGCGCCGATCCGTGGCAGGGTGAGCCCGTGCGCGTGGTGGTGATTGGTGGCGGCGTGATGGGCCGCGCCCTCATCGCAGGTTTCGGGACGCTCGATCCTGCGCCGGAGATCGTGGTGGTGGAGAAGGACGCAGCACGAGCGGAGGAGTTGCGCGCCGCCGGTGTTGATGTTGCGGATCTCACGGCAGTGTCGGAGGCGGACGTGTTGCTCGTCGCGGTCAAGCCCCAGGACGTGGCCGCGCTTATCGCGGAGGTGGGTGCGGCGATCCCGTCGTCGGCCGTGGTGATCTCGATTGCCGCCGGGGTCAGCACCTCGTCGCTCGAGTTGCATATCGCCGCCGCGGGTGGAGCGGCGCGCAGCATCGTGCGGGTGATGCCCAATACCCCTGCCCGGATCGGTGCCGGGGTACTCGGCCTCAGCGCGGGGAGCGCCTGTCCGGAGTCTGCGGTGGTCACCGCCGTCCAGCTGATGGAAACAGCCGGGGTTGTGGTCACCGTTCCCGAAGAGCACCAGGAGGCGCTCACCGCGGTGTCCGGCAGCGGACCGGCATATGTGTTCTACCTCGCCGAGAAACTCATTGAGTCGGCCCAGGCGCATGGTCTCTCCGATGACGTCGCCGAGGCGATCGTGCGGCAGACCCTTCTGGGCTCGGCCCTCCTGTACGCCGAATCGGGCGAATCGCCAGTTGTTCTGCGCCGGAATGTCACCTCGCCGGGGGGCACGACGGCCGCGGCGATCGCGGTGTTCGAGGAACGCGCCCTCGCCGAGATCGTCCACGCCGCCCTCGCCGCCAACATCAAGCGTTCGGGAGAACTTTCGCTCTGACCGGACCAGTTTCGGGAAACCGGTTTCCCATCGGCCCCAGGGCCCACTAGTGTTCGGATGCCCGGGCGGGATGGCCCGGATGAGGAAGGGGAATCATGGCTGGCACCGACTCATCGCTGAATGAGGTTCGTTTCCTCACCGTTGCCGAGGTCGCTGCTGTGATGCGCGTGTCCAAGATGACTGTGTATCGGTTGGTACACAACGGTGAACTCCCGGCGGTGCGAGTCGGTCGGTCGTTCCGCGTTCCCGAGCAGGCGGTGCACACCTACCTCCGTGACTCCTACGTCGAGACCGCCTGATTGGTTCCCCGAATCCCGTCACTAGGCTTCGGGGTCGGTTAACTTTCACGTAGGGATCGTTCATGGGCTCAGTGGTCAAGAAGCGGCGTAAGCGGATGGCCAAGAAGAAGCACCGCAAGCTGCTCCGCCGTACCCGGGTCCAGCGACGCAATAAGAAGTAACCCTGTCGATCGCCCTCGTCACCGGCGTCTCCCGCTATCTCGGGGGACGCCTGGTCGCGGAGCTGGCGCCGCACTTCGACCGGGTCATCGGGGTCGATGCGATCGAGCCACCCCGAGCTTTTCCCGGTGAATTTGTCCGCGCCGATATCCGCAATCCGATCCTGTCTCGCGTCATGGCGTCGGGTGTCGACACCGTGATCCATATGGGTGTCATCTCCACTCCCAGGCAGGCGGGGGGCCGGATGGAGATGAAGGACATCAACGTCATCGGCACCATGCAACTCCTCGCCGCCTGCCAGCGCACCCCCTCGGTCCGGTCGCTCGTGGTGAAGTCCACCTCGATGGTCTACGGCTCGGGCCCCAAGGATCCGGCGATGTTCACTGAAGACACCGAGCCACGTCATCAGCCTGTGTCCGGATGGGCGAAGGACTCCGTCGAGGTCGAGGCGTACGTACGCGGTTTCGGTAGGAGGCGTCCCGATGTCCGTATCGTGACGCTGCGGTTCGCCAACATCATCGGCCCGGGAATGCGCACCGGCATGACCGCGTACTTCCGACTCCCCGTGGTGCCGACCGTGGCGGGATTCGACCCGCGGCTCCAATTCACCCACGAGGATGATTCCCTGGCAGCGGTGCGGGTCGCGGCCGTGTCCGAGCACGCGGGCACCTTCAATATCGCCGGTGACGGGGTGATCACCGTGACGCAGGCGATCCGGCACATGGGCAAACTCCCCGTGCCCACCCCGCGCCTTGCCCTCGACGCACTGCGCCAGGTCGGCTCGATCGGCGCCGATTTCTCCTCCGAGCAGATCCGTTTCCTGACATACGGGCGGGTCCTCGACACCAGTGCTGCGCGGGACACCCTCGGGTTCACATGTGAGTATTCGACGGTGCAGGCATTCGACGATTTCGCTCGCTGGGCACGGAGCGGCTGAATGGCCGAGTCGATCTCGCAGGCATCGCGGAGGGTGGGCAACACGGGCCCACAGCCGGAGGCACCGCGAGTGGTCATCTCCGCCGAGGCGTCCGAAGGCACCGATCCCCGCGCGTTCCTCCATGACCGGGTGACGGGTGACTACCCCATTGACGACTTCGGCTTCGACCCCGAGTTCACCGAAAGCGTGCTTCTACCCCTGATGCGACCCTTCTACCGGAACTGGTTCCGGGTCGAGGCCAGTGGACTTGAGCACGTTCCCGCGGACTCGGGCGCTCTCGTCGTCGCGAACCACTCGGGGACGCTCGCGTTCGACGCGATCATGACCCAGGTCGCGCTCAAAGACGACCATCCGGCGCACCGCAACCTGCGCATGTTGGCCGCCAACCTCGTCTTCGAGACACCCGTGATCGCGGATCTCGCGCGCAAGGCCGGGCACACCCTGGCGTGCCACGCCGATGCCGAGCGACTCCTCGCCGCGGGTGAAGTGGTGGGCGTCTGGCCGGAGGGGTTCAAGGGCATCGGCAAGCCTTTCCGCGAGCGTTACCGGCTGCAGCGATTCGGACGCGGGGGATTCGTGGCGGCCGCGATTCGTACCGGTGCACCGATCATCCCCACCGCGATCGTCGGTGCCGAGGAGATCTACCCCATGATCGCCAACGCGAGTCCCCTGGCCCGGGTACTCGGTCTTCCCTACTTCCCGATCACCCCGACTTTCCCGGCCCTCGGACCCCTCGGGCTCATTCCGCTGCCGAGCAAGTGGATGATCCATTTCGGCACCCCGATCTCGACGTCGGAGATCCCGGCCGATGCCGCCGACGATCCGATGGTTCTGTTCGACATCACCGATCAGGTGCGCGAATCGATCTCGGCCTCGATCGCGCGGTTGCTGGCGATTCGGGAGTCGGTGTTCGGTTAACGCCTCCGACGTAGGGCACGCAACGTGTAACCAACGGCGAGACCCGCTGCGACTCCGGCGGCTCCGGTGGCAACTGGCTTGATGTAGGGCCGGATGTGCGCGCGGCGACGGAAGTCCCGGATCCGCCAGTCCATGCTGCGGGCATGTTCGCGCAGTTCCGGGTCGGGGTTGACCGCGACCGGGAACCCGACCTCGGACAGCATCGGGACGTCGTTGATCGAATCCGAGTAGGCACTGCATTGCGCGAGATCCAGTCCCTCGCGCTCGGCGAGTGCCCGCACCGCCTCCGCTTTCGCCAACCCGTGCAGCGGTGGTCCCACGAGCCGTCCGGTGTAGCGGCCGTCATGAATTTCCGACACTGTGCCGAGGGCACCGGTGAGCCCCAGGCGTCGCGCGATAACGCTGGCAAGTTCCACCGGGGTGGCCGTCACCAGCCACACCTGCTGCCCGGAATCGAGGTGACCCTGCGCGAGCGCGAGGGTTCCCGGGATGAGCTTGTCGACCATCACCTCGTCGAAGATGACCTCGCCGAGTGCGGCGAGGTCATCGACCTTGCGGCCTTCGACGAAAGACAGTGCTGACTGGGTGACCGAGGCCATGTCCTCGAGATCCTCGGATCCGCTCGTGACGAACTTCAGCTGCTTGATTCCGAAGCCGATGATCTCGCGGGGTGTGAAAAAGTTATGACTCGCGAGGCCCACCGCCACGTGATAGAGGCTGGAGCCCTTCATGATGGTGTTGTCCACGTCGAAGAACGCCGCCGCAGTCGCATGCGTTGCTGTGGCGGTCGCTGCCTGCGCCGACGCCCGAGCCGAAAGGCGGTACGAGGACAACACGCTGTCCTGCACGTCCTCATCGGTCGCGCGCTCGTCGGCCATGCGATGAATGTAGTGACGGGAGCCCGGTGCGGGAGGATGGTCGGGTGGCCAGGGTCGAAATCATCGGCAAACCGGATTGCCACCTGTGCGCCGACGCCGAGGTGGTGGTGGCCGGAGTGTGCGCCGAGGTGGGTGCCGACTACCTGGTCCGATCGATCCTGGACGACCCGGCCCTGGCCGACCGGTACTGGGAGCAGATTCCGGTGGTGCTCGTGGACGGCAGGCAGCACGACTTCTGGCGGGTGGACCCGGTCCGGCTCCGGGCCGCCCTAACGTCCTAATATCGGACGATTTCGTCCGGTCAACTTTGTGCATTCGTTACCGTGGCGCCTACATTCCTCTCTCGCAAGAGTCCAGGAGCACCGTGCCACTTCCCACCGACCGTCTCGCCACGCGCGGGATACCCGACGCCACCGTCGCCCGGCTACCCGTGTACCACCGGGTTCTCTCCGCATTGCAGGAGGACGGTGTCACCACGGTCAGCAGCGAGGAACTCGCGCTGGCATGTGGGGTGACGTCGGCGAAACTCCGCAAGGATCTGTCCCATCTCGGCTCGTATGGGACGCGCGGCGTCGGCTACGACGTCGAGTTCCTGAGCTACCAGATCGCCCGGGAACTGGGGATTACGCAACCCTGGGGCGTGGTCCTCGTCGGCGTCGGCAATCTCGGACGTGCGCTCGTGTCCTACCGCGGATTCGCGAGCCGCGGGTTCCGGATCGTCGGGCTGATCGATGCGCACCCCGACGTCGTCGGCGCGCAGGTGGCGATCGGCGACGAAAACCACCACGTGCGCGCCATGGCAGATCTGCGGGAGGTGGTCCGAATGGGCAATGCCAGCATCGCCGTCATCGCGACCCCCGCGGACGCTGCGCAAGAGGTGTGTGATCGTCTCGTCGAGGCGGGCATGACCAGCATCCTGAACTTCGCCCCGGTCGTCTTGAGTGTCCCCGAGGGTGTCGAGGTACGCAAGGTCGATCTCGCAGTCGAGTTGCAGATCTTGGCCTTCCACGAACAACGGCGCAGCGAAACGCTGCCGGAGGTGATGAACGCATGAGCGCGTCCAATAAGGCGCCGGCGAAGAAGGCTGCAGTGAAGAAGGCTGCGCCGGAGAAGAAGGCTGCAGTGAAGAAGGCTGCGCCGGAGAAGAAGGCCCCGGCTGCGCCGGCGAAAAAGGCTGCGTCCGTCGTAGCGAGCGAGCCGGTGAAGAAGGTCGCGAAGAAGACCCCTGCGCCGATCATTGACGACTCGGGTCCGGAGGAGGCTCCGGCGCCGGTCAGGCGTGCACCACGCGTGACCACTGTGTCGATCCTTGCAGGAGGCCCGGGAGATCCGCAGTTGCTCTCCGTGCGCGCGGCAGCACTTCTCGATCGCGCCGACGTCGTGATCGCCGATGTCGAAACCCTCGCGATCGCACAAGCCTTCGCCCGGCCCGAGGTCATCACCACGCCGATCGGCAAGGACGGTGTGGCACTCCCGCCGGCCGAGCGCGCCAAGGCCGCTGCCGATGCGGCGAAGGCAGGGCAGCACGTGGTGCGGCTCATCTCCGGTGATCCGATTGTGGACGGCACGCTCGTCAACGAGGCGTCTGCACTTGTGAAACTCGGGATGACCTTCGAGGTTGTTCCCGCGGTATCCGAGGTGTCGGGAATCCCGGCGTACGCGGGCTTCAGCCTCACCGGCGGCAAGGTGCGGGAGGTGCGAGTCCTGGATGCACAGGCATCGGACACTCCCTGGTCCGAACTCATGTCACCCCGCGCCACCCTCGTCTTCGTGCGCGGTGCGGATAAGGCGCCCCAGATCGCCGAGGCGTTGATGAAGGCGGGGCGTGATCCCCGAACCGCGGTCGCGGTAACCCGCGAAGGATCGACCGTGGATCAGCGCACGATCGTGTCCACCCTCGGTGAAGTCGGCGCGGCAGCCAGGGCACAGCGCGGGCACGGACCGGGTCTCGTGGTCGTCGGCGAGATCATCGAGCAGCGCGAGAAACTGGATTGGTTCGAGCGCAAGTCGCTTATCGGGTGGCGTGTGCTCATTCCTCGGACCCAGGACAACGCCGGACCCCTCATCGAGTTGCTCCGCGCCAATGGCGCGGTGCCGGTGGAGGTTCCCACCATCTCCGTCGAACCGCCGCGCACGCCGCAGCAGATCGACCGTGCGGTGCACGGACTCGTGTCGGGTCGCTACGAGTGGATCGGGTTCACTTCGGTCAACGCCGTGCGCGCGATCCGCGAGAAGCTCGACGAGTACGGCCTCGATGCGCGCTCTTTCGCCGGACTCAAGGTCGCTGCGGTGGGGGATTCCACGGTCGACGCGTTGATCGAGTTCGGGGTGCGCCCGGATCTGGTGCCGCGTGAAGAGCAGACCACGCAAGCCCTCTTGGATATCTGGCCGGTCTACGACTCCCTGGTGGATCCGATCAACCGGGTATTCCTGCCTCGCGCGGATATCGCCACGGACACCCTGGTCGCCGGACTCGCAGAACTCGGCTGGGAGGTCGAGGACATCACCGCGTACCGCACGGTTCGGGCAGCACCGCCGCCCGCGGCAACGCGCGAGGCGATCAAGTCGGGTGGCTTCGACGCCGTGCTCTTCACGTCCAGCGCGACCGTGCGCAATCTTGTGGGCATCGCGGGCAAGCCACACCTATCCACGGTGGTCGCCTGCATCGGGCCCCAGACCGCGAAGACCGCGCAGGAACATGGACTCCGCGTGGATGTCCTCGCTGAGATCAGCACACCCGAGGGCCTCGTGCAAGCACTGGCCGCGCACGGTGATGCGCTGCGCGATTCCGCGACGGACGCTGATGGAAACTGGCGTCCCAGCAAGCGCAGGGTGGTAGCTCGGCGCAAAGTCACCTGATCTGCGACGATCAGGACATGGCCGAAGACCGCACTGTGGTGCACCTGCTGCGCCACGGCGAGGTGCATAACCCGGAGAAGGTGCTCTACGGACGCCTGCCCGGGTATCGCCTGTCGACGTTGGGTGAGCAGATGGCCGATCGTGCGGCCTCAGCACTCGCCGACCATGACATCGCGCTCGTGGTGTCCTCCCCGATGGAACGTGCCCAGCAGACGGCCGCGCCGGTCGCCCTGCACCACGGCCTGGAGATCGTCACCAACGAGGACCTGATCGAGGCAGACAACGTCTTCGAAGGACAGCGCGTCAGCGTCGGCGACGGCGTGCTGAAGCAACCGAGCACGTGGAAGCATCTCTACAACCCATTCCGTCCATCCTGGGGTGAGCCGTACGAAGTCGTCGCCCGGCGCATGCGCGCGGCGATCAGGACCGCGCGCGACTCAGCCAAGGGGCGCGAAGCCGTGCTCGTGAGCCATCAACTTCCGATCTGGGTTGCACGCCTCGACGCAGAGAACCGTCGGCTGTGGCATGACCCGCGCTCGCGACAGTGCACCGTGGCCTCCCTGACGTCGTTGACCTTCGACGAGCGCGATGCCCTCGTCTCGATCGCCTACACGGAGCCCTCGCGCGATCTGCTCGAGAAGGCCAGCCGCATCGCCGGGGCCTGACATGCGCGTGCTCCTGGCCGTGGTGCTCACGATCGGGCTTGGCGCCTGCAGCAGTGCCAGTGGTGAGGCGGGTTCAGGATTCGTCTCCGGCGACGGCTCCCTGGCGGTACTCGCTCCCGCTGATCGACTCCCCGCCCCCGATGTCTCGGGCACGGCGTTGACCGGCGAGGACCTGCGCCTGTCGGACTTCCGCGGTGACGTCGTCGTTCTGAATGTCTGGGCATCCTGGTGCGCCCCGTGTCGCGCGGAGGCACCTGCACTGAACGCGCTCTCCGAGGAACTTGCCGATCAGGGTGTGCAGTTCCTCGGACTCAACACCCGTGACTCGCAGGCCGCCGCGGAGGCCTTCGTGGCGAACAAGGGCGTGCCCTACCCGAGCCTCGTCGATTCGGACGGTCGTATCCAGGTGCAGTTCGCCAACTCGCTTCCGCCCCAGGCGATCCCCTCGACGGTGGTCATTGATCGGGAGGGCCGCGTCGCCGCACGCGCGCTGGGCAAGGTCAGCGAATCCGATTTACGCGGACTCATCGAACCGCTCATCGAAGGCGGCGAATCGCCGTGAGCGATATCGGGACGCTCGTGACGAGCGGGTCGTTGCTGTTGGCCACCCCGATCGCTTTCCTCGCCGGAATCATCGCCTTCGTCTCACCCTGCGTGCTTCCGCTGGCGCCGGGGTACGTCTCCTACGTCACGGGGTTGACGGGTGCGGAGTTGGCGGAGAACTCACGGCGTGGCCGCGTACTCCTCGGCAGTCTCGGATTCGTCGCGGGATTCAGCATCGTCTTCGTCTCCTACGGCGCATTCTTCGGCGGCATGGGTGCGGTGCTGCTGC
>VGCC01000014.1 GCA_016870195.1 Actinomycetota bacterium
GGGACACTCATGGGAAGAGCCGGGCAACCCGAGTGCTGTTGAAATCAGTGCTGAGTGCATCACCGACCTCCTTCGCGCCTGTCGTCAGATCCAGGAATCCGCACGCGCGAAGGGCACGGTGAACGTGGGAAGAATCGTCGGGGGCGAGTCGGTCAACTCCCGCGCCCTCACGTGCACCTTCGACATCGAGGTACGTAGCGAGGATCCCACCCTCCTCGCAACTCTGGAGACCACCGTTCGCGAACACATCGAACGCCGCCGGTCACATGTCGAGATCACCTGGACAGATCTCGGGCGTCGCCCCGCGGGCAGCATCGATCGTCAGCATGCCCTTGCTCAGGTGGCCGCACGGGCACTGGACAAGCAGGGCCTCACGGCCACGTTCACCGCAGCAAGCACGGATGCCAACGCGGCATATGCCCGGGGCATTCCGGCCATCACCTTGGGTGTGGCCTTCGGTGGGGCAACGCACACCGAACACGAATGGATTGACACACGGTCGATCGGCCGTGGCATTGACGCACTCTGCGACACCGTGGAGCGCCTAGCAGAGGGTGGGTGGTAGGGATGCGCGTTGGAGTTGCTCTTCAGCCTGTCGATGAGCCAAAGGGATTTCGTGAGTTTGTTACCGAAATCGACGCACTCGGGTTTGACCAACTGTGGATGACTGATTCGTCACTCCATGCGCGATACGTGTACTCGTACCTCACCCTGGCCTCGACGTGGTCCCCTCGGCTTCACCTGGGCACTGCGGTCACCAACCCCCTCACCCGCCATCCAGCCGTTACTGCGATTGCGGCATCCACCCTGGACATCGTTTCTGAGGGACGGTTTGCTCTCGGGATCGGGGCCGGCGACCGTCCACTGTTGAGCCTCGGGTTGAAGCCCGCGCCTCTCGGGGTCCTGGAACGGTCGATTATCGACATTCGTCGGCTCTGGGCGGGAGAGACCGTTAGCGACGAGGGGCCGGGATTCCAACTCGACGACGCCCACCTGCGGTTCCCCTCGGGAACCGGCATTCCCATCTACGTGAGCGCAAGCGGCCCGGCGACGCTGAGAATGGCCGGAAGAACGGCGGACGGCGTGATCCTCCTGTGCGGTTTACATTCCGATGTGGTGACCTGGGCGCTCAACCGGATCGATGAAGGGGTAGCGGAAGCTGGCCGTTCCGAACGGCCGCATGTTGCGATCTTCGCGTACGGGGCGGTGATCGACGATCCAGTTGCGGCGATGGCCTCAGCACGCACCATCGCCGCCTGGTTTCCACAGACAGTTCCCCAGTTGTGTGAAGTTGCAGGCCTCTCGGCGGAGTTGGTCACCCAGGTTCAACAGGCCTACAAGGGTGGGGAATTCCAGGAAGCCGAGGCCGCAGCGGCGCTCTTGCCCGATGATTTCGTCCAGCGAATGGCGCTGTACGGGGGTGTCGAGGAAGCACGTGAGCACATCCGCACCCTTACATCTCTGGGTGTGGATTCCATCAACGTGTTTCCACTCGGCGACGACCGTATGGCGACGATACGTGGATTTGCCCAGGCTCTTCGGCGCGAGGGGCTGTTGCCGCAACACGAAAAGGGGGCTTAAACCATGGCCAAGAACGAGGACATTCAGAAGCATCGCCAGCTATGGCAAGCCGTGTATGAACCCGTTCGTCGAGACATCATCGACCTCACACTTCCGCCGGGCGTGCACCTGAGGGAGGCTGACTTGGCCGAGCGGTTCTCGGTGAGTAAGACACCGGTGCGCGAGGCTCTGTTCCAACTCAGCAAGGATGGCCTCGTCGAAATTCTGTCGTACCGTGGAGCCGTTATCACCGGCTACACCCATACTGATCTGGTCGAGGTCTACCAACTGCGGGAAATCCTCCAGGGAGCCTGTGCACGTGAGGCAGCCCAAGCCATGGTGGTCGACGACGTCGTCGAACTTGGGCGGATCGTTCGCGATAGCGAGGAATGCCTTGCTGACGGGCGCATTGAGGTACTGCCTGACCTTTTCGAATCATTTGACGACTTGATCTACCGCCAAACGCGAAATCAACGAATCCTGGACCTCCTCACGTATCTGGATGCTCACCTTCGGCGCATCGGCAACCTCACCGTCGGGATTCCGGGAAGACTTGACAAGTCCGTGCATCAGCACTCGCAGATTTATGAAGCCATCGCGGTGAGGGACCCCGAGGCAGCCGAGAGCACGATGCGATTCCATATTCGCAGCGTTCTGGCAGATCAGGTAGCCACTTTCGACATGGATTCACTTAATCGAGACCGCGAGTCGGTCAGTTAACGAAACGGGAGGTCACAATGGCTAGGCGCACCATCATCAACAACGGCATCATCGTCACGGTCAACGACGAGAATCAGATCCACTTTGGTGGGCATGTGGTGATCGAGGGTGACCGCATAACATCGGTTGGACCAGAGAAATTCAGTGGCACCATCGGGTCTGATGATCGCCTCATCGATGCGACCGATTGCATCGTCATGCCAGGTCTCGTCGATTTGCACTACCACACGGCGCTGGCAAAAGGATTCAGTGATCATTTGCCGCTGTGGGAGTACCTCGACGCGTGTTGGTACCCGATCATTCGTGCACTCGACCCTGAGTCTGCCTACTGGGCGGCTATGGCAAGTTACGCCGAATCCATCAAGGGCGGCGTCACCACAGTGAATGACATGTACCGCCAACTGGGTGGGCTGGCGCAGGCGGCAGAGGACATTGGGATTCGAGCCGTGCTCTCCAATGATGTCGCACTCCCGGAAAACGATCTGGACACCCTGGAGGACAACCAGCGTGCATACGAGGAGAACCACGGCAAGGGTGACGGCCGAGTCGAGGTCTATGTCGGGATCGAATGGCTTCCTCTGGGAAGCCCCGAGCTTCTTCGCGACGCGCGCCAACTCGCAGACCAACTCGGCACCGGCATTCACATCCACCTCAACGAATCCCTCACCGAAGTGGAGGACAGCAAGAAGCGTTTTGGTCGTCGTCCCACTGAAGTTGCCTATGACGCTGGACTTCTTGGACGGGACTGCATCGCGGCACACTGCGTGTGGCTGTCTGATGCAGAGATCGCCCTGATGAGGACCACAAATACCCAGATCTCCCACAACCCCAGCTCCAATGCGAAACTCGGCAATGGCATCGCCAGGCTTCCCGAAATGCAGGCTGCAGGCCTCAACGTGGGGCTCGGACATGATGCGGCCGAGTGCAACAACAGTCGGGACCTTTTCCAAGTCATGAAATTTGCTGCCGTGATCCATCGTGCAAATCGAATCGACTCGAGTTTGCAGCCCGCAGAGCAGATCGTCCGTATGGCAACGCGAAACGGATCCGAGGCGTTGCGTCATGAGGGTGGTCAGCTCGCGACGGGCAAGAAGGCGGACGTCATCATCATTGACACCCTCTCACCCATGTTCACACCACTGCTTCCCGGAGACCCGGCACACGTTCTGTCGCATCTCACATATGCAGCAAATGGAAGTTGTGTGCGAACGACCATCATCGACGGACGCATTGTCATGGACGACCGTCAGTTGAAGTTTGCGGATGAGGCGAAGATCGTGCGCGAGGCAAACCTCGCGTTCCAGCGCGTCCATGCTCGAATCTCCTGAGAGATCTGTCTGATGACCGATGCCATGCTGATCCCCGAGCGCACTGTCTCGAGAGTTCTTGACCAGTGCCTCGGGGTGGGCAAAGGCGAAGAGGTGGTTCTCCTCACGGACGAGGGCACCGATGTCCGCGTTATCGATGCACTGCGCCGAGGGATCTCCGCGAGGGACGCCGAGTGTCTAGTCCTGTCCATGCGGAGATTCGTGCGACCGGGTTCTGAGCCACCGGCCCCCGTCGCGTATCTCCTCGAATCAGCCGATGCGGCCATAGAACTGACCTCGACATTCATCGGGAGCAGTCAGGCTCGTCAGAAGGCGACCCTCTCAGGAACTCGATACTTGGCGATGCCGGCCATCCAGGCGGATACCTTCCGAATCGGCGGACCCTTGGATGTCGACTTCGCGGCCCTACGGCCGACCACGGAGCGTGTCGCCCACGCATGGGAGCAGGCATCCACGTACCGGTTCCGTACGTCCGCCGGAACCGACCTCACCGGTTCGGTGGTTGGACGTAAGGGGCGCTCCCTCCATGGAATCGCAAACTCGTGGGGTGCCTACATGGCGCCGCCGGATATCGAGTCAGGCACGGCTCCCGTGGAAGGCAGTAGTAACGGCGTGGTGGTTGTCGATGGCGACTTCCTGTTCATGGGTCCAGGTCCGCTATCCGGGCACGTTGCTCTCCACTTCGAGAATGGACTCCTAGTCGGAATCGAGGGCGAAGAAGGAGACCGACTGCGCGACATGATGGATCTCTGCGCCGATCCGCTGATGACGAACCTTGCGGAGATCTCAGTTGGGCTCAATCCCAATGGACGGGTATGCGGCGTGCCCATGGAGACCGAGTCAACACTCGGGTCGGGGCATATTGCCCTGGGGAACTCGATTGCGTACGGGGGAACGGTGGCAGCGATTGCGCACTTGGACTGCGTATTCCAAGACGTGCTCCTCGAGCTTGATGGTCGCCCAGTTCTCGACAAGGGGAGGTTAGTGACGTGAGTGGCCGGATCCTTGTCCTTGGTGACCCGATCATCTCCCTGGGAAAGGAGGCGTTGATTCACGACGGAGCTCTGATCGTGGAAGGGAATCGGATATCCGCTGTCGGTAATCGTGTGGACCTTGAACTACTGGGACCATTCTCGGAAGTGATCGGGGGCCCCGACTCGATAGTCATGCCCGGCTTCATCAACTGTCACTATCACTCCGAACTCGCCGGGGGTCCGGGTCTCTATCAATACATATTCGAGATCGCTAATGTCTATGTGCAGGGCGGATATGGACCTATTGGCGAGGAGGATCTACACGATCTGATCCTGCTAGGCCTCGTCGCGGCGATCAAAGGTGGCCAGACCGCAACACTCGACATGTACTACGGGCGTCCCGCACTACCCCTTTTCGGCACCGTGCCGGCCCTGGAGGCATACCGGACGATTGGCATGCGAACAGCCTTCGGTCTCGTATCCCGGGACCAGAACCTCTACGTCCACCAGCCCAACGATGAATTCCTCAAGGATCTTCCCGCCGATCTTGTCGGCGAGATCCAGAAGTCACCGATGGGATACGCCTGGCCAATCCCCGATGTCATGAATGCCTACGACACTCTGGTGCGGGACTGGGATGGCCGGGACGGGAGGTTCCGGATCGTCCTTGCGCCGGATTGGACTCCTGCATGTTCTGACGACCTGTACAAGCTGTGCCGGCGCAAAGCCGACGAGGATGGAACGGGAATCGTTTCTCACGTGCTCGAAACTCGATCCGAGATGATGTGGAATCTCGAGACGTACGGCATGCCCGCACTGCAGCGGTTGAACAACTTGGGAGTTCTCGCTCCCGATATGACCTGCACCCACTTTGTCTGGGTGACCGACGAGGAACTTTCGATTTTCGCGGATAGCGGTGCTGTCGCGTCGAACAATCCAGGTTCTAACCTGCGACTGTCCGCGGGAATCTGTCGAACGCGCGACATCATGGCAGCCGGGGGCCGCGTGGCCTTTGGGACGGACGGGATTTCCTTCAGCGACTCCGAGGATATGTTCACTGAGTTGCGGCTTGCCTGCTACCTGCAGCGCTTTCCGCGCGATTTCGATGTCGTGCGACTGGACTCAGAAGAGGTCTTTCGTGCGGCCGCGGTCAACGGGGCTCGGGCGATTCGACAGGAAGAATGCCTTGGTTCTCTCACCGAAGGAAAGTTGGCCGACCTCCTTGTGGTGGACTCCCGCCGCATCCTATTTCCGCCCGGCCGATATGACAGTGAACCGCTTCTCAATGTCATCCTCGATCGGGCACAGGCAGTCGATCTTCGTCACGTGATGATCGACGGAGAAGTCGTCATGAGGGATCGAGCGATCACGACTATCGATGAGCAGGCGCTCATGGACCGCGTCGCCGAGGCGGTTGACAAGCGCGTATACCGATTGAGCCCCGAGGTCAAACGATGGCTCGAGTTGGGTGATGCGGTGATGCCTAACGTGGTCGACTTTTACAAGCGCTGGTATTCGGTTCCCGTTGAACCGGCGCACGATTACAACGCCCGACGAGTACTGAAAGGGAGAACATGAGAATCGATGCTCACACCCACATCCTGAGCCTTGCAGAGAATGCTGAGTTCACAGCGGAGTACGGCCGTGAAGGGTCCCTGTGCATCTACCGCAGTCTCGGGATGCTGCCCACGCACCGACTTCCTACGGAGGAGGAGTGGGAGAAGAGCGGCTTCTCACGCAAAGGATTCCCCGTAATCGGCCCTCAGGAAAGCATTCGTGACCATCCGGGGTTCGACAAGATCGTCGTGCTCGCTGTCTCGCCGCAATTCCTCGATGGTGAAATGATCGGAACCGTCGATTCGTATGGGATTACGGATGTGCCGGGTCCCTCAACCCCCGAGAAGTGCAACGACTACATCGCGGCGGTCGTCCGGAGTAACCCGGACGTATTCATCGGATTCGCCTCGGTAAACCCCAATTATCGAGGCCCCAAAAAGGCCGTCCAGGAGCTCGAGAGAGCGGTGAACGACCTCGGTTTGACCGGACTCAAGCTCTATCCGATGTACCAGGACTGGTCACCGGCTGATCCAGTGATCGCATTTCCTGTTTTCGAAAAGGCGGAGGAACTCGGGATTCCAGTTCTAGTCCATCAGGCCGGATCTACACGTGTGGATGCACGGATGGAACACGCCAACCCAGTGTTGCTTGACGCGGCGGGACGGCACTTCCCGGACATGAAGCTCATCATTGCCCACTGTGGAATCCCCTGGATCCATGAGGCACTGTTCATGTTGACTAAACACCCCAACTTCTACACCGAAATCAGCTACCACATTGCAACAGTCACTCGAGAAGGGCTCTACCGATTCCTCTGGGATGCCAAACAGTTCTTCGTACCGCTTGAGAAGATCTTCTTCGGCACGGATTACCCAGGATTCCTATACGACCCCGTCCGGTTGAGTGAGAAGCTTATGACGGTGAACGAGGAAGCTCGACGGATGGGAACCCCGGAGATCCCCGAGCATGAACTCGAGGGGATCATGGGCGATAACTTCGCCAGGCTCTTGGGACTGATCCCCGACTAGGCGCGAGCTACTCGGACACCCGCACCACCACCTTCATCGCGGTCGGATCCTTCGTGTAGTAGCTGAGGGCGTCGGCGACCCCGTCGAGGGTGAACGTCACGGAGACGAGAGCGTCGAGATCAATCGCACCCGAGGACACCAGCTCCACCGCGGTGGGATAGGTGTGGGCGTAGCGGAAGGTGCCGGTCAGCCACAGTTCCCGGCCCTGGATGACGTCGAGGGGAACCTCGATGGTGCCGCTCGGTGACATCCCGACCAGCACAACCCGTCCCGCGGGTGCCACGGCGCGGATCCCCTGCATGATCGCCTGGGGTGCCCCACTGCACTCGACGAACGCATCGAAGAGTCCGTGCGCACTGAGGTCATCGGTGATCGGATCGAGGGCGGTGAAGCCCATGTCCGCGGCCGTCTGACGACGCGCGGCGTTCGTGTCCGTGATCACGATGGTGGCCGCACCGAGGGAGCGTGCGACGAGCGCGCACACAATCCCGATCGGCCCGGCACCCGCGATGAGCACGCGACTCCCCTCGCCGGTCTCGGCCTTGCGGTTGGCCCAGATGCCCACCGACAGCGGTTCCATGAGCGCGGCAGCGTCGTAGGAGACGTGGTCGGGAACCGGGTGCACGAATGCACGATCGAGTGCGACGAACTGGGTGAACGTGCCATCCACCGGCGGGGTGGCGAAGAAGATGACGTCGGGGCAGAGGTTGTAGCGACCCGCGGTGCACTGCACGCACTCCTTGCACGGCACCCCAGGTTCAAGGGCCACTCGCGTGCCCGGCGCGATGTCGGTGACGGCGTCCCCGACGGCGACGATCTGGCCGGACGCCTCGTGACCGAGGATCAGTGGGCCGTCCACGATGAAGGAGCCGATGCGACCGTGCTCGAAGTAGTGGATGTCGCTGCCGCAGATCCCCACCGATTTGATTTCCACGAGCACCTCGTGCGGTGCCGGGGTGGGGACCTCACGTTCCTCTAGCGTGATGGTCTGCGAGGCCGACAGGACACTGGCGCGCTGCTTCATGCGGGTTCCATTCCTTCTGGGTTCGCGACGGTGCCTGAATGGATGAGAGTGTGCAGGGTCCGCTCGGCGCCCCGGGCGTGCAGGGAGTTCAGGGTCGCTGCGTAGGGCTCGGTGAACCGCGGATCGTCCACCAGGTCGCCGAAGAGTCGGCGGTTAGCGATGAAGGCGGTTTCGTCCGCGCGTTGCCGTTGGGCGATGGGCACGAGCTCATCCTTCAGGGGGTCGACCACGGTGATCGGTTGGCCCTGCTCGTCGGTGCCCTCGGCGTAGCGGGCCCAGCTCGCGACGATCGCCGCGGACAGTTCGACGCTGCCGTCGTTGCGGAGTTGGTCGAGCACGACCGGGATGAGCCACTTGGGGATGCGGTCACTGGACTCCGCGCACAGGCGTGACACCGTGTCACGAACCTCGGGGTTCTGGAACCGCTCGATCAACTGGGACTTGTAGGCATCGAGGTCCACGCCGGGAACCGGGTCGAGGGTGGGCGTGGCTTCCTCGTCCATATAGCGGCGAAGGAAGACGGCCATGTCCGGGTCGCGGGTGGCGTCGTGCACGTAGCGGTACCCCATGAGGTGGGCGAAGTAGGCCAGACCCTGGTGACTGCCGTTGAGCAGTCGCAGTTTCATCTTCTCGTAGGGAGCGACGTCGTCGACGAGTTGCGCACCGGCATCCTCCAGCGGAGGCCTCCCCTGCGGGAAGTGATCCTCGAGCGCCCACTGGAAGAACGGCTCGCAGACCACCGGGCACTCATCGATCACGCCGATGAGGTCCTGCACGGCCGCGATGTCCTCGGGCATGGTGACCGGGGTGATGCGATCCACCATGGAGTTGGGGAACGCGACGTTGGTGGCGAGCCACGCGGCGAACTCTGGATCCTGCGCGCGGGCGAATGCCTCGAACATGCGCTGGGCCACGTGACCATTCCCCTGGATGTTGTCGCAGGACATGATCGTGAACGGGGGAATGCCCGCCTTCCAGCGACGGCGCAGTGCTTCGATGACGATCCCGAAGAAAGTCCGCGGCAGGTCGGTGCCAGCAAGATCTTCAGCGATCGCGGGGGTGTCCGGCATGAACTCCCCGGTCACCCGATCGAAGTTGTAGCCACCCTCGGTGACCGTCAGCGACACGATGCGGACATTCGGTTCGGCCATCTTCGCGATCGCACGCTTCGGGTCGTTGAAGATCACCTCGGTGATGCTGCCGATGACGCGCGGACTCCACGTCCCATCCGCGGACTTTTCCACGAGCGTGTAGAGGCAGTCCTGCGCCTGCATGCGGTGCGCCAGTGACTCATCCGAGGGCAACACCGCGACCCCGCAGATCGCCCAGTCGTGGGCGACCCCGGCGTTCATCAGTCGATCGAGGGCGAGGGCTTGATGCGCGCGGTGGAAGTTCCCCACCCCGATGTGGACGATGCCGTGGGTGAGTGCCGCGCGGTCGTAGCGCGGGATCGCCACTCCGGGGTGGAGGGCCCCGAGCGTGGAGGTGGACAACCGTGGCGGTGCCATGTCCCCTCCTCACGATCCTCGGACGTCGAACTTAACCTGTGGAATCATCGTGCGACCACCGAATCCGAGGGGCGATGCCATGATGCGCGCGGTCGTCTACGACCGGCCCGGTGAGGTCTCGGTCCGTGAGGTGCCTGTCCGGGACCCCGGACCCGGTGAGGTGCGGGTGCGGATGACCCGCGCGGGGATGTGCGGGACGGATCTGCATTTGCACGAGGGCCAGTTCCTCGCGACCTTCCCGCTGACCCCCGGCCACGAGACCGTGGGGGTGGTGGACGCCGTGGGCGTCGATGGGGCTGGCGTCGCTGCCGTCGATGGTGACGGCCAGGCACTGCGCACAGGCCAGCAGGTGGTGGTGAACCCCAACTCCAGTTGTCGCGCATGCGACTACTGCGCGGAGGGGCATCCATGGTTGTGCGACTCGTTCGCCGGGATCGGATCGAGCACCCCGGGTGGGTTCGCCGAGTATCTGGTGGTCCCGGCAGCGCAGGTGCACGATGCCGATGGCATCGATCCGGATTTGGCGGTGTTCGCCGAACCCTCGGCGTGCATCGCCCACCTGATGGATCGCCTGGCGCCCCTTGCAGGTCAGCGCGTGATCGTGATCGGTGCCGGACCGACCGGGGTGCTCCTCACCCAGTTCCTGGTGTTGCACGGTGCCGCATCGGTGATGCTGGCCGATCCAAATGCGTTCAAGCTCGAGCGCGCCGCGTCGCTCGCATCGATCGCGACCGCCGTCGTCGATCGAGCAGACGTCGCCGGCTCCTTCGCGCGTATCGCGTCGGGGGGAGCCTTCGACGTGGTGATCGACGCGAGCGGACGTGCCCCGGTGATCTAGGAGTTGCCGGCGCTGGCCCGCAACGGCGGTCGCATCGTCTACTACGGGGTCGCGGATGAGGCCGATCGCGTCACGATCTCCCCGTTCGAGATCTTCCGCAGGGAGCTGACCATCCTCGGCTCGTTCACCGAGGTGGACTCGTTCCCCGATGCGCTGCGCGCCTTCCGTTCCGGGGCGATCCGGATGGACGGGGTGATCACCCACCGCTTTCCCGTGGCGGAGTACCCGCGGGCACTGGCCGCGATGCGCGAGCGCGGCACCCACAAGATCGTCATCACTCCCTGAGCAGGTGTGGTCAGGATCCTCGAGTGGGTTGAAATATATCTATTTGGATATAGTGCTGGGATGCGCACGGGAACGCTGATCCGCTCGGCCCGGGAGGGTGCCGGCCTCACGCAGCTGGCGCTCGCGCGTAGGGCGGGCACCAGCCAGCCCACGATCGCCCGCTACGAGAGCGGGCGCTCCGAGCCGCGGGCATCCACACTCGAGCGGATCCTCGCCGCGTGCGGTCAGCGACTCGAACCCGCGAGCGCACCCGTCGTGACAACGCAGGTTCCCGCGCGGGGGCCGCGAGGACGTCTGCTTCGGCGCCATGCGGCCGAGGTGCGCGCGGTGATCGAGGCGGCGGGATTGCGCAACCCGCGGGTGTTCGGGTCGGTGGCGCGGGGTGAGGACACCGAGGAAAGTGACATCGACATCCTGGTCGACTTGGTCGAGGAGACTGATCTCCTCGCTATCGGTCCACCCATGGATGAACTTGCCGAACTCCTGGGCATTCGCGTGGACGTCATTTGTCCACAGGTCGCGAAAGCCTCTGTACTCAAGGGGGCCCTGCGTGACGCAATTGCCCTATGAACCACGCGCGTCAACGGGAAGCACTCCGCGAGATCATCGAATCCATTGACAGGATTGATACCTACGTCACGACCCTCCAGTCCGCACCGGACATGAGGATCGATGCGATCAAGTACCAGCTCGTTGTGATCGGGGAGGCAGTCTCCCGAGTATCCGAACAAATGCGAAGCCTGGCTCCGGAGATCCCGTGGGACCGCATCAAAAGTCAACGTAATGTCCTCGTGCACGCGTACGACGATGTCGATCTTCCCCGAGTCCTGGTGGTTGTGGAGCGTCACCTTGGCCCGCTGCGGTCCGCGATTGAGGTACTCCTGTCAGAGCCTGCCATCGTGTCGGACCCCCCTTCTAGCGTCGTCGCCAATGAAGGGGGAAACCATGGGAGTTCAGACACGTCAACGGCCCCGTCCACAGGGTCACCTAGGCACCTGCCCGGTGTCGAAGAAGGTCCGGTTCCGGGATCACCGGGAGGCGGTGCAGGCCCTGCATAGTGCGGCGGGGGCACGTGAGTTCTCGTGCGGGGAGTCACGCCGGGCGGAGTGTCGGGCGTACGCGTGCCCGGCCTGTCGCGGATGGCACCTGACGAGCAAGGCCGCCTGATGCCGGGGGTCGTCTCGTTCGGTGAGTACGTGATCTATTGGATCGGCCTCGCCGTGATCACCGTCGGAGTGATCATCGGTGTGGTGATCAGTTGGATTCGGGGGCGTCGCTGACGTCGTCGGTGATGCCGAGCAGGATCCGGGTGTCCGGTCCCGCTTCCTGCGCGCGGTGGGCGCCGGCGATCTCCTCGAGTCGATAGATCGTTGCCGGTGGCATCGTGAGGGCGCCATCGCGCAGGGCCTGCTCGGTGAGGTCGAGTGCGCGTGCGAACTTCTCTCGCTCCGTGTTGTAGAGGAGCATGAATTCCAGCGTCACACTGGCGGTCATCAGTTTCCTGCGCGGCAGCACCGGGTCTGGGCCGTCTGCTGCGTAGACCACGATCACCGTGCCCGGATGACTCACCTCGAGGTCGAGGTCGAGGTTGGCGCCGATGTTGACCTCGATGATGCGCCGGATGTTTGGCGCGGCAGCGAGGATCTGCGTGGCGGCGTCCGTGGCGCGGTAGTCGACCACGTAGTGCGCGCCGGCTTCCATCGCGATCTGTTGCTTGGCCTCGGTGCTTGCGGTGGCGACGACGGTGGCTCCCGCCCAGCGGGCGAGTTGCACCGCAGAGCGACCTACCCCGCCGGCTCCACCATGCACGAGCACCTGCGTTCCATCGATCGGTCCATCGGCGAACAGGCAGTAGGCGGCGGTGAGTGCCGGGACGCCGAGGGTGGCTCCCTGGGCGAAGGAGATCTCCGCAGGCAGCGGGCGCGCGAAGTCCTCGCGGACGATGCAGTAGTCCGCCGCTGTTCCATACGGGTTGGCGTTCGCCGCGAGCATCACCCAGACCCGTTCACCGATCCGTGCCAGATCGATGCCCGCACCGACTGCGTCGATGACTCCCGCGCCATCGTGGTGAGGCACCTGGAAACCGTCGATGACCCGCGGAGTTGCACCCGAACGGGATTTCACGTCCGTCGGGTTGATGCCGGACGCGTGCAGCCGAACCCGCACCTGACCCGGTCCCGGTCCCGGGGTCTTGATATCGGTGACCTCAAGCACGCCGACGTCGCCAGTGGCGCGGTAGATGGCAGCACGCATGGATCCTGCTCTCGGTAGGGTGGGGCTCCATTCTGGTGCACGGGAAGGGATCCATGGAGAATCCCGTCCGGTACATCCTCACTCTGCGGTGCCTAGACGCTCCCGGAGTGATCCATGCGGTCTCGGGAGCGATCCTCGATATCTCCGGAAACATCCTCGAGCAGGGGCAATTCACCGATGAGCACACCGGCATCTTCTCGATGCGCACACGTTTCGAAACGAGCCGCACGGACATCGCCGTTTTCAGCGCGGTAGCGGACGCGACAGCGCGTTACTCCCCCCTCATCACGCTGCGAAACGAGGCCGTGCAGCGACGGGCCTTGATCATGGTGTCGCATGAGGACCACTGCCTCGTCGATTTGCTCTACCGCCACGCGAACGGCGAACTCCCCATCGACATCCCGATGATCGTCTCGAATCACGCGACCTGCGCCGCCGTGGCCGAACAGTACGGAATCCCCTTCACGCACATCACGGCCAGTTCCAAGGAAGAAGCCGAGGCGCAACTGAAGGGAATCATCGACGATCTTGCGGTGGACGTCATCATCCTGGCCCGCTACATGCAGATCCTGACGGAGTCGTTCTGCGCGGATTTCCTGGGTCGCATCATCAACATCCACCACTCGTTCCTGCCTGGATTCAAGGGCGCGCGGGCCTACCACCAGGCGTTCGAGCGGGGGGTGAAGCTGATCGGGGCCACCGCGCACTTCGTCACCGCCGAGTTAGATGAGGGACCGATCATCGAGCAGGACGTGGAGCGCGTGTCACACAACCAGACAGCCGAGGATTTGGCGCAGATCGGCCGCGACCTCGAGCGGGTGGTGCTGGCCCGGGCTGTGCGCCTCTATGCGGAAGATCGAGTTTTGCTCGATGGGAAGCGCACGGTGATCTTCTAGGACGCGTGCTCGTCCAGATACATCCGTAGCGCGTCCCGCATCACCTGCGACGGGGTGAGGACACGGTGGCGGGCGAAGGCGTCCAACTCCTCCTTGACCTGGGGCTCGAGCCGGAAACGCACCTCGGGAGAGGTGCCCGACTCGCCGTGCAGAGAGGGGCGGCCTCGTCTGAGCCCCCTCAACGTGTCGCGTGCCATTTCACGCGCGGCGACCTCATCGAGAACGCGCCCGCTGGGCAGAGTGATCGGGTCCTTGTCCAAGTCCACGTAGGGACCAACTCGATACTTACGCTTCATCCAACCTCCTCGTTCGTCGCATTGAGAGTGGCATCGCATGGATCACGAGGAGGTAGTCCGGATGGTCGACCGCGATCACTTCGATGTCCAACCCGCGTCCATCTCTCCCCCACCACACATACCGCCGTTCATCAGCCGGTCCGTGCGGCAACGGCATCACCGGCTCCATCGCCTCCAGGATGCGGGCTCGGCCAAGGCGATGGCGTCGACTCGATTGAGTAAAGCGCACCGGCCGCATCTTTTTGTGTAGCACAAAAGCCACATGGAGCCTCCGCGGCAACACTCGCGCGACGAAACCCTCGGGGGTGGCGCCGCGTGAGGCGCAGGGGTGGACCGACCGTGGTGTGGATGACTAGCGGACGAGGAGTCGGATGATCCGATCGTCCCGGGGCCCGGTGCCCTACGCGGAATCAGCAGACGTGGCCTGCCAGTGAGTCCGAGGCGCCTCAATGGCACCTTAGGAACAAGGTCCGGCCCCCGCCAAGGAAGCGGGGAAGACGGACACCGCTCGGCCTCCCTGGTCGATGGAGTACAGGGCCGGTCCGCCCACCGTCTGACGAGGCTGTGACGAGGTCGTGAGAATGCGTCCGATCTTGCCCGTGCGGGTGCAGATGCCGGAGATCGTCCCGCTGCCGAGATTCGTGACGTACAGCGTGTCACCTTCCGCGTTGAGCATGGCGAAGGTCGGTTGCTTGCCCACCGCGATCGTCCGGAGGACAGGGTTCTTGGTACGGGGAGCCGTCGTGTCGATCTCGGACACCGTCCCGCTGAATTCGTTGCCCACCCACATGCGCGTTCCCGAGGCATCGAACACGGGTGGAATAGGTCCCCGGCCGACCTTTATGGTCCGGAGGACCTTCAGGGTAGACGTGCTCACCACGCTGACGGAATTGCCTTCGTAGTTCGGCACGTACACCTTCGTCCCGGATGGGTTGAGAACGGGCCGGATTGGTCGCTTGCCCACCGGAATGGTCGCGATGACCTTCTCAGACGCGGTGTCGATCACCTGGAGTGCGTTGTCGTCGCGAGCCGTCAGATAGGCGCGGGAGCCATCCGCTGAGAAAGCGAGCGCCTGAGGGTGCACCCCCGTGGAGATTCTGTTCGTGACCGCGTTGGTGGCAGTATCGATGACGGAAATGACATCGGTGGTGATGCCGGGTACGTACACCTTTGTGCCAGCGGGATTGATAACTGCGTAGTTGGGCTTGCCCCCGGTCGGAATCGTGCTGAGCACGCTGCCGGTGGACAGATTGAGGACGGTGACATCGCCGTTGCTGGCGCTGGGCACGTACAACCGCGAACCTGTCGGGTCCATCGCGGCTACCCGTGGGGCCACGCCGACCGGAATGCGCGTCGTGATCGTGTTCGTCGCGGTGTCGATGACGGCCAGGACGCCGGCTATCCCATTGCCTTCAGCGGACACCATGCTCACGGTGACATAGAGTCGACTCCCGTCGGGGGCTAGGACTGCGTATGCGGGAATTCCCTCAACCGAAATGGTTTCGGTGGGTGCGACGGGAACGAAATCAACAGCGGCGAATGCGGGCACAGAAGCGGTAGCCAACGCGGCGAGCAGCCCTGTGGCCGTTCCACACGCAAGGAGTCGTCCGAGGCTTCGGGTCATTCGGGTCATCGAGGGGCCTCACGCTCGAGGGATAGACGAGGGATAAGTCAGGATCGCGCAGGCTGATTCTGCCACAAGGATGCCGAACGCAAGAGGCCAGCAGCCATTGCTCAATCGGAGCCTGACCCGCTTCTCCTTGCGGTCATGGCATGACCTCGGGCGCCTACGTGGCTGAACTCCTGCACATGCATGACAAGAGATGGCTGTACCGTTCTGTCGCCGTGCCAGGACGTCCCCGAGTGTCGTGAGTGCCGGGGTGCTGCCTGCGAACACATGCCGTGGGAGGTTGCCGTGCGCTGGAGAGGCCTTGTCGCCCCGCTCCTCGTCGCTGCCCTAGCTCTTGGGACCACCGGGTGCGGATCGCAGGTGCCCACGGGGGCCGTGAACCTGCCCAGCGGTTTCGACCTCCAGGCGCACCGAGGCGGACGCGACGCGAGGCCTGAGAACACCCTGCCAGCCTTCGCCTACGCGCTCTCGGTCGGCGTGACAACGCTGGAAATGGACATCGTCATCTCCGAGGACGGAGTGCCGATGGTCAGTCACAACGCCAAGCTTCGCACGTATCTCGCAAAGAACTCGTGGGGCAAGTACGTTACTTCCGACGAGCAGCCCGACATCCGCTACACGAAGGTGGCCGACCTCAAGAAGTTCGACCTCGGCGCGATGAGCCCTGATGCCCCCTACGGTTACTGGGATGCGCATGGCGTGACGCAGAAGCAGATCCCTGGCACACGGATTCCGACGCTCGCCGAGGTGCTGCAACTGGTCCAGGACTGGGGCAACGACGAGGTGTTCCTCAGCATCGAGACCAAGTCGATGCCCTACCCGGTGAACCCCGCCAACCACACTCCGCAGGCGTGGGTGCGTGCCGTCTATGACGTGGTGGCCGAGTTCAACATGCAGGACCGCGTGATGCTCCAGTCCTTCGACTGGCGAACGCTGAAGGAGATGAAACGAGTTGATCCACGCATCGCCACGGTCGCACTCACCGCGAACCAGCCGTCGTGGAATGCCGAGGGCGGCGAGGGCGACTACCAGTGGCCCGACCGGGATGAACCATCCCCGTGGATGGGTGGCCTCGACATCAAGGACTTCGGAGGGGATCCCGTCAAGGCGGCCGCAGCCATCGATGCCGACATCTTCTCGACGTACTACACGGAGCTCTCGACGGCCATTGTCCAGCAGGCCCATGCTCTGGGCATGCGGGTTGTCCCCTATACCGTCAACGATCCAGAGCAAATGAGGGCATTGATCACTATGGGGGTCGACGGGATCATCACGGACCGCCCTGCGACCCTCCGCAGCGTCATGACGCAGCTGGGCATGCCCCTGCCACCTAAGGATCGGTCCCCCGAGGGCAAGCCCTACTTCTCCGGGACGGACGGCCTCTAGAGAGACGCCACTTCATCGTGACCGTCTCACGCCGGTGATCCGGTCTGGAGCGCTCACGGAGCATGGGTTACGCAGGCAGCGACACCGCGTTCACGGCATCAACAGCATCGGCAATCAGCAGATCACCGTCTCCCGTCGCTGCGGACAGGGTTGCCTGGCTGGCCGCAGTCTCGCTCTCCCAAGCCAGGACGTCGCTGCCCCATGCAGCCTCGGTCCACAGGAGGGCGACAGCCGCGCTGCCCGTCGCGGTCGCATCACCCGCTACCTCGCTGCGGCCCCCACGCCCGCACGCAGAGTGTGCGCTTCACCCAGGGGCCGTGGGAGCGGGTGCTGGACCTCACCTCGGTGCACGTTGACACCACCCCCGGACCGATGACCATCAGCGGCCTGCACCGTGACCGGGTCTTCGCCGCGGACGTCTGCGTCGCCCAAGCCGAGCGGGCCCGGTTGGCCCGCACCCGGGACACATCCGTACACTGATACCGATATTCGATTGTGACCGAATCATGAAACTGATCCACGTGGTGCACCGTCCAAGCAGCGTGAGGAAGCTCCTCGCGGCAGCCGCCGCGGTGATGATCCTGGGCCTCGCCGGGTGCGGCGATGGATCCTCAGACCAGACGATGATGGCCGAGGGGGCGATGCCCGCCGCCGAGATGCCGATGGCGGATGCGAAGTCACCTGTCATCGATCAGCAGATCATCCGCACCGCATACGTCACCGTGCGGGTGGCAGATGTGATCGACGGGGTCACCGAGGTCCGCGCTGCCGTCGCCGCCGATGGCGGGACAATCAGCACGGAGGATCTCACCAACTACGACGGAGCCCAGAATGCGACGCTCACGGTCCGCGTCCCGGCCAAGGACCTCGACTCCTTCCTGGCCGGGCTCGCGGACCTGGGGACCATCGAACAGACCTCGATCAGCGCCGCCGATGTCACGACCCAGGTGATCGACCTGGACGCACGCATCACGTCCCTCAAGGGTTCCATCGCACGACTCACCGAACTCCAATCGCAGGCGGCGAACGTCGCAGATCTCGTCGCGGTGGAAACGGAGCTCGCGAACCGGCAAGCGGAGCTCGAGTCCCTTCAGTCGCAGCGCGATTACCTAGGTGACCAGGTCGCGATGTCCACGGTGACCATCACGCTCGTTTCCGAGGTCAACGCGGTCAGCACAACCCCCGACTTCCTGCGGGGTCTGGAGACCGGATGGAACGCGCTCCTCAGCGCGGCCGGCGCACTCGTCACCGCGGCGGGATTCATCATCCCGTTCGCCATCGTCATCGGGATCATCGTGCTCGTGGTCCGCTGGATCATCCGCAGAAGGAAGAAGTCCGGGGGTGGCGCCGCGTGAGCGCCGACCACCCCCGGCGCACGTCACGGCCCCCCTCCCGTGACGTGCCTCATCCACCCCTAGGGGTGGAGCTCGTGATGTCGGGTGAGCACCGTGCGCGCCCGATCCAGGGCGGCGCCGAGCACGAAGGACGTGACGTCCTCCTGCTGGGCGGCGGCAGCCTCCCGGATCAGATGGAGCGCCACCGGAGTGAGCCGCATGTTCAACCGCGCAGTGCGGCCATTGCTCTCGTTCACAATCTCCCTTCGTGGAATGTGCGCACTCTGTGCGTATGCTCTGAATGCTCTGTGTGTCACATTGCGGATCGACCCGGACACATGCACAGTCGCAGGAGGGTCTGACATGACAACGAAGACAAGAAATGACAGGGGTGTCATTCGCCGCGGTGTAGCGGTGGTGGTCACCGCCATCGCAATCGCCACCCTCGGCGCCTGCAGTTCGAATCAGGCTGCGGAGACCCCATCCAAAGGTGCGGTGATCAGCGACGGGCTGGTCGACCCGGAGGCCTTCCTTGCCGATCTCGTCGCCGCTGCACTTCCGCAGCAGGAGGCCACTGCTCTTATCGAGAAGAACGGCTACGCGTGGCGGCTGGGAACCATCGACGGCGTGCCGCAGGACGTGACGATGGACTATCGGATGGATCGACTCACCCTGACGGTCGAATCCGGCATCGTGACCGACGCCACCTGGGGCTAGTTCCCTTCGAAGGCCGGCGGTGGACGCTGGGGCTCCTGCGGCCCTCCGTCTTCGGAGATCGTCTGCTCGATCTGCACACTCGCGCGGCCGAGGCCGACCCCGATGATCATGCCCACCACCAGAATGATCAACGCGATCAGGACCGTGGTCGACTTCGCCCGACTACGCGGGGCGCGCTGCGCCAGCATCTGCTGCAGGTCATCGTCGGGCATAGCACCATCCTTACTCATGCCGGAGCGCCTCGATGGGCCGGAGGGACGCGGCCCGATTAGCGGGGAAGGAACCGAAGAACAGACCGATCGCCACGCTGATCACGAATGCCGCGATCACCGATGACGGCACGATCGCAGGCCGGATCCCCGCGATCTCGATGAAGGAGGCGGCGAAGGCCAGCACCAATCCGGCCACCGCACCGATCAGGGACAGCACGGTCGCTTCGAGGAGGAACTGCAGCAGGATGTATCGACGGGTGGCTCCGACGGCTTTGCGGATACCGATCTCGCGGGTGCGTTCGGTCACCGACACCAACATGATGTTGGTGATCCCGATGCCGCCCACGAGCAGCGAGATCGCGGCCACCGCACCGAGCAGGGCGGTGAAGATGCCCAACGCCTGATCGATCGTGTCGAGCAGGCTGGCCTGATTGAAGATGGCGTAGTCGCGGGTCTCCACCGTGGTGCCGTGCTGCGCATCGAGGATCGTGATCACCTGGGCCTGGGCCGCATCGACACGTTCGGGGCTGACCCCCTGCACGGAGATGGTGTTCAGTGGGCCGTAGCCGACGAGTGAGTTCTCCACCGAGGTCAGCGGGGCGAGGATTACGTCGTCGTTGTTGAAGGGTCCGGTCGACCCCTTGGAAACGAGTACCCCGGTCACCGTGAACGGAACTCCATTGCAGACGATCTGCGCGCCGAGCGGATCCCCGGTGCCGAAGAGCTTCTCGGCAACGGTGGACCCGATGCTCGCCACGCGCCGCCCATCGAGCACATCCGAGTTCTGGAAGTAGGTTCCCTGAGCCAGTTCGGAGTTGTTGATCGTGTAGTAGGCCGGCCACGTGCCGTTCATCGTCGTGCGGTACGAGCGATCGGCGTGGGTGCAGGACACCGGAGCCGATTTCACGGGTGCCACTCCGGCGATATCCGGTCCGCGGCCAGTGTCTGACAGTGCGACGACGTCATCCAGGGTTAGATCGCGCGGTGCGGGGTTGACGATCACCCCGTCCTCGTTGGGGTCGTCGGGGAAAACGGTCAACAAATTGGTGCCCAGGCTCTGGATGCTGGCGCTGATGCTGTTGGAAGCCCCCTGCCCGAAGGCCACCAGGGTGATGACTGCCGCGACACCGATCATGATCCCGAGAATCGTCAGCGCGGACCGGAGCCGATTCGCGATGATCGCTTGCCACCCACTGCGGAACGACTCCCAGATGATCATCGCCGGACATCCGATTCGACGCGACCATCGCGCAGGGTGATCACCCGGCGGGCTCGGGCAGCAACCTCGTCCTCGTGGGTGATCACCGCGATCGTTCCGCCCTCCGCGTGCACCTGCTCCAGGAGGTCCAGGACCTCCGCGGTGCTCCGGGAGTCCAGGTTCCCGGTGGGCTCATCGGCCAACATAAGCGCCGGTTGCATGGCGAGTGCCCGCGCAACCGCCACGCGCTGCTGCTGACCGCCGGAGAGTTCATTGGGTTGATGGTGTGTGCGGTCCGCGAGCCCAACGCTGCCCAGGGCATCGAGGGCCCTGCGCCGACGCTCCGTGCGGGGCACACCCCGATACATGAGGGGCAACTCCACGTTCGATACGGCACTCATCCGAGGGATGAGATTGAAGGACTGGAAGATGAATCCGACCCGGCGATTGCGCACCAGGGAGAGAGCATCGTCGTCGAGTTCGCCCACATCCACGCCATCGAGCCGGTAGGTGCCGCTCGTAGCCACGTCGAGAGCACCGATGATGTTCATCAACGTCGACTTCCCGGATCCCGAGGCGCCCATCACCGCGACGAATTCACCGCGCTCGATCGTGAGGGTCACCCCGTCGACGGCGCGTACCTCGTTGACACCCGAGCCGTAGACCTTCGTGATGTCGACCAACTCGACGACGGGGGTCATGTCAGTTGGATCCGCCCGGGATACCGCTATCGGGTTGCTGCGAGCCACTCTCATCGGCCTCGGGAATCACCACGGTGTCACCGACGGCCAGCCCACCGGTGACCTCCGTTCCGGTATCCCCCTTCAGGCCGAGGGTGATGGTGACCTCCTCGGTGGAGTTATCCGGACCGGGCCGCAGGACGAAGGCCCGGCCGTCACGCTCCGTGATCACGCCCGCGGGGAGGAGGAGCACGTCGGTGACCTCGTCGACCGTCACCGTGACCGACGCGGTCATTCCCTCGCTCACACCCTCGGGCGCATCCGTCAATTGGACCCGGACGCCGTAGGTCACCAGCGCATTCGCTCCGGTGGTGGCTACCCCGTCCACCGCGGTGACGGTGCCCTGGGCCGTGGCCCCGGCAAGCGCGGCGAGCGTGACCGTGACCGGGTCGCCCACTCGCACCTTGGCGGCATCGGACTCCGCGAAATCCGCGACGATCTCCAGGGCACCCATCGGCACCAGGGTGATCCCCGACGCGTCCGTCGGCGTTGATCCCGTCGAAACTTCGCCGACTATGTAACTCACCGCGCCCACGACGCCGTCCATCGGGGCGATGATCGTGGTGTCGTCGACGGCCGCCTGCGCCGCCGCGACGGCAGCCTCCGCCGCCGCAACCGCCGCATCGCTCGCGGCAGGAGCCTCCTCGGCGACGGACTTCGCGCTGCTTTCGGCCTGCGCGACGCTTTGCTTGCCGGCGATCTTCCCGAGCGCGTATGCCTGTTCGGCGTTGGTCAGGGCCTGCCGAGCAGTGCGCACGGCATCGCTTCCCGCCTTGCGCAGTTCGGCGTGCAAGCGCTGCAATGCGACGTTCGCACTGGCGAGGGAGTTCGTGGCGCTGGTGATGGCTTGCTTGTCCGCCAGAAGTCCGGCATCGCGGGCGATGCGGGCGTTCTCGAACGCCTGCTGGGCGGTGAGCAATGTGCTCTCGGCCGAGCGACACGTCGACGTACTGGCGGGATCACAGGACGCATCGCGATCAGCCTGCGCCTTCACCTGCGTGGCATATGCCTGGTTGAGCGTGATCCCGTACCGCGTTGCATTGGCGGTGGCAGTGGCGATCGCAGCATCAAGGGTGGCCTGGGCGGAGGTGACCGTGGTCTCCGCAGCACGCACCTGCGTCTGCGCCGCGGGATTCGGGCACGTGGGATCGGTCGACACAACACACGCGTCGGACCACAAGGCTTCAGCGGCACGCAGATTCGACTTCGCCTGGGTGACAGCCTGGCGATTGCGTTCATTGGTCCCCTGCGCGGTCGCGATCGCATTGGCCAGGGTCTGCTGCGCCGTGCTTGCCGACCCCCGGGCTTGCGCCAGGGTGGACTCCGCCGACGCGAGTTGCTGCAGGGCCAGCACGTTGTCGATCCTGGCCAGCACGTCGCCCTGCTGCACGCGATCACCTACCCGTACAGCGACCTCGGTCACGGTGCCCACGGAGCCGAAGGTCAGATCGACGGTGCCGCTGCGCTCCACCGTGCCGTTGGCGGTGACCGTGGCGGTCACCGTGCCGACCGAGGCGGTGACGGTCGAGCGTGGTGCGTCCGGTGGCGCGGGCCGCAGGCTGATGGCCAGAACTACCAGCGCGAGGATGAGGACGCCTACGAGCGACAGGTTGATCCACCGGCGCTTCACCACCCCAGTATGCGGGCCCGGCTAGAGCGAACGGCACTCCGGGGCCTTGCCGAAGGAGCCGCGCAGCCGCTCATCGGAGTCGAGTCCCTCCAGTTCGGTCAGCAGCTTCCGGCCGGTGTCGTAGGCCTGACGGCCGGAATCGATCGCCTGCCCGAAGAGGAGCACCCCCTCGATCGGCGTACCGGCCGACAGTGCGCGATTCACCGTGTCCCGGGTGGTGTCGATCTGGGCCTGCGCGGTCTCGTACAACTCCTGGGACTGGGACAGGGCGACCGCCGCGTCGGTGTAGTCGAGCGGGACCGCACCGAGGGCGAAGCCGAGCTCGTCGAGTGGCGTTTGAAGTTTTGCCATCGCCTTGTCCACCTGCTCCTGCGCCTGCACTGCGAGGTCCTTGGTGGGGTCGAACTCGCGGAACGCCGACTCGGGAATCGTTCCGGCGACCTGCTTCAACGCACTGATGGAGGTGCACACCTGGCCGGCCCACACGATCTCTTCCGGTGTCGGATCGGGAGTCGGTGTTGGCGCAACGGTGGGCGCGGTCGTCGAGACGGCTGCGGTCTCAGTGGACTGCCCGCGACTCACGAGGGCGATGACGAGCCCGATCAGGAGAACACAGGCGACCACGACGGACGCGATGACGCGTCCACGACGGCTCGGCGTGCTACTCATCCCCCACCCTCCCGGATCGTCGCGATGCGGGTCCGCACCGCCTGGCGCAATGCCGCCTCCGCGTCCCACCCTCGGTCCCGGCCGGCGGCTACGAGTGCCAGGAGGAGTGCACCGAAATCCTCGTCCGAGTGAACATCCTTCACGGTGGTGTCTGCGACTGCCTGCTCGGGTAAATCCGGAAGATCGAGGGATGCGCTGCGCGCGAGAACCTTGGCCGCCCGCACGAGTGCCGGCAGCGATTCGGGGATCCCGTCCGTGACCGAGGTGCGGCCCTTCTCCTTCGCCTTCAATGCGTGCCAGTTCGCCTCGACCTGCTCCGCGGTGTCCGCAGTCGCATCACCAAAGACATGCGGGTGCCGAGCGATCAACTTGGTGATGATGCCGTCGGCAACGTCGTCGATGTCCCAGGGAGTCTCAGATTCCTGGGCGATCCGCGCATGGAAGACGATCTGCAACAAGAGGTCCCCGAGTTCCTCCCGAAGACCTGGATCATCATCGATCTCGATCGCTTCGACGGTCTCGTACGCTTCTTCGACGAGGTATTCGACGAGTGATCGGTGCGTTTGGCGTGCATCCCACGGGCATCCGCCGGGTGAGCGCAGCCTGTCCATGACCTCGACGAGGTCGAGGAAACGGTCACCGCGGGGCATCGTCAGGTGGGCACGTCAGTTGGGAACTGAGAGGTCGTCCGGGGGCGGACCGATGGTGAGGTTCGCGGGATCCCAGGTGCCGTAGCGCGGGCTGATCTCGACACCGACCTGCTCGCTGTACTTCCCGATGGTCTGGAAGACCGCAAGGGACTGCATATCGGGCGACTCGTTGGGCGCCAACTTCGCACCGAGTTTCTCCACCTGGATGTTGAGCCGGATGATGCTGGTGATCTGATCAGGCGCGACGTCCTGCGTCAACAGGTACTTCTCGAACTCCGCCAGACCTCCGGCTTGCTCGCCGTAGGCGTCGAGGACCGCATCGATCTCCCCTGCGTTGACGGTCACGCCCTCCTTCGTGGCGACCTGGTCGACGAGTTCCGTGGTGACAGCGCGTCCCAAAGTCGTGGCCATCATGGATGGCGACGCGTCGTCGACGTTCTTGCCTTGGACGGTGAGGAGGTTCTCGACCTCTGCACTGATGGACTCGTCCGTGATGCGGGTGCCTCCCACGACGGCCGCAGAGCCGGCGGTCTGGCCACTACACGCACTCAGGGCGAGCACGGCCACGAGGGCGACGACTGCACGAACTTTCACGGAGAACTCCTGTTCCACATTCATTGAGCAACGACGTCGAGCAGTTCCTCAGCCCACGCCACGAGCACCCGATCGGTGGCGCCTGCTGGCTTCGGCACGATGATCGTACGGACCGCGGGCTTGATCACGGTCTTCGGGTAGAGCCGGGTGAGTCGCATCTGAGCGGACTCACGGAGTTCCACGGGGGCGAGTCGGATCCCGGCGCCCTGGGCCACCACCTCGGTGATGCCCGCTGCGCGGCAGTGCGCCCGGAAGCGCGCCACCGCGAGGAGGGATTCGACGGTCTCTGGAAGCGGCCCGTAGCGGTCGAGGAGTTCCGCACCCACCTCCGCGACTTGCTCGTCGGTGTGCGCATCGGCGAGACGCTTGTACGCCTCGAGGCGCAATCGCTCCTGCGGGACGTAGTTCTCGGGAATATGCGCGGTGATGGGCAGCTCGACGCTGACCTCACGCGTCTCCGGGTCACCTCGATACTCCGCCAGCGCCTCTCCCACGAGCCGCAGATACAGATCGAATCCGACGTCGGCGATGTGACCGCTCTGCTCTCCACCAAGCAGGTTGCCCGCACCCCGGATCTCGAGGTCCTTCAGCGCGATCTGCATACCTGAGCCGAGATCCGTGCGTTGGGCGATCGTCGCGAGCCGCTCGTGCGCCGTCTCCGTCAACGGCTTGTTCGGGTCGTACAGCAGGTACGCATAGGCGCGCTCACGTCCACGTCCAACGCGACCCCGCAGTTGGTGCAACTGGGAGAGCCCGAAGGTGTCCGCTCGATCGATGATGAGCGTGTTGGCATTCGCGATATCGATCCCCGACTCGACGATGGTCGTGCAAACCAGGACATCGATGCGCTTTTCCCAGAAGTCGATAATCACCTGCTCGAGCGCAGACTCACCCATCTGCCCGTGCGCGACAGCGACGTTCGCTTCCGGGACGAGGTCACGGACGCGTGCGGCCGCACGCTCGATCGATTCGACGCGGTTGTGCACGAAGAACACCTGCCCATCGCGCAGGAGTTCCCGGTGGATCGCCGCCGTGATCTGCTGCGCGTCGTAGGGACCGACGTAGGTCAGCACGGGATGTCGTTCCTCGGGCGGTGTCTGGATCACGCTCATCTCGCGGATTCCGGTCACGGCCATCTCGAGGGTCCGCGGGATAGGCGTGGCCGACATCGCAAGGACGTCTACGTTCGTGCGTAGGGCCTTCAAGTGTTCCTTGTGCTCGACGCCGAAGCGCTGCTCCTCATCGATGACCACCAACCCGAGGTCCTTGAACCGCACGGACGGGGTCAGGATGCGATGGGTGCCGATGACAACGTCGACCGTGCCATTGGCCAGTCCGTCGAGGACGGCCTTCTTCTCCTTGTCGCTGTTGAAGCGCGAGAGCCCGGCGACCTTCACCGGGAATGGCGCGAAGCGCTCGGCGAACGTGGCCAGGTGCTGCTGGACGAGGAGCGTCGTGGGCACGAGCACGACCACCTGCTTGCCATCCTGCACGGCTTTGAACGCCGCACGCACCGCGATCTCGGTCTTCCCGTATCCCACGTCCCCGCAGATCAGACGATCCATCGGCACCGTGCGCTCCATGTCGCGCTTGACCTCGTCGATGCACGCGACCTGGTCCGGTGTCTCGATATAGGGGAACGCATCCTCCAGTTCGCGCTGCCACGGTGTGTCCGAGGCGAACGCGTACCCGGCGGCGGACTGCCGTGCTGCGTAGAGCCGCACCAACTCCCCCGCGATCTGCTTCACCGCCTTGCGCGCGCGCCCCTTCGCCTTCGCCCAATCTGCGCCGCCGAGGCGATGGACCGACGGAGCTTCGCCACCGACGTATCGGGTGACGAGGTCGAGTTGATCCATCGGAACGAAGAGGCGGTCCGGGGGATGGCCCCGCTTACTCGCCGCGTACTCGATGATCAGGTACTCGCGCTCGGCGCCCCCCACTGTGCGGCGGATCATCTCGACGTACCGGCCGACCCCGTGGTGCTCGTGCACCACGTAGTCCCCCGGCGTGAGCGACAACGGGTCGATGCTGCGGCGACGCCGGCTCGGCATCCGACGCATCTCCTGGGACCGCTGACCCAGGATGTCGGAGACCGTGAGCAGGTCCACGTCCGCCCAGGTGAATCCGTGGTTCCACCGACCCGGGGCGAGGGTGACCACCGAGGCAGCGGGCTCGGACCCGACCTCATCGACGATGCGCGCGGGAAGCTGGGCCTCGGACAATTCCTCGGCCAGGCGTTCGAGTGGTCCGTGTCCCTCTCCCACGACCACCACCCGGTGCCGGTTGGCGAGTGCCGTGCGCAGAAAATCGATGGCCGCGTCCGCATCGGCCCGAAACTCCGGCGCCGGGGCCGCGGGCACGGTGACGTCTGCGTCCTCCCGCGACAGGGAGGTGACCTCCCACCAGGTACTGCCTGCTGCGCTCGCAGATTCCTCGATCTCGGTAAGGGCGAGGTACGCAGTCGGGGTGAGCTCGATCGGAGTTTCGCCCCCCACCGCCGCGGCGTGCCATCCCGCGGCGAGGAACTCCTCGGCGGTGCGCACCACGTCAGCCGCGCGACTCTCGACCCGGGGCTGCTCCACGACAACGACGTGTGCCCCCGCCGGAAGCAAAGTGTGCACTCCGACCATCTCCCCAACGAGCGCGGGTGCCAGCGACTCCATGCCTTCGACGGGAATACCCGCGGCGACCTTCTCGCAGAGAGCCGCAACCTGCGGGTGCGCCTGCGCGAGCGACTGCGCTCGAGCCCGCACCTCCGGGGTCAGCAGCACCTCGCGCACCGCGTGCGCGCAGAGGCCATCCGCCAGGTCGAGGGAGCGCTGATCGGTAACCGCGAAGTGGCGTACCTCTTCGACCTCATCACCCCAGAACTCGACGCGCAGAGCGTGTTCACTCGTGGGTGGGAAGACATCGAGGATTCCACCGCGCACGGCGAGTTGGCCGCGGCGCTCCACGAGATCGACCCGCTCGTAGCCGAGGGTGACCAGGCGCTCGACGAGTTCGGTCAGATCGGCGCTATCACCGGCGCGCAGTTCCACGGGCTCAACTTCACCGAGCCCGGCGGGGATCGGTTGCATCACTGCCCGTGCGGATGCGACCACGGCGCGCAAGCGTGCATCACCGGTGGCGAGCCGACGCAGGACCGCGACACGTCGTCCGACCGTGTCACTCGAGGGTGACAGTCGCTCGTGCGGCAGCGTTTCCCATGACGGGAACACCGCGACATCGCCCTCAATCACCTCGGCCAAGGACGCGGCGAGGTCCTCGGCCTCGCGCCCGGTGGCGGTCATCACGAGAAGCGGTGATCGTTCGGCGATCACTCCGGCGATGATCGGAACCGCCGTGACTGGACCGACCACCGTGATGTGATCGGAGGTCGTCCCGGACAACTCGCTGATGCGCGCGACCGACGGTTCCGCGCGCAGTGCGTCGAGGACGCCGCGCAGACTCACGTGCGCAGCACGGAGCGCAGGGCCGCGGCGATCTCCGGATGCGCCACGACGAGGTCGGTGACGTACGGGGGCATGTGGTTGAACGTGACCGGGCTGCCATCGAAGTGACTGGGGACGAGCCCGTAGTGCAGTGCGACGCCGTAGGGCGCCGCCACATCCCACTCGTAGAAGCCGGTGTTGTGCACATAGGCCTCGGCGCGGCCGGCGAGCACCTCGTTGACCTTGGCTCCCACCGATCCGACATCGACCACCTCAATGCCCTGAGTGATTCCCCCGGCTGCGAGCACGGCGCTCAGGTCATCGACGATGCGCTCGAGTGTCTCCGGCGGCCGGCTGCGCGAGGCGACGATGCGGATCGGCCGATCCGTGGGCAGCGGGTGAACTCCCGGATCTGCGTCGAGCACGCTGCGGGAGAGACCCTGGCCGGGGAGATCGACGGTGCACGCACTCAGTCGCTGTTCGGCCATGTCCCAGAGCGCGATGTGGACGGCGAAGTCGCTGCGGATCTGCCCGTATTCCCAGGTCCCATCGAGTGGATCGACGATCCACACCCGCGCGGCCTCGAGCCGCGACGAGTCGTCCTTGCCCTCTTCGCTGAGCACCGCGTCGTCGGGGCGAGCATCAGCGAGGGCGCGGGCGATGAGGGTGTGCGACTCGGCGTCTGCCAGATCCCGCAGGCGATCGGCCTGCTCGCGGGTGAGGTCCGCGCCGTGCTCGGCGAGGAAGTCTTCGCGGAGTTCGAGGAGGAGGCGACCGGCCTGCTGGGCGATCTCCAGCGAGACGTGCGCGTCGTTCACGTCACTCCCGGGCATTGAAGGTGTTCTGCGTCGCTTCGAGGCCATCCTCCACCACGCTCACTGCGGCGCGCGCGGCACGGTCGAGGACTTCGGGGAGGTCGGCGCGCTCGGTCGAGGTGAAGGGTTGGAGGACGAAGTCGGCCGGAGCCTGACGTCCCACGGGCCGTCCGATACCGATGCGCACGCGATAGAACTCACCCGTCCCCAGCGCCGATCGGATGCTCTTGAGCCCATTGTGGCCGTTGTCGCCACCACCGAACTTCACCCGCAGGGTGGTGAAGTCGATGTCGAGTTCGTCATGCAGCACGATCAGGTGATCGGACTCCACGCCGTAGAACCCCATCAACGCGGACACGGGGCCACCGGACTCGTTCATGTAGCTCAACGGACACGCCGCGATGACCTGATGGGTCGCCCCGGGAATCCCGACGCGCAGTTCGGCAACCTCGGCGAGAGCACGCTTGTGACGCGACGGCTTCGCCGCGTGCTCGGCGATGAGTGCACGAACCGCCATGGCCCCGACGTTGTGACGGGTCCCTGCGTAGGCGGGTCCGGGGTTGCCCAGACCCGCGATCAACCACGGTCCGGACATGGTGGCCGATCTCAGTTGCCGGAGGGAGCCTCGGCGGCAGGTGTGCCCGCTGCTTCGGCGGCCGGTGCGGCAGCGGCCTCCTGCGCCGATGCAGCCGCGGATGCGGCCGCCGCGGCGGCGGCCTTCTCCTTGACGTCGTTGACGGCGTGGTCGACCGCAACCATCGGATCCTCACCGCGGGCGACGGCCTCCTCGAGTGCCTGCACAACCGCAGCCGGGTCGTAGCCGGCTTCGACCGCGAGCTGGTGCGCCTTGGCGACTGCATCGGCGTACGAACTACGGATGGCTGCTTCCTGCTGGGTGATCACGACGAGGTCGACGTGTTCGAGGCTTCGCTTGACCGGATCGCGCTGGATGTCACGCGGCTTGGTCAAGTAGGTCGTGCCGTCGATCTGCACGTTGAGCACCACGCGCGGCTTGCGCAGGGCGAGGTCGAGCTCGTGCTCGGGGAGGGAGACGTGGGTGAGCTCGGTGCCGCGGCCGTAGATGACCCCGGGAACCTGACCACCGCGGCGCACACGGCGGGCAGCGCCCTTGCCGAAATCCGAACGCGGGGTCGCGCTGATGCTGACGTTGGTCATGTCTCTCCTCGGCTCTCCTGCGCCTCGGCGCGACGCGCGCCGTGGGGCGCCGACGTCGATAACGGTGTTTCCACCCTCGCCGAGGACAGGCCGGACTCTATCAACCGCGCCTTTGGTCAGTGAGACGAGGCTTCGTCCTGGGTAGCCGCCTCGAACATGGTGGTCACCGAGCCGTCGGTGAAGACCTCGTGGATGGCCTTGGCCAGCAGCGGGGCGATGGGGAGAACGGTGAGCTTCTCGAATTGATGCTCGGGCGGAATGGGCAGGGTGTCGGTGACCACGACCTCGCTGATCGCGGAATTCTGCAGCCGATCCCGGGCCGGATGGCTCAAGATCCCGTGGGTGGCGGCCACGATCACCTGCGACGCACCCTGCTCGAAGAGGGTCTCGGCGGCCTTCACGATCGTGCCACCGGTGTCGATCATGTCGTCGACGAGGATGCAGATGCGGTCCCGCACGTCACCGACGACCTCGAAGACGCGCACGTGGTGGGGTACGTCCGGGTCGCGACGCTTGTGGATGATCGCCAGCGGAGCACCGAGCACGTCGGTCCAGCGCTCGGCCACGCGCACGCGACCCGCGTCCGGTGAGACGACGGTGATCTGCTCGCGGGGCAGGTTGGCCGAGACGTGCGCAGCGAGGAGCGGCAGGGCAAAGAGGTGATCGACGGGGCCGTCGAAGAACCCCTGGATCTGCGAGGTGTGGAGGTCGACGGTCATCAGCCGGTCCGCGCCGGCGGTGTGGAAGAGGTCTGCCATGAGCCGAGCGGAGATGGGTTCGCGGCCGCGGTGCTTCTTGTCCTGGCGCGAGTAGCCGTAGAAGGGCACCACCACGGTGATGCGCTTGGCGGATGCGCGCTTGAGTGCATCGATCATGATGAGTTGCTCCATGATCCAGGTGTTGATGGGCGTGGTGTGGCTCTGCAGGACGAACGCGTCGGTACCACGTACCGATTCCTGGAAGCGGATGAAGATCTCGCCATTGGCGAAGTCGTAGGCGAGGGTGGGCGAGACGTCAATGCCGAGTTCCTCGGCGACCTGGTGCGCGAGCTCCGGGTGGGACCGTCCGGCCAGGAGCACCAACTTCTTCTGGGTGGGCACGGACTTCTCGGCCACTAGACCTCCTGATCGTCGTTGGGGGAAACCCTGTCAGATGCGTCCCCGGCGGCGCGCGCGGCCTCGGCTGATGCGCTACCCGCGCGTCGGCGCTCAACCCAGCCGCGGATGTTGCGCTGCTTTCCGCGGCCGACCCCGAGCGCACCCGGTGGGACGTCGTCCGTGATGACCGAACCGGCGGCGGTGTAGGCGCCGTCGCCGATGGTGACCGGTGCGACCAGCATGGTGTCCGACCCGATGCGAACATCGCGCCCGATCACCGTGCGGTGCTTGTCCTGGCCGTCGTAATTCACCACCACCGTGGCGGCCCCGATGTTGGTGCCCTCCCCCACTTCGGCATCCCCGACGTAGGACAGGTGCGGGACCTTGGCGCCGTCTCCGATCTGGGAGTTCTTGATCTCGACGTAGGCACCGGCCTTGGTGTCGGCACCGAGTGTTGTGCCCGGGCGCAGATAGGTGAAGGGACCGACGGTGGCGCGCGCGCCGATCACGGCCAGCTCCGCCCAGGTGTGCCGCACCTCGGCGTCCGCACCGACCTCGCAGGAGATCAAGGTGGTGCCGGGGCCGATCTGGGCGCCGGTCTCGATGGTGGTGGGACCGCGGAGCACGGTCTGCGGCGCCAACGTGACATCCGCGGCGATCTCCACGTCGACGTCGATCCAGGTCGATCCCGGATCCGCGATGGTCACCCCCTCGACCATCCAGTGCACGTTGATCCGGTCGCGCATGATCGCCCCGGCCTCGGCGAGTTGCACGCGATCGTTGACACCCAGGATCTCGGTGGGGTCGTCCACCACCGTCGCCGAAACCGGCTGCGCATCGCCGCGCATGATCGCGATCACGTCGGTGAGGTACTCCTCCCCCTGCACGTTCTGTCTGGTGACCGCGGCCAGGGACTCCGTCAATCGCTGCGCATCGAAGGCATACATCCCCGAGTTGATCTCTGCGATCTCGAGTTGATCGGCGGTTGCGTCGCGGTGTTCGACGATGGCGATGACCGACCCATCTGCATCGCGCACGATCCGGCCGTACCCGGTGGGATCCTCCAGGTCCGCGGTCAGCATCGTGGCCATCGCCCCCTGGCCGGCATGCGACTCGACGAGTTGCACGACCGTCGGACCCGTCAGGAGAGGCGTGTCGCCGGTGAGTACCACCACGGGACCACCACCCAGATCCGCGCCGCGTGCCGCGAGGTCCGCGAGTGCGATGCGCACCGCATGTCCCGTGCCGTGCTGCTCCTCCTGGACCACGGTGAGCACCCAGGGAGCGATCTCGGCCAGGTGCGCCACCACCTGGTCGCGACCATGCCCAACGACGACCATCAGGTGTTCGGGTTCGGTCGCCGCGGCCGCCTCGACGACGTGGCCGAGCAGACTGCGCCCGGCGATGGTGTGCAGGACTTTGGGGGTGGCCGACTTCATCCGCGTGCCCTCGCCCGCAGCGAGGATGATCACGACGGAGGGCCGGTGGCTCACGGGTGCATCCTTCCGCATCGGATGGGGCTCGGGATACCGCCTGGCGCGTCACCCTGGATTAGGGAGAACCTGCGCTCAGGGAAGCAAGCGGGACCACAAGAGGGTCGCCACCAGAGACGAGCTTTCGGTCATTGGTGACCAGCGCACGGCAGCCGTTATTCGTCGCCGTCGCCACGTGCAGGGAATCAGCGAAATCCAGACCCGACTGTCCGCGAAGGCGCGCCGAGGCTTCAAAGTCCTTGCGGGTGTGATCAAGGACTAGGAAGAGGTCATCGTTGTTCAGCAGGTCCCGTGCGGTCTCCACCGCGTGCGCATCGCCCCGGCGGTATGGCCCCGTGAGAACTTCCGCGCAGACCGCAGCCGAGATGAACGCGTTGTAGGTCCCGTCTGCGCAGTCGGCGAGGAACGATCTCGCCGCGGGCCCGAATCGGGGGTCATCCTCGAGGACGTAGATCACGACATTCGAATCCACGTACACCGGGTCGCCAGCGCTGAGAGCCATCAGATGCCTTCGCGATTCCACGAGGCGCGATCGCGATCGATGGTCGCCTGAATCTCCTCATGGGTTGTGCCCCAGACGCCTCTGAGAGCCCCATAGGCGCGCTCCACCGCAGCACGCGCGGCCTCGCGACTGCGGAAGCGGATGATGACGGCGTTCCCCTGCACCGAGACTTCACCGGTATCCCCCACGTGCAGGCCCAGTGCCTCCACCACCTCAGGCGGCAGGGTGATCTGGTTTCGTTGACGAACAGTGACGTGTCCCATGGAGTCCTCAGAAAATATCGCAAATTTCTGAAAGCCTAGATCTGTTGTCGTCATCGGTCAATCGTGGGCCAGGAGTTCGCGCGTTGGAAAGAGGCCCCTGTGGTGCTGTGGACAGCGGCTACAGGGGCGTGACGTACGCGCCGGAGATACCGCCGTCCACCAGGAAGTTCGACGCCGTGATGAACGAGGAATCGTCACTGGCCAGGAACGCCACGGCAGCGGCGATCTCCTCCGGTTCCCCGAACCGACCCACCGGGATATGCACCAGGCGTCGGGCCGCCCGCTCGGGGTCCTTGGCGAACAACTCCATAAGAAGGGGTGTGGCCACGGGTCCGGGCGAAAGCGCATTGACCCGGATCCCGCTCCGCGCGAACTGCACACCGAGTTCCCGGGTCATCGCGAGCACGCCACCCTTGGAGGCGGTGTAGGAGATCTGCGAGGTCGCAGCGGCCATGGTCGCCACGAAGGAGGCGGTGTTGATGATCGATCCCTTGCCCTGTTCGAGCATGTAGGGAAGCACCTCCTTGCAGCAGAGGTAGACCGACGTGAGGTTCACCTCCTGCACCCGACGCCACGCGTCGATACCCGTCTCCAGGATCGAATCGTCGTCGGGCGGCGAGATCCCAGCATTGTTGAACGCGATATCGACGGTGCCGTAACGGTCCTTCGTTGCGCGGAAGAGTTCGGCCACATCGCCGGCATCGGTGACATTGCACTGCACGAACATCCCGTTCACTTCGTCGGCGGCGGCCTGCCCGGATGATGTGTCCATATCTCCGATCACCACGTGCGCACCCTCGTCGGCAAGACGGCGCGCAGTGGCCAATCCGATCCCGCTACCGCCTCCCGTGATGACGGCGGAACGGCCTTCGAGACGTCGGCACTTGCTGGACATGTGACTCCTATTCGTCGGTCGCGATGAAGACGTTCTTTGTCTCGGTGAAGGCCTCAGGCGCATCGGGTCCGAGTTCGCGGCCCAGACCGGACATCTTGAACCCACCGAAGGGAGTCCAGTAACGCACGGAGGAGTGGGAGTTCACGGACAGGTTGCCCGACTCCACACCGCGCGCGACGCGCATGGCACGCCCGACGTCGCGGGTCCAGATCGAGCCGGAGAGGCCGTAGGGAGTGTTGTTGGCCATCCGGATCGCGTCGGCCTCGTCGTCGAAGGGGACCACAACGACCACGGGGCCGAAGATCTCCTCCGTGAACGCGCGATCGGATTCGGTGGCTCGAAGCACCGTGGGGGGGAACCAGAAACCGGATCCCGTGGGGCAGTGACCGCGGAACAGCACCTGGGAGTCGTCGGGCACGAAGGAGGCGACGGTCTCAAGTTGGCCGCGCGAGATCAGCGGACCCATCTCGGTCTTCTCGTCGCCCGGATCACCGACGGCGACCCCGGCAACGGACGTCTCCAAGCCGGCGAGGAACTCGTCCATCACAGTGCGTTGCACCAGGATCCGCGACCGCGCGCAGCAGTCCTGGCCCGCGTTGTCGAAGACGCCGTACGGAGCTGTGGCTGCCGCCTTCGCGACATCGGCGTCGGCGAACACGATGTTCGCGCTCTTGCCACCCAGTTCGAGTGTCACGCGCTTCACCTGCGCCGCACACCCGGCCATGATGCGTGTGCCCACCTCGGTGGAACCGGTGAACACGACCTTGCGGACCGTCGGGTTGTCGACGAACCGCTGACCCACGATCGATCCTTTTCCGGGCAGAACCGTGAAGACGCCCTCCGGGATACCGGCCTCCCGGGCGAGTTCACCCAGACGGATCGCGGTGAGCGGCGTGAGCTCCGCAGGCTTGAGCACCACGGTGCATCCGGCTGCGAGCGCCGGCGCGAAACCCCAACCCGCGATGGGCATCGGGAAGTTCCACGGGACGATGATGCCCACGACACCGATCGGTTCCTGGAACGTGATGTCCACGCCCCCCGGCACCGGGATTTGCCGCCCGAAGAGACGCTCGGGTGCGCCCGCGTAATAGTTGAGCACGTTGACGACGTTGCCCGCCTCCCAGCGCGCATTGCCGATCGTGTGACCGGAGTTGGCGACCTCGAGGTGGGCCAACTCCTCGGTGTGGTCGCGCACCACCGTGGCGAATGCACGCAGCAGGTCCGCACGCTCACCGGGGGCCGTGCGCTTCCACGACTCGAACGCGCGCTCGGCACGCGCAATAGCCGCGTCAGTCTCCGCCGCACTTGTGGCGGGCACCTCGGCGATGACCTGCTCGGTCGCAGGATTGATCACGGCGTGCATGGCGCTCCTAGAGTCGCTCGAATCCGCGGAACCGCTCCCAGTCGGTCACCGCGGAGTTGAATGCTGCCATCTCCACGCGCGCCATGTTCGCGTAGTGGGCCTGTACTTCCTCTCCGAAGGTGTCGCGGATCCAGGTCGAGTTCTCCCAGAGGGCTAGGGCCTCGCCCATGGTCGCGGGAACGCGGGCGGAATCGCTCTCGTACGCGTTGCCGACGAAGGCCGCCTCCAGCGGGAGTTTCCGGGCGACCCCGTCGAGTCCAGCGGCGATCATCCCGGCCACGGAGAGGTAGGGGTTCACATCCCCGCCGGGGATCCGGTTCTCCAAGCGCAGCGAGTGGCCGTGCCCCACCAGGCGGAACGAGCACGTGCGGTTGTCCCGGCCCCAGCGCAGTGCCGTGGGGGCGAAGGATCCAGCTTGATACCTCTTATAGGAGTTGATCTGCGGCGCATAGAGGAGCGTGAGCTCGGCGGCGTGCGCGATCTGTCCGGCGATGAAACTCCGGCCGAGGTCGGACATGCCGTCGGGCGAAGAGTCGTCGGCCATGACCGCCTTGCCGTCGGCGGACCGGAACGAGAGATGGATGTGACACGAGTTGCCCTCGCGCTCGTTGAACTTCGCCATGAAGGTGATCGAGACACCCTCCTGGGCGGCGATCTCCTTCGCTGCGGTCTTGTAGACGACATGGTTGTCGCAGGTGGTGAGGGCGTCGGAGTACTTGAAGGCGATCTCATGCTGACCGAGGTTGCACTCCCCCTTCGCGCTCTCGACCGTCATGCCCGCATCCGCCATCGCGTTCCGGATGCGCCGCAAGAGCGGCTCCACGCGGGCAGTCCCGAGGAGTGAGTAATCGACGTTGTAGAGGTTGGCCGGTGTGAGGTCGCGGTAGCCGCTCTCCCAGGCTTCCTCGTAGGAGTCGACGAAGACGATGAACTCGAGTTCCGTCCCGACCATCGCCACCATGCCCTGGCCGGCGAGTGCAGCGAGTTGCTTGCGCAGGATCTGGCGAGGTGACGGGGCGACGTCGTGTCCCTCCTCGTCCTGGATGTCGCAGATCAGTGCCGCGGTTCCGGGCTGCCAGCTCTGCAGGTGGATGGTGTCGAGATCGGGGTGGAAGACCATGTCACCATACCCGGTGTCCCAGGACGAGAGGGCGTAGCCGCCCACGGTGTTCATGTCGACGTCGACTGCAAGGAGGTAGTTGCAGCCTTCCGTGCCGTGACCCAGTACCTCGTCAAGGAAGTGGCCGGCATGGACACGCTTGCCCTGCATGCGGCCCTGCATGTCGGTGATCGCGACGACGACGGTATCGATGGATCCGTCGTCGACGAGACGACGAAGTTCATCAACGCTCATGCGGGTCGGTTTGGCCATGGTTCCTCCCTTAACTGACACAGGAGGGAGGGGCGAACCCCTCCCTCCTGTGGTGATGCCCTATTGGCGCCAGTCTTCCTTACCGGCTTCCTCGAGCTGCTCGGTGACGTCGTAGCCCTCCCGTTCGGGGAAGCCGTGCACGCCTCCGGTGACCGCGTACTCCTCCTCTGGGGAGAGCACGAGTCGCTTGCGCCCGAAGATCGCGAAGAGCACCAAACCAATGACATACACGATGGCCACCCAGATGATGACCGCTCGGTAGTCCGCGTTGAACGGCATGAGTACCAGGGTGAGCAGAGCGATGACGCCCGCCACCAGAGCACCCCACAGGCCAACGGGACTGCGGTAAGGACGCTCCGCATTCGCGAACTTCCGACGCAGGATGAGGAACGCCACCATCTGCAGGATGTACGCGATGACAGCACCGAATACTGCGATGAGCAGTAGCGCATTCGCAGCATTGACGTACGGTGCTTCTTCCCCTCCGTAGGCGATCGCACCTAATCCGAAGACGAGGACGACACCAACGACTGCACTGGCAACGAGTGCCACCCACGGCGTCTTGCGCGCACCTGTCAGAGACAGGAACTTCGGGTAGTAGCCCGCACGGGATAGCGAGTACACGTTGCGTCCCGCGGCGAACATGATCCCCTGGAACGACGCGATCAAACCGGCGAGCGCCATCAACGACAGCAGCGCCGCAATGTCACTGTTCGGGAAGATCGCCCGGAAACCATCCAGGATCGGTTCCCCGGATCCCGAGATCGCCGCCGCGCCCAACACGCCTGGGTTGAGAATCAGGACGAGGAAGGCGGTGACGAGCAGCGTGAACATGCCCGTGATCGCACCCTTCGGGATGTCCTTTGCCGGCGTCTGCGTCTCCTCTGCCGCCAACGGAAGTTCCTCGATGCCAAGGAAGAACCAGATGGCAAACGGCATCGCCAGGAAGATTCCCAGGATTCCGTAAGGCAGGAACGTCGTGCCTCCAGCTTCTGGCGCGATGTCGAAGAGCTTGTCGGTGCTGAACTGCCCTGAGAACAGCGCAGAGATGAAGAAGATCGCCAGCACTGCCAGAGAGATAATCGCGATGATAAATGCGAAGCGGAACGAGGCTGCCGCACCCGCCGCATTCAGGGCCACGAAAATCACGTAGATGATCAGCACCCACACCAGAGTGGGCAACGTAATGCCGAAGAGGTCGGCCACGATCGCATCCGCATAGAGGGCGGCGAATGTGCCCACCACGGCCGTAGTAATCACGTACTCGACCGTTTCCGCGAATCCCGTGACGAAACCGCCCCAGGGACCCATCGCCGAGCGCGCAAACGAATACGCGCCACCCGTGTGGGGCATGGCTGCGGACATCTCCGAGATGCTGTAGATCATCAGCACATACATGACCCCGATGATGATCGTCGCAATGAGCATGCCGCCCCAGCCGGCGTTTCCAATACCAAAGTTCCAGCCGGAGAAATCACCGGAGATAACCGCGGCCACACCGAGGCCCCAGAGCGACGCAGCTCCGGCGTATCGCTTCAGCCCCCGCTTTTCGAAGTACTCCTTGCCCGCGTGGGTGTACTCGACACCACCGCCGGCGCTCACCTTTTGGTTCATGGCCCTCCTCCTGGGCGAACGGAACTAGCCACAGGGTGGGGCTGAACAGGCGGAAATATGACCCAGATCACAGGGAATCGCCGGAATTTCTGGAGTCCGAGGAGAGACCGGCGGCTAACTCAGCCCGCGCACCTTCTCATAGATCCGGGTGCGCATCTGCGCGAACCGGTGGTCGTTCCTAGTCTCGACCTGGCTCCGTGGGAAGGCAAGGTCGATCGAAACGATGTCGCTGACCGTGGCCGGCTTGCCGTAGAGAACGACCACGTCGTCGGACAGGTACGTGGCCTCGTCGATGTCGTGGGTCACCATCAAAGTGGTGATACCGAAGTCGGCCCGAACCTTGAGGACTAGGTCCTCGAGATCGAATCGAGTCTGGGCGTCGACAGAGGCGAAGGGTTCATCCATGACCAGGATTCGCGGCCGAACCGCCAAGGCACGTGCGATGCTCACGCGCTGCTGCATTCCGCCGGAGAGTTGCCAGGGATACGCCCTCTCACTTCCCTCCAATCCCACCTCGGTCAGGGACTCCTTCACGCGCTGTCGAACGTTAGCCTTCGAGATCTTTTCGTTGCGAAGGGGAAGGGCGATGTTGCGCTCCACCGTGAGCCACGGCATCAGCGAGCGCGTGTAGTCCTGCAGGACCACCGCCAAGCCCTCAGGGGCACCCGACAGTCGCTTTCCGGCGACGATGATCTCCCCGGCTGTCGGTTGCGCGAGTCCGGTCAGAAGTCGCAGCAGCGTGGTCTTGCCCACCCCGGAAGGTCCTACAATGGAGACATAGTGGCCCTCGGTGACGTCATAGGAGATTCCACCCAGAACATGTTTCACACCGTCCGGGGTCGGGTAGTCCATTCGCACATCGCGAATTGAAATGGCTGCCGTCGTCACATGTCCTCCGTCACCTAGACGAGCTTCCTCTGACCGAAATACCAACGTAGCGAGATGCGTTCGACCACGTCGAAGACGAGATTGAGGACGTAGCCGAGAATCCCGAGGAGCATCACACCGGTCCACGCATCGAGGATCATGAAGCTGTCCGTGGCGATCAGAGTGAAGGCACCAAGACCGAATCCCGACCCAAGAATCTCGGATGCGATTGCAACGATGAATGCGATCTGGAAGCCCACCTGCAATCCGGCGAACACGGTCGGCATCGCGTTGGGCAGGCGGACACGCCAGAGAATTTGGTTTCGGGTCAGCCGGAAAACCATCGCCGTGTCGAGCAGGACAACGTTGGTCGCGCGAACACCCTCGATCGTATTGAGCAGGATTGGAAAGGACGCAGCAAATGTGATGGACGCAATACGCATCGAGGAGTCGAGTCCAAGTAGAAGGATGAAGATTGGAACGAGCGCTACGGGTGGAATTGAGCGGATGAAGTCGACCACGGGCTCGACATAGGTCGCGGTGGTTCGAGAGGAACCGACCACGACTCCGAGTGGAATTGCGATGACCACGGCGATCAGGAAACCGACGATCAGGTTTTGGAGTGTGGGCATGACGTGGATGCCCCAGAACTGCCAGATCCAGTTGTACTGGAATTGCTCCCAGATAGCGTGAAGTGGCGGAAAGAACGGGTCCGTCGAGTCAGCACTGGCGTTCCACCACCAGGTGATCAACAGGACCGGGAGCCAGCCCCCGATGAGAACTGCGAGCAGCCACCGTCCGATGCGCCTCATCGTCCACTCCAGAAGACAGCTCGCCGCTGCAGGCGCACGATGAGTCGGGATGTGACGAGACCGAGGATGCCCAAGGTGAGCACCACCGCGTAGGTCCGATCCGCCGTCCCGGCGGATTGATATAAGGCCGCCAACCTGCCCAAACCTGGTGCCCCGCCAACGAGTCCCGCCACCACGGCCACGATCAGGCTCGCCGTTGCTGCAAGCCTGGTGGCCACGGCGATTTGGGCTGCCGCACTCGGGAGGCGGGCGTAGCGGATCTGCTGGAACGCGTTCATCCGATAGCAGCGCATGGTCTCGAGGAGTGTCGGGTCTGTGTCACGGATCCCGTACGCGGTCTGGATCGCGACCGCGAAGACATTCGCGAAGACAGCAAGGGCAATGCCCATCGCGATGCTGGGGCCAATCACCAGGATCGCGATTGGGATGAGCACGATCGGGGGGATGACCTTGAAGAAGTCGAAGGTGAACTTTGTCGAGCGGTACGTGAATCGACTGAGGCCGATGAGCAGGCCGAGCGGTACTGCGATGACCATGGAGAGTGCGAAGCCGATTACGGCCATCTGCAGCGTTTCGAAAACAGCAACCCAGAATTGGGAATCCGCGAAAAGACCGATCAGGGCGACGATGGCCTCACTTGCGGTAGCGAAGGAGTCGCCGGCCAGGGGGCCGACCGATCCGACGACCTGCCAGATCAGCAAGACGACGACGGCCGAGACCAAGCCCGCCGGAATGCGGCGGTTCACGCCTGGCACAGCGACTCCTTCGTTATTGCGAACTCTCTAGCCGCGGTACTGCTTGTAAAGCAATCCCTTGATATCCAGCGGCTTCTTCAGGTAGCCCAGCGCCAACATCTTGTCCGCAGGACCGCGGAGGTCCAGGGCCGTGATGGTCGGCGGGAAGTACGAGGGGTTCGACTTCCGAGCCGTGGCGAGGTCGACCTGGGTGTACACCGGATTCGCCGACTGGAGGATCTTGTCCCAGCCAGCGGTTGTGTTCCCGAACTTATGCACCTCAGCGATGGACTTCTGGAACGCTAGCACGGCTGCGGGATTCTTGGCTGCGTAGTCTGCGGTTGTCACCCACATGCCGATAGCGTTCTCGATCGTGAAAAACTGAATGCCCGGCGAACCGAGGTTCTTGAGGCCCTGGGCAGTGCACAACGAGGTGAACGGCTCCACCGTGAAGGCCGCATTGACGCGACCAGCCTTCAGTGCATCCAGCATCGCACCGAAGCCCAACGTCACCCAGTTGACCGTGCCGGGATTGCCACCATCGGCGATCATCGCCTGCGCGATAGTGACCTCACCCTGGGCATTACGGGCAGGCACCGCAACGGTCTTACCGTTCAGGTCCTTCCACGAGTTGATGCCACCGCTGGGGCTCACGCACACTCCAGTGTCATCTAGTTTCGCAGCAAGTGCCAGGTCCTTCTTCGCCGCCGCGAGATCGCTGCGCTTGTACCCATCCGCCGGAGCAACGACCTTAAGGGCCATGCCACCATTGGCGTACGCGTTGATGATCGGAATGGACGGTGAGTAGACGAAGTCCACGGCACCACCGGCCAGGGCCGCAAGGGATGGCGGGGGCGCAGGGAAGATCCGAATCTCCGTGACATTGAGTCCGTTCTTCTTGAAGATACCCGCGGACTGTGCCCACGGGATCTGTCCCATCGCGTTGATGGCGACGGTGCCCACCTTGATGTTCGTTTCGGCGGCTGCGGCCGGAGTCGCCGACACGCCGACGAGTGCCGCCGCAAACACACCGACGGTGCCAGCGAGCGCGACTGTTTTGCGTCGAATTGTGCTCACGTCTGTCCTCCAAAGTTCCTCGACTTCGCCCGTCCTGGGCTCCCCCACCATAGGTGAACGGCACGTGAATATCCCACGAATCGCCCAGATCATTCGAGTCGGTACGATCTCCACAAAGTTTGTCGGGAATTGCTTTCGTAAACGCGCGCGTCCACCGACTAACGTGCATCCCACCATGACCGGTGGATCGCGCCGAATTCTCGGCAACGCGCGCGTCGGGACGCAGTCACGCATGAGCACGATCATCATCGAGGACCGCGACATCGTCGCCATCCTCCCCTCAGAGGACGCCCCCCCGCCCACCGAGGACCTCGGCGGCCGGACGGTGATCCCCGGGATCGACGATTCACACCTGCACGCCTATGAGCACGGACGTTCGCTGACCGCGCTGCCCCTCGGCGATGCACCCGATCTGGAGAGCCTGCGGAACCTCCTGCGTGCTGCGCAACCGGAGAGCTTGGGCTGGTATCGGGGTCAGGGGTGGCTGCCGTCGGTGCGTGGCTCCGGTGCTGATGGTCGACTGTCATCAACAGACATCGACGATGTGACCGCAGCGGGCCCCGCTCTCCTCGGGGACTTCTCAGGCCACGCCGCCGTGGTGAACACCGCGACACTTCGCGCGGCAGGAATCGACGCGTCCACGCCGGACCCTCCCGGCGGGGTTGTGGTTCGCGATGCGGCAGGACATCCCACCGGACTCCTGTTCGAAGCTGCCATCGGACTGGTGGCGGGTGCCATGCCACCAATCACTGCGGCGGAACGCTTCGACGCGATTCGCACGGCGCACACCGACCTACTGCGCCGGGGGATCGTTTCGGTTACCGACCCGGGCCTGGGCCCCGGCGGGACGACCCTCATGGACGGCACCGGGACACTCGACGCGGTTGCGGCCTACCAATCGCTCGACGACGCGGGCGACCTCCACATCCGCACACACATCATGTTGCTGTTCGGTGGTCTGGGAGGCACCACGGCAGAGATGGTAGCCGAGGGTCTCGATGCGTGGGGTCCTCCGCGCCGGGCTCCGCGCCATCAGCGGGTGAGCATCGATCAACTCAAGGTGTTCGCCGATGGGATCCCGCGCAGCCGCACATCCTGGTTGAGCGAGCCGTACGACGACTGCACCCACGGTCACATGACCGTAGCCGGGGACAACGACGAGGAACGCGTTGCGGAACTTCACGCGATCGTCCGTGCGGGAGCATCCCGCGGCTGGCAGGTCGGAACCCACGCCACGGGAGATGCGACCATCACCACGTTCATCGACACCATCGAGGCGCTGACGTCAGGACGGCACCTCCGTCACTACGTGATCCACGGCGATCTCGTGCAGCGGTCCGACCTCCCACGTCTCCAAGCGCTCGACATGGCCGTGAACACACAACCGGGGATCCGGTGGGCCGTGGCCTCCGCCGCGTCGCAGTTCCTGGGCCGCGAGCGCAACCTCAGCAAGCAACCCCTTCGCTCGATGATCGACGCCGGTCTCGTTCTCGCTCTCTCGACTGACGCTCCAGTCATCGAACCGGATTGGCGGCGCACTCTCGTCTCCGCCGTCACACGGAATCTTCGCGATGAACCCGACTACACCGACGCGGAGGCGATCACAGTCGATCAGGCGCTCGATGCGATGACCCACGCCGGTGCCTGGCAGTGCCACGAAGAGGGGTGGCGTGGTCGTATCGCGCCAGGGATGGCAGCCGACTTGGTCGTCCTCGACCGTGCTGTCGACTGGACTGACCCAGACGACATCCTCGCCATCGGAGTGGATTCCGTCCTGATCGATGGCAGGGTCGCGTACGGGGAACTCGGGAGGCTCGCGTGAGCGTGATCGTGGTGGTTATCGCCGACCAGTTGCGTGCCGATCACCTGGGCTTCGAAGGTCAGGTCCCCGTGCGAACCCCGAACATCGATCGCCTCGCGAGCCAAGGCCACGTGTTTCAACGCGCGTTCGCGGCGAATCCCGTGTGCATGCCGAACCGCGCGACGATCATGACCGGCCGGTGGCCGTCCGCCCACGGTCTGCGCACCAATGGCATCCCCCTCCACCCCGACGCGGAGACCTTCCCCCGGGTCCTTCGCGGCCAGGGGTGGTGCACAGCGGCCGTCGGCAAGTTGCATCTGCAGCCAATGGGCTATCCGTACGAGGACTATCAACTCGACCAGATCCGTGCGGCGATGCCCGCGCTCTGGGAGCGCGCTGTGCATGGACCCTTCGGGGAATCCTTTGAGTCCTGGGAAGACTTCCAACGTCATGTCGACGGGGATGTCACGCTGCCCCCGGACTACTACGGATTCGACGACGTGTCCCTCGTGTGCGGGCATGGTGACCGCGTATCGGGAAACTATCTGCGATGGGCGCGCGACCGCGGGTTCGATCCGTTGGCCCAGGCCGGCCAGGCGCACGCTGTAGAGACATATGCAGGGTGGTCGGGTCAGGTCTACGCGTCGGCTGCGCCAGCCGCTCTGCATCCGACCACCTACGTGACCGAGGAGGCGATCCGTCGACTCACCGAACACACCGAAGGGCATCTCCTTCTCTATGTGTCTTTCCCCGATCCACACCATCCCTTCGCGCCACCCCTCGAGTACTACCGCCGGCACGATCCCGCTTCCATGCCGATTCCCACGAGCTTCCATCAGAGTCACGAGCGCTCCCCTGAGCACCTACGCCGCATCGCGGCCAAGCGCGGCGAACCGGATACCGATCCGATGATGTTGTGGGCCCCGACCGAGGATCAATTCCGCCATGCGCTCGCCGCGGAACTGGGTTCGATCGAATTCATCGACGACTCCATCGGTCGGATCCTGACCGCGATCGACGACACCGGGCTCGCGAACGACACCGTTATCGCGCTCACCGCCGATCACGGCGACGTTTTCGGCGATCACGGGATGATCCTCAAACACTTCACGCACTATCGGGGTGCCGTGCGCGTCCCGCTCATCATCGGCGGAGCAGTGGAAGGCTCTGGAACCCACCAGGAGCTGGTGAGCAGCGCGGACATCGGGCCCACGCTGATCGACCTCGTGGACGCCCCGCCACTGCAGACAGCGCAGGGACGTTCGCTGACACCGCTACTGCGCGGCGATACTCGTCCCTTGCGCTCGTCGATTCTCATCGAAGAGGACCAGCCCTACGGCATCGACGGGCTGCCCGGCCCGGTGAGGATCAGAACCCTGGTGACCGATCGATTCCGGATCAGTCGCTATGCGGGCACCACAGTCGGTGAGTTGTACAACCTCACCGTGGATCCCGACGAGGCGGTGAATCTCTTCGATAACCCGGCCGCTGCAGCGTTACGCGCCGAG
>VGCC01000015.1:0-17500 GCA_016870195.1 Actinomycetota bacterium
TGAGGCCGAGGAGGTCATTCCGCTCGGATTCGCCCCATCGACATTCCGCCTCGCCGCTCCCGCAGCAACAGCGAAGGAGCCCGAAGGCCTCCGGGGACTCCGCGTTGCGACCAGCTACGCAGGCTTGCTGAGGGAGTGGGTCCAGCGCACATCCATCGACGTACGCATCGTGCACCTGGACGGTGCGGTCGAGAACGCTGTCGCTCTCGGTGTTGCCGAAGCAGTCGCCGACGTCGTAGCAACGGGAACCACGCTTCGTCGTGCCGGACTCGAGTTGATAGGCGAGCCGATCCTCGTCTCGGAAGCCCTTCTGATCCGACCGCGTGGTGCGATCGATCAGCCGGCGGTCGACACCTTCGTACGCCGACTCCACGGTGTGATGGTGGCGCGCTCCTACGTTCTTGTCGACTACGACATCCCAAATCAGCACCTGGAGCAGGCATGTGCTGTCACGCCCGGCTTCGAATCACCTACGGTGTCCCCGCTGCATGATCCGAACTGGTCGGCCGTGCGTGCAATGGTTCCGAGTGTCGATGTGCATCGGATCATGGATGAGTTGTACGACCTCGGTGCACGGGGGATCCTCGTCACCGACATCCACGCCTGTCGCCTGTGATCGACCTCCAGGGGTCGGCGTACCGCGACGATGACGGGTCCGCCGATCCCGCCCTGCGTGCAATCCTCACGTCCGGTGACGGCAACGCGATCGCGGAGGCACTGAGGACATCGAGGCTCCTCGTTGCGGTTGTCGCGCACCTGGATTCGAGTCACAAAGACGGCGGGGAGAAGGACTCGCACATGGCCCTGGTGTCCCTGGTCAACGAGCGCGGCGAGTGCGGCCTGCTCGCCTTTACGGGCATCGATTCCTTGGCCGCATGGGACCCGGGAGCCCGGCCCGTTCCGGCCGCTGCCACCGTGATCGCCCAGGCCGCCCTGGCCGATGGTGCCGATGCAGTGGTGGTCGACGTGGCGGGTCCGCACCAGGTGGTAATCCCTCGGGGGGTCCTGCTCGACTGGTGCGCGGAAACGGGATCGACGAGAGGCTGGTAGCCTCTGCCCTCCTGACCTCACGGTCATGTAAGCGGGGTTTCCCCCACCTGCCGGCGCCCGCGTCGACCAGGTCGGAACGGCACATCGTGCCGTGACCTTGCCTGCATAGGAACGGAAGACGTCCGTCCCTGGGGTCCATGTGAGCAAGGAGGCGCCATCAGCGTCGAAGTCCGAATCAACGACCGCATTCGCGTTCCCGAGGTACGTCTTGTCGGACCCAACGGTGAACAGGTCGGAATAGTGCGTATCGAAGACGCACTCCGGCTCGCGGTGGAAGCCGATCTCGATCTCGTCGAGGTGGCACCCATGGCGAAGCCTCCGGTCTGCAAGCTGATGGATTTCGGGAAGTTCAAGTACGAGGCAGCCGTCAAGGAGCGCGAATCCCGCAAGAACCAGACGCATACGGTCATCAAAGAGATGAAGTTGCGTCCGAAAATCGACTCGCATGACTACGAAACCAAGAAGGGTCATGTGGAGCGGTTCCTGCGGGCCGGGGACAAGGTCAAGATCACGATCATGTTCCGCGGGCGCGAGCAGAGCCGTCCTGAATTGGGTCTGCGGTTGTTGGCGAGGCTTGCGGAGGACGTCGAGGAACTCGGTTTCGTCGAGGCCACTCCCAAGCAGGACGGACGCAACATGCTCATGGTTCTTGCACCCCACCGACGCAAGGCGGAGGGAAGCAAGACGGTGACCATGGATGGCGACGAGGAAGAGCGCGACAGCGCCTGACAGAAGGCTTCCGGGCCAGGACGGTTCGGACGAGTGAAGAGGACTAGAGGATGCCGAAGCAGAAGACGCACAGTGGTGCGAAGAAGCGTTTCAAGGTGACCGGCTCGGGGAAGATCACCCACGAGCAGGCCAACCGCCGCCACTTGATGGAGGTCAAGTCCTCCAAGCGCACGCGTCGGCTCATGGCGGACGACGTCGTATCCAAGGCCGACGTCAAGAAGGTCAAGAAGCTCCTCGGTCGCTGATCCACCCCGAAACGCTCATAGGAAGGACAAGTCATGGCACGCGTCAAGCGTTCAGTGAATGCTCAGAAGAAGCGTCGCGAGATGCTCGAGCGCGCATCCGGGTACCGGGGGCAGCGTTCGCGTCTCTACCGCAAGGCCAAGGAGCAGGTCACGCACTCGCTCGTCTACGCCTATGCGGACCGTCGTACGCGTAAGGGTGATTTCCGTCGACTGTGGATCCAGCGCATCAACGCCGGCGCCCGCGCCAACGGCATCACCTACAACCGGTTCATCCAGGGCCTGAAGGCTGCGGGTATCGAGGTCGATCGGCGCATGTTGGCCGAACTTGCGGTCTCGGATCCGGCGGCTTTCGCATCGCTGGTGGACATGGCTCGCGCAGCGGTTCCCGCGAACTAGCCCGCTTGGACTCGATCACCTCAACCCGCTCACCGCGGGTGGCCCGTGCTCGCGCGCTCAAGACGCGTGCCGGGCGCCGTGAGTCGGGCCTCTTCCTGGTGGAGGGTCCCGGGGGCGTCGCTGCCGCGATCGCCGCCGGAATCTGCCAGGAAGTCTGGGCGACCGATTCGGGAGCGCGACTGATCGATGCGATTCCCGATGTAGCAATGTCGGATCGGGTGTCCGAGATCGTCAGTGACACCGAGACGCCCCAGGGTGTCTTCGCGATCTGCCACCAGCCGAGGGCCGACCTCGACGAGGTGTGTGCGCGCCCGGGTCCGCTCGTGTGGGCTGATGGAGTCTCCGATCCAGGTAATTTGGGCACGATCATCCGGACGGTGTGGGCCCTCGGCGCCGCCGGCGTGGTGACGAGCAATCACGGGGTGGATCCGTTCAATGGCAAGGTCGTGCGCGCATCGGCAGGTGCCATCTGCGAGGTCCCCGTTGTTCCCGATGTCCCAATCGAGAAAGTGATTTCGGCACTGCATGCCCATGAGCGACCTGTCGTAGTCCTGGCGGGGGAGGCGGAACGAGATGTCTTCGCGGCGCTCCGTGAGTCCCTGGTCACGCCGCGTGCCTGCTGGGTCCTCGGATCCGAGTCGCACGGGGTGTGTGCTGAGATTCGTCGCAGCTCGAGTCACGAACTGCGCATCCCACTCCCGGGGGGTGCGGAGTCACTCAATGCGGGGGTTGCGGCGTCGGTAGCCCTCTACGCAGCATGGAACCACCTCGGCCCCTGGACCTAGAACGATCGACACGCTCGCCGCGCTACGTGATCCCTGATGCCATTTGAGAGACTGGGGCGGCTTCGAAGGGATGTGACATGACCTACACCACACTGCCAATGATCGACGAGACCGGCTATGTCGTTCTCGATCGTTACGACCAGGCCCAGGACCCGCGGGAGTGGGAGGACCTGATCTACGTGGACTGGAAGTCCTCGGGTGACACTCGGTTCGCTCCGCTGGCCAGCGCCTACGGCGATATCGAGTGCGATGGCTTCTGGAATCACAATCCGCCGAAGACCGACAAGGACGGCGTGTGGGTGAAGGAGAACGTCGCGATCGCACCGCGCTTGATCGCGCGTGCGCAGGAGCCGGGGGTCAACATCGGCCGCTGCCGGGTGATCGAACTGCAACCGAATACGTATGGCGAGGCCCTTTACAACCTGCATCGCGATGACAACAACCGGTTGAATCCGGAGGGCACGGGGTGGATCGTTCGCGCGTTCTTCAACCTCACCGATAATCCGGACTCGCTGATGATTCTGCGTTCGGACAAGGAGGATCCGAGCACGGAGATCCGTCTCCCTCTTCCTGCCGGTCAACAGCTGGTGCTCGACACCCAGCGTTTTTATCACGCGGTGTGGCACCCGGGGAACGAGCCGCGGTACTGCCTCATCACCTCGTATGAGTCCGGCCCCGGCCTGCAATCGTGGATGGATGGGTATCACTCGGTGAATCGGGTTGCCAACCACCCGATCGACCCGCAGGTGCAGGCCGAGGGGGAGGCGTTGGCACAGGCCAAGCGCGATGCCCGTGCCGCGGCGTTGGCAGCGCAGGGGAAGGATCCCCGGTTCGGCGACGGCAGCATGCAGGTCGCCGAGAAGGGATCCGGCGGCATGGAGGTACTGTCGGAAGCGTGAGCGTCGCACCCGTCAGCGTCCCCTACAGCGCCGTACTGGATGCCCTCGAAGCCGAAGCACTCCATATCTACCGGGAGACGGCTGCGGCATTCCGCAATCCGGTCCTGCTCTACAGCATCGGAAAGGACTCCTCGGTCCTGCTGCACCTCGCCCTGAAGGCGTTCGCCCCTGCACCGCTGCCATTCCCGATCATGCACATCGACACCGGATGGAAGTTCCGGGAGATGATCGAGTTCCGCGACCGGCGCGCGGCAGAACTGGGCCTGGACCTGCGCATTGCACACAATCGCGAGGCGATCGAGCAGGGTGTCACCCCGTTCACGCACGGAACGCACGAGTACACCCGCCTGATGAAGACGGTCGCGCTGCGCGAGGGCATCGACCGATACGGGTTCGACGCAGCGATCGGCGGTGCGCGTCGTGATGAGGAGCGCAGTCGAGCCAAGGAGCGCATCTTCTCCCTGCGCGAGCCGGGTCACCGGTGGGATCCGCGCAAGCAGCGTCCGGAGTTCTGGCGCACCGCGAACACCACATTGGCACCGGGACAGACGATGCGCGTGTTCCCGCTGTCCAACTGGACTGAGTTGGACGTGTGGCGCTACATCCAGCGGGAGAACATTCCGATTCCCGAGCTGTATTTCGCCAAGCCGCGGCCGGTGGTCGAGCGCGACGGGGTGTTGATCTGCGTCGACGATGATCGTTTCCCGCTGGCTCAAGGCGAGCAGGTCCACATGCGCTCGGTGCGCTTCCGCACCCTGGGCTGCTACCCGCTCAGTGGCGCGACGGAGAGCACTGCGGACAACCTCGTCGACCTCATCGCGGAGATGGAGGAGTCCAACATCTCTGAGCGCGCCGGACGCCTGATCGATGGTGAAGGTGGCGGCTCGATGGAGGCCAAGAAGCAGGAGGGGTACTTCTGATGTCGATCACCCCGATCCTGCACCTGGTCACGTGCGGCTCCGTCGACGACGGGAAGTCCACGTTGATCGGCCGGCTCCTGGCCGAGACCGACAGCGTGCCGATCGATCAACTCGAATACGCGCGGCGCACGCGCCGCGGTGGATCCACGATCCCGGTGGGGGAGATCGACTACTCGCTCTTGACCGACGGACTCGAGGCCGAGCGCGAGCAGGGCATCACGATCGACGTCGCCTACCGTCACATGAACCTGCCCAACGGGCGCCGCGTGCTGATCGCGGACTCGCCCGGGCACGAGCAGTACACCCGCAACATGGCCGTGGCGGCCTCCAACGGCGATGTGGCGATTCTGCTGGTCGATGCGGCCCGTGGGGTGCGCCCGCAAACCCACCGGCATCTCACGGTCTGCGCGCTCATGGGTGTTTCGACGATCGTGCTGGCCGTCAACAAGATGGACCTCGTCGGATACGAGCACGCGACCTTCGAAGAGATTGTCGGCGTCGTGAAGACCACTGCGGCACGCCTGGGGATCAACGATCTCGTCGCCGTGCCGGTCAGTGCCTTCGCGGGGGACAACATCACCCGTCGTACCCACGCGATGCCCTGGTACACCGGCCTCAGCCTGTTGGAGTTCCTGAGCGACTGGGAGCCACCGGCCCGCCCCGATGTCGAACCACTGCGATTCCCGGTCCAGTACATCGTGCGCGCGGAGGGGAATTTCCGCGGATACGCCGGCACCGTGGTGTCCGGCACGCTGCAGAGCGGACAGAAGGTGGTCGTTGCCGATTCCGGTCGCACCGCCATCGTCGATCGCATCGTGACCCTCGACGGTGACATCGACACCGCGGTGGCCGGGCAGGCCGTCACGGTGACTCTCGACCACGAGGTCGATGTCACCCGTGGAGACCTCATCGCCGCGGACGACCAGGACGCCGCCCAGCCGGCGGATCGGTTCAGCGCCGACGTCGTGTGGTTGGGGGAGGAACCTTTAGCGCACGGGCGCAGTTATCTACTCGTATCGGGCTCGCGGTCAGTGCCGGCAACGGTCACCAACGTCCGCTACCGGCTCGACGTGGTCTCCGGGCACGAGCATGCTGCGCGACTCCTGGAAATGAACGACGTTGGGCGCGTGGAGATCGCCACGGACAAGCCGATCCCGCTCGACCCCTACACCCTCTGCCGGGACACAGGTGGATTCCTGCTCGTGGATCGCGTGAGCGCGGACACCGTCGCCGCTGGCCTCACCCGCCATGCGATGCGTCGGTCCTTCAACGTGGTCCCGCACTCCTATGCGGTCGACGATGATGCGCGCCGACTACTCATGGGGCACCCGAGCCGCGTGGTCTGGTTGACCGGACTTCCCGGATCCGGGAAGTCCACCATCGCCGATGCCACGGTGGGTGCCCTGCACGCCCTCGGAGTACACACGTACGTGCTCGACGGTGACAACGTGCGCACCGGACTGAACAAGGACCTCGGCTTCACCCCGGAAGATCGTGCGGAGAACGTGCGCCGTGTCGCCGAGGTTGCCAAGTTGATGAAGGACGCCGGACTCGTGGTGTTCGTCGCGCTGGTATCCCCGTACCAGGCCGACCGCGATGCGGCCCGCTCACTCTTCGACGAGGGGGAGTTCATCGAGGTGTACGTCGACACCCCGGTCGAGGTGTGCTCGGAGCGCGACCCCAAGGGCCTCTACGCGAAGGCGGCTGCCGGCTCGCTGCCGAACATGACCGGTGTCGGCCAGGGGTACGAGATTCCGAGCGCCCCGGACCTCGTCCTCCGCGGGACCGGCTCGATCGAGGACTCAGCCGCCGCCCTGGTGCGCGCGGTCCTCGGCGAGGATCAGTAGCCCGTCCACCTGCCATACTCGCGTCGCGATGTCCGGTCCGAACACCAATTTCGACCCCAAGCAGGTCGCCGCACTCGGGGACGAATCCGTCGAGGCGATGGTCGATGCTGCCCTGGCCGACATCGCCGGCGCCGCGAATCTCGACGCCCTTAAGGCCGCCCGCCTCGCTCACGCCGGGGATAAGTCACCCCTTGCTCTGGCGAACCGTGAGATCGGCGCGCTCCCGCCCGCGGCGAAAGCCGAGGTCGGTAAGCGCGTGGGTGCGGCGCGGGGCAGGATCGGCGCTGCTCTGGATGCACGTGAGGCCGTTCTGCTGCGCGAGCGCGACGAGCAGGTGCTGCTCGCCGAGGCCGTCGACGTCACCGTCCCCGTTGTCACCCACCCCATCGGCGGCCGCCACCCGCTCACCACTCTCATGGAGCGCATGGCCGATGTCTTCATCTCCATGGGCTACGACATCGCCGAGGGCCCTGAGGCCGAGGCCGAGTGGGCGAACTTCGACGCATTGAACGTTCCGCCGGACCATCCTGCTCGCACCATGCAGGACACCTTCTATGTCGAGTCACCGGACAGTGGTGTGGTGTTGCGTACGCAGACCTCGCCCATTCAGATCCGTGCGATGCTCGAACGCCAACTGCCCATCTACGTCGTGGCTCCGGGTCGGGTCTTCCGCACCGATGAGCTTGACGCTACGCATACGCCGGTCTTCCACCAGATCGAAGGGCTGGCCGTCGACGTCGGCCTGACGATGGCGGACCTGAAGGGAACGTTGGATCACCTCGCCCGTCAGATGTTCGGGGAAGGGGTCAACACACGTCTGCGCCCCTCGTACTTCCCGTTCACCGAACCGAGCGCCGAGGTGGATCTCGAGTGCTTCGTCTGCCACGGCGCATCAGTGGACAACCCCGATCGTCCCTGCCGCACATGTGGCAGCGAGGGATGGATCGAGTGGGGCGGCTGCGGGATGGTCAACCCGCGCGTGCTGCGTGCCGTCGGCATCGACACCGGGACCTACCGCGGCTTCGCCTTCGGCATGGGCATCGAGCGCACGCTGATGTTCCGCAACGGCGTCACCGACATGCGCGACATGGTCGAGGGGGATGTGCGGTTCACCCGGGCATTCGGGGTGGAGGCCTGATGCGCATCCCCGTCTCCTGGATCCGCGAACTCGTCACCGTCCCCGCTGATCAGTCCGGTCGCGACATTGCGCACCGGTTGATCAACGCCGGCCTGGAGGTCGAGACCGTCGACACGGTCGGTGAGGGGTTACGCGGACCCATCGTGATCGGACGTGTGCTCGAGATCGAGGAGCTGACCGAGTTCAAGAAGCCGATCCGCTGGTGTCAGGTGGATGTGGGTGAGGCATCACCCCGCGGAATCATCTGCGGCGCCCGCAACTTCGCCGTGGGGGACCTCGTTGTCGTGGCACCGCCGGGGACCACCCTTCCCGGGGACTTCACCATCACCGCACGCGAGACGTACGGACACGTCTCTGACGGGATGATCTGCTCCGAGCGCGAATTGGGGCTCGGTGACGATCACGGCGGGATCATCGTGCTGCCTCCGAACACCGCTAATCCCGGAGCCGATGCTGCACCGATCCTCGGAGTCGGGGATGAGGTCCTCGACATCGCGATAACCCCGGACCGCGGGTACGCGCTGTCCGCGCGCGGAATCGCGCGTGAGGTGGCAATCGCCTACGGCGTGCATTTCACCGATCCGGCCCACCGCATCGAGACCCTGCCTGCTCCGGCCGGGGAACGCGCTCCTCTTGGCTGCGCCTCCGACGATCTCGAGGCCTGCCCGCTGTTCACCCTGCGCACCATTACCGGGATCGATCCGTCTGTTCCCACTCCCCAATGGATGGTGAACCGGTTGCGCGATTGCGGGATGCGCTCGGTGTCCTTCGCCGTCGACGTCACCAACTACGTCATGCTCGAACTCGGCCAGCCACTGCATGCCTTCGACCTCGACGCTCTGCAGGGGCCCATTCGGGTTGGTCGCGCGAAACCTGGGGAACACCTGGAGACCATTGACCACGTCGATCGGACTTTGTCGACCGACGACCTCACGATCCGCGACGACCGAGGAGCGATCGGCCTCGCCGGAGTGATGGGTGGTGCGCACAGTGAGATTGGCGACACCTCACGCAACATCGCTCTCGAGGCGGCGTACTTCGCTTCACCGGTCATCGCCCGCATGGGGCGCCGGCACCGACTTTCCAGTGAAGCCAGTCGTCGCTTCGAACGCGGCATCGACCGAGTGCTTGCCCCCATCGCATCGGCGCGAGCCGCCGAACTCCTCGTCGACCTCGCCGGGGGTCACTACCAGGGCATGACCGCGGTCGAAGCGCCGATGGACGTGCCGACCATCGAGATGTCGGCGGATCTGCCCGCGCAGGTGGCCGGCATGCCGATCGATCGCTTCACCAGTACATCGATCCTGCAGGCTGTCGGATGTGATGTGACCGGTGGCGACGTCCTCACGGTGACGCCCCCCAGTTGGCGACCGGACCTGCGCGAGCCCTCCGACCTCGTCGAAGAGGTCGTGCGCATCGTTGGATATGACCACCTGCCCTCCACGTTGCCCACCGCACCCGCCGGGCACGGACTCACCCACGCGCAGCGTCTGCGCCGTCGCGTGGGCACAACGCTCGCTGCCCGCGGCCTGGTGGAGGTGCTGACCTACCCGTTCGTCGGGGACGTGGACGCCGATGCCCTCCGGCTGGCCGGTGACGATCCTCGCCGTGCCACGCCGCGGTTGGCGAATCCGCTCTCAGAGGAACAACCTGCACTGCGCGGAGCGCTCCTTCCCACGCTGCTCGCCGCAGCCCAGCGCAACGTTGGCCGTGGTCTCACCGACATCGCGATCTTCGAGATCGGATCGGTGTTCCTCGGATCGGCCGGTGCGGACGATCCGCCGCGTCCAGGAGTGTCCGCGCGGCCCACGGATACGCAGTGGGCGTCACTTGAAGCCCTGCTGCCGCAGCAGCCGATGCACGTGGCAGCGGTGTGGTCCGGCATGCGCACGCCCAAGGGCTGGTGGGGTCCGGCCCAGCCATTCACGTGGGCGGATGCGGTCGCCGGCGCGATGAGTGTCCTGGACACCTGCGGAGTCCACGCCCTCGCGCAACAGGCAACCGATGCGCCCTTCCATCCGGGGAGATGTGCTGCGATCACCGTCGACGACAGTGTCATCGGATACGCGGGCGAGTTGCATCCATCCGTGGTCGAGGCCCTCGGGTTGGCGCGCGGGACGTGCGCAATGGAACTCGATCTCGATGCCGTGGTGAAGGCAACTCCGGCCGTGCGCCCGGCCCCGGTCTTCAGCACGCATCCGGTAGCGAAGGAGGACCTGGCCCTCGTCGTCGCCGACGGAGTATCGGTCGCTGCGCTCGAGCAGGCCGTGCGCACGGGAGCGGGGGACTTGCTCGAGGAGATCACCGTGTTCGACGTCTACCGGGGGGACCAGGTCCCCGCGGGGCACACATCGGTGGCGTTCGCGCTGCGGTTCCGGGCCCCCGACCGCACCCTCGCGGCTGAGGAGATCGCCAGAGCGCGCCAGGGCGCGATCGACGCGGCCGCCGCCCTGGGGGCCCGGCTCCGCTAGATATGCGAATATGCGTATAATTCACGGATGACCTCCGTGGCCGTGGCCGGCGCATCGGGCTATGCAGGCGGCGAACTGCTGCGCTACCTCGCCCAACACCCGCACTTCGACCTGGTCGCCGCCTGCGCGGCGGGTCGCGCGGGGGAGACCCTCGGCGCCGTGCATCCCGGATTCGCCGGGACCGCGTGGGCCGGGCTGATCCTCGAGCAGGCCAGCGCGCAGGTCCTGGGTGATGCGGACCTGGTGTTCCTGGCCCTGCCGCACGGGGAGTCCGCCGCGCTCGCGGAGGCGATTCCCGCCGGCACGCGCATCGTCGACCTCGGCGCGGACTTCCGCCTCGAGGATGCCGGTGCATGGGAGAGGTTCTACGGCGGAAAGCACGCCGGCACCTGGACATACGGACTGCCCGAACTGCCCGGTGCGCGGTCAGCGATCACGGGTGCCGATCGCATCGCGAATCCCGGCTGCTATCCGACGGCGGTGGCACTCGCCCTCGCGCCGCTTGCATCGGTGATCGATCTGACGGACATCGTCGTCGTTGCAGCATCGGGAACCACGGGTGCAGGTCGGAAGGCTTCGGATTCGCTGCTGGCAAGCAACGTCATGGGATCCATGTCCGCGTACAAGGTCGGTGGCGTGCACCAGCACACCCCGGAGATGGAGCAGTGCATCTCCCGGGCAGCCGGCGGCGACCCCGTGCACCTGTCGTTCACACCGCTGCTGGCACCCATGCCGCGGGGGATCGTCGCCACCTGCACCGCGCCGATCGTGGGCTCGCCCGATATCCGCGCACTCCTCGTCGAGGCTTACCGGAACGAACCCTTCGTCACTGTGCTGCCCCCGGGTCAGTGGCCACAGACATCCGCGGTGTTCGGCACCATCGCCGCGCATCTGCAGATCGCGGTTGACGAGCACGTGGGTCGCGTGATCGTCGTCGCCGCAATCGACAATCTCGGCAAGGGGGCTGCAGGTCAGGCGATCCAAAACGCGAACCTCATGTGCGGCTTCGACGAGGGTGCGGGCCTGGATGCGATCGGAGTCGCACCGTGAGCGTGACAGCCGCGAAGGGGTTCCGTGCAGCGGGTCTCGCAGCGGGGATCAAGGCGTCGGGGAATCCGGACGTCGCCCTCGTCGTGAACGACGGACCCATCGACGTGGCGGCCGCAGTCTTCACCTCGAACAGATTCCCCGCCGCACCCGTGCTGTGGTCACGTCAGGCGATCTCCGACGGCTCTGTACGCGCAGTGATCCTGAATTCCGGTGGCGCAAATGCATGCACCGGACCCCAGGGTTTCGCTGATGCCCACGAGATGGCAGAGCGCACGGCGGAGTCTCTCCGCGCCAACGGTCTGGAGATCGGTGCGGGAGACGTCATCGTCTGCTCGACGGGACTGATCGGGGAACTCCTTCCGATGGACCGTGTCCGGGCGGGCATCGATGCCGCAGTGGCAGGACTCACGGGCACCGGTGGCCTTGATGCGGCCCGGGCGATCATGACGACGGACTCGGTGCCCAAGACAGCGCAGGTGACCACCGGTGGCTACACCGTCGCCGGCATGGCCAAGGGAGCCGGGATGCTGGCACCGGCTCTCGCAACGATGTTGGTCGTCGTTACGACGGATGCGGTGGTCGATGTCGACCTTGCCGATACAGCAGTGCGTGTGGCGAGTTCGCTCACTTTCGACCGCATCGACTCGGACGGCTGCATGAGCACCAACGACACTGTGCTGCTGATGGTGAGCGGCGCATCCGGAGTCAGCCCCGATCCTGCGTCGTTCACCGACGCGGTCACGGAGGTCTGCGCGGATCTCGCGCGCCAGCTGATCGCGGATGCCGAGGGGGCGTCCAAGGACATCGAGATCACGGTTCGGGCAGCGGCGTCGGAGGCCGATGCTCTCCAGGCCGCGCGTGCAATCTCGCGCAGCAACCTGCTCAAGTGCGCAATCCATGGTGAAGACCCCAATTGGGGTCGCATCCTCTCCGCCCTCGGCACCACCAGTGCTGTGTTCGAGTCGAATCAGGTCGACGTCGCCATCAACGGGGTGTGGGTGTGTCGCGGGGGAGGGGTGGGAGATTCCCGTGACCTCGTCAACATGTCCGGCCGGAAGGTGCGCATTGACGTCGATCTCGGTGCGGGAGCGTCGGAGGCCACGATCCTGACGAACGACCTCACGGCCGACTACGTCCACGAGAACTCGGCGTACGCGACATGACCACCCTCCATCGCGCGCGTGAGCAGGCCGCAGTGCTGGCCGAGGCCGTCCCGTGGCTGCAGCGCTATCACGGGAGCACGGTCGTGGTGAAGTTCGGCGGCCACGCGATGGTTGATGATGCACTCACCGACGCATTCGCCGCGGACATCGCCTTCCTGCGCCTGGCCGGACTCCGGCCCGTCGTCGTGCACGGTGGTGGTCCGCAGATCAATGCACGTCTCGAGGGGAAGGGAATCGCCTCCGAATTCCGCGGCGGCTTGCGCGTCACCACCCCCGAGGTGATGCAGGTCGTCCGGGATGTCCTCGTCGATGAGGTGCAGGCCGTACTGGTGAGGTGCATCGCCGCACACGGAGTCCCTGCGGTCGGACTGTCCGTCGACAGCGGCCTGCTCCTGGGTGAGAAGCGCACGGCCATCGTCGACGGAGAGGAGGTCGACGTCGGCCTCGTGGGCGACGTCACCGTCGTCGACAACCTGCAAATCGAGGCTGTCCTGGAAGCCGGGGAGATCCCGGTGATCTCGACCGTCGCGCGCAGTACCGACGGGGTCCTTCTCAACGTGAACGCGGACACCGGCGCAGCGGCCATTGCTGCAGCACTGTCGGCCGACAAATTGGTCGTCCTCACCGACGTGGAAGGTCTCTACCGTGATTGGCCGGCCAGCGATGAAGTCATCGCGTCCATCTCGGTCGACGAGCTTCGGTCTCTGCTGCCGTCCCTCTCGGTAGGAATGGTGCCGAAGATGGAAGCGTGCCTCCGCGCAGTCGAGGCAGGCGTTCCCCGGGCCCACATCATCGACGGCCGCGTTCCCCATGGTCTCCTCGTCGAGATCTTCACCGACCGGGGCGTGGGAACGCTCGTGCTACCCGATGGGGTGACGTCGTGAGCTGGCAGGGCCGCTGGACCGCGGCGATGATGGACAACTACGGCACCCCGAAAGTGATGCTCGCGCGTGGCGCGGGCTCGCGCGTATGGGATGTCGATGGGGTGGAGTACGTCGACCTGATCGCCGGCATTGCAGTGAACGCACTGGGTCACGGTGATCCGCGCGTTCTCGCCGCGATGGCCGAGCAGTGGTCGACGATCGGTCACGTCAGCAACCTGTACGCCACCGAACCCGGAATCGCGCTCGCCGAACGCCTCATCGAGCTCGTGGGTGATGACACGGCGCGGGTGTTCTTCTGCAACTCCGGTGCCGAAGCGAATGAAGCCGCGTTCAAGATGTCGCGCCTGACCGGACGCACCCACGTCATCGTCGCTGCAGGTTCCTTCCATGGACGGACCATGGGCGCGCTCGCGCTCACCGCGCAGCCGGGCAAGGCCGACCCGTTCCGACCCCTCCCCGGCGACGTGCACGTGGTCCCCTTCGGTGACGCCGATGCACTCACCGCGGCCGTGAATGAGCAGACAGCCGCGGTATTCCTCGAGCCCATCCAGGGTGAGGGAGGCGTGATCGTCCCGCCCGAGGGATACCTGCGCACGGCGCGTGAAGTCACCGAGCGCTCGGGGGCCCTACTTGTCCTCGACGAAGTGCAAACCGGAATGGGTCGTACCGGGCACTGGTTCGGGTACCAGTGGGAGGGCATCACCCCCGACGTCATCACCCTGGCCAAGGGCCTCGCTGGTGGGATCCCGATGGGGGCGGTGATCGGAGTAGGGGCTGCCGCATCGCTCTTCACTCCCGGAATGCATGGGTCCACCTTCGGTGGCAACCCGATCAGTGCGCGCGCTGCGCTGGCCGTGATTGATGCCATCGAGTCCGACGGATTGCTTCTGCGTGTGCAGGAAGCAGGGGAGCGATTGGCCCAGGGCGTGATGAAGGTTGCCGATTCGGCTGTGAGCGAGGTGCGGGGACGCGGACTGCTGCGCGCGGCTGCGCTGATCGACTCACCATCGGCCGATGTGGAGGTAGCCCTGCGTGCGAACGGCGTGCTTGCCAACCCGGTGTCGCCCACGGCGATCCGGATGGCTCCTGCACTGACCATCACCGACGCCGATATCGATGTCGCAATCGAGTCATGGGGGAGGTCGGTGTGAAGACGCGCGCGGTGCCGATATCGATGGCCGCACGGCGAGCGCGGATCGCCGCCCTGGTGAGCGCGCGACCGATCGCCTCGCAGGAGGATCTCGGTCGCCTTCTTGACGACGAGGGGATCCACGTCACCCAGGCGACCCTGTCGCGTGACCTGGATGCGTTGGGCGCGGTGAAGGAGCACCTGGCCAACGGCGAGGTGCGCTACACGGTCCCCTCCCGGGCAGCAATCGACACATCCCTGCCGCGTGAGGATCATTCTCTGCAACGCATCGTCACCGACACGTTGTTGCGCGCGGAGGCCGCCGGGAACATCGCGGTTGTGCAGACTCCGCCCGGCGCCGCGCAGTACTTGGCCGGTCATCTCGATCGCAATCCCGCATTCGACACCGTGGGGACGGTGGCCGGTGACGACACGATCATCATCGTCATGCGCACCACGAAGGATGCGGTCGCACTCTGCGACACACTGGTGTCCATGAGCACGGGTCGTTCGGGGAGGTCCGGATGACCGACGAGACCCTGCGGTTGTGGGGTGGGCGTTTTGCGAGTGGCCCCTCCGATGCGATGGCGGCACTCAGTCGCTCTGTGCATTTTGATTGGCGACTTGCGCCCTACGACCTCCAACAGACTCGCGCACACGCCCGCGTGCTGGCCGCGGCCGGATTGCTGAGCGTGGATGAGTTGGCGCACGTGGATGCGGCCATCGACGAGGTCGCATCGGGTGTTGCGGCGGGAACGATCACGCCCACAGCAGCGGACGAGGACGTCCATACGGCCATCGAGCGGTTGCTCGTTGAGCGCCTGGGGGACCTTGGCGGCAAGTTGCGCGCCGGACGTAGTCGCAACGATCAGGTCGCCACCGATTTCCGGCTGTTCCTCCTGGATGCCGCGCAGGCGATCGCCCGAGCAACCTTGGATCTCATCGCGGCCGTGCAGGTTCAAGCCCGTGCGCACGTGGACACCGCATCACCCGGCTTCACCCACCTGCAGCACGCCCAGCCGGTGTCCTTCGGCCATGAGCTAGCCAAGCACGTGCACGCACTGCTGCGGGATGTCGATCGGCTCGCCGACTGGAGCAGGCGCGCGTCCATCTCCCCACTGGGGGCCGGAGCCCTCGCGGGTTCATCCCTGGATCTCGATCCGGAAGCCGCCGCACGAGATTTGGGATTCGCTGCGGTACTGGGCAACTCCATCGACGCCACCAGCGACCGTGACTGGGTTGCGGAGTTCTGCTTCACCGGGGCGATGCTCGGAGTCCACCTGTCGCGCATCGGCGAGGAAGTGATCGTGATGGCCTCCCGGGAATTCGGCTGGGCGCACCTCGACGACGAATGGTCCACGGGCTCATCGATCATGCCCCAGAAGAAGAACCCCGACGTCGCCGAACTCGCCCGGGGCAAGGCCGGACGCCTGATCGGGAACCTCACCGGTCTGCTCGCGACCCTGAAGGGGATGCCCTTCGGCTACAACCGGGATCTGCAGGAGGACAAGGAACCGGCATTCGACACCGTCGATCAACTGCTACTGGTGCTGCCGGCGATGACCGGGATGATCGGCACACTGCGGTTTGACACCGCGCGCATGGCGGCGTCGGCTCCCGAGGGTTTCGCCCTCGCCACCGACATTGCCGAATGGTTGGTGCGGGCTGGGGTGCCCTTCCGCCGGGCGCATGAGATCGCCGGGAAGTGCGTGCGAGCGGCCGAGTCCCGCGGAGTCGAACTGTGGGACCTCACCGACGTGGAGCTGACGGATATCGATCCCGCACTCACCACCGAGGTGCGCACCGTGTTAAGCATCGAGGGGTCGATGGGCGCACGCGATGCGCGCGGTGGAACGGCACCGGTGCGCGTCAAGGAGCAACTCGACGAGCTCGACGCGCGCATCGCCCAGGAGCGGCATCGCTGGGGATGAACTTCTGGCGTTATCTCCTTCCGCGCGGCGCCGCAGCCCTGTGGTTGGCCGTGCTCACCTGGGGATCACTGGCCCCGCAGGAATCCGTGCGCGGGGCGTTCACCTTCGGTGATGTCCTGGTGCACATCGCGGGATACCTGGGGCTGACGCTTCTGCTGCTCGCATCCCAAAGGCAGCCCCGACTCGTGGTGACCGGTGCCGTGTCAGTGGCAATCGGAGTGTTGATGGAGATCCTGCAGTTGCTCACCTCCGACCGCTCCGGCTCACTCACGGACATCGCCGCGAATGCGGCGGGCGCGGTGATCGCCGTAGTGATCTGGCGCATCGGGGCGCGGATCACCAACTAGAGCTACCACCCTCGACCGCACGCCAGCAGTACCAGGCAGCCACACTGCGATAGGGACGCAGCGGATCTGCCAAGGGCTCGAGGACCTGCGGGTCGATGTCGCCGGTGGCACCGTGGACGATGTTCCAGCCCTTGCGCATCGCGAGGTCTCCGGTGGGCCAGACATCGAGGCGATGCATGGTGAACATAAGGAACATCTCGGCGGTCCAGCGCCCGATGCCCCACAGTTTCGTGAGCTCCGCGACGATCGTGGAGTCCTCGGGATGGGTAAGCGTCTTCTCCAGGTCCAGGACCCCGTGGTGCACGGCGTGCGCCAGTCCCTTGATGGTCCGGGTCTTGGCACCCGACAGACCGGCCGCACGGAGATCTGCCTCATCCACCTCCACGATCCGCCGCGGTGTGACCTCACCCAGGTTCTCTTCGACTCGGGCCGTGATGGTGTCGGCGGCCTTCACGGACAACTGTTGGGCGATGACCGAGCCCACCAGCGAGTGGAAAGGACTCACCTGGGCACGGG
>VGCC01000015.1:22500-42520 GCA_016870195.1 Actinomycetota bacterium
ATGCAGGCATGAGTAGCGAAAGACGGGTGAGAAACCCGTCCGCCGGATGACCAAGGGTTCCAGGGCCAGGCTAATCCGCCCTGGGTAAGTCGGGACCTAAGGCGAGGCCGACAGGCGTAGTCGATGGACAACGGGTTGATATTCCCGTACCGGTGTTAACACGCCCATGCTGAACCCAGTGATGCTAAGCCCACAAAGTCGAGGAACTCTTCGGAGGGAATCGGTGGAGTGCGCGAACCGAACTGGTAGTAGGCAAGCAATGGGGTGACGCAGGAAGGTAGCTCAACCGCGGCGATGGTAGTCCGCGGCCAAGGTTGTAGGGCGAGGTGTAGGCAAATCCGCACCTCACACGCCTGAGAACTGATGGGGAGCCGATTGAGGCGAAGTGAGTGATCCTATGCTGCCGAGAAAAGCCTCTAGCGAGTGTTAACGCCGCCCGTACCCCAAACCGACACAGGTGGTCAGGTAGAGAATACCGAGGCGATCGAGTGAACTGTGGTTAAGGAACTCGGCAAAATGCCCCCGTAACTTCGGGAGAAGGGGGGCCGTTGCTGGTGATGGGACTTGCTCCCTGAGCTGGTGATGGCCGCAGAGACCAGGCTGAAGCGACTGTTTACTAAAAACACAGGTCCATGCAAAGTCGCAAGACGACGTATATGGACTGACGCCTGCCCGGTGCTGGAACGTTAAGGGGACCGGTTAGCACTTCGGTGCGAAGCTGAGAACTTAAGCGCCAGTAAACGGCGGTGGTAACTATAACCATCCTAAGGTAGCGAAATTCCTTGTCGGGTAAGTTCCGACCTGCACGAATGGCGTAACGACTTCAGCGCTGTCTCAACCGCAGACTCGGCGAAATTGCACTACGAGTAAAGATGCTCGTTACGCGTGGCAGGACGGAAAGACCCCGGGACCTTTACTACAGCTTGGTATTGGTGGTCGATTCGATTTGTGTAGGATAGGTGGGAGACTATGAAGCCCGGACGCCAGTTCGGGTGGAGTCAACGTTGAAATACCACTCTGATCGTATTGGCTGTCTAACCTCGATCCGTGATCCGGATTAGGGACAGTGCCTGGTGGGTAGTTTAACTGGGGCGGTTGCCTCCTAAAATGTAACGGAGGCGCTCAAAGGTTCCCTCAGCCTGGTTGGCAATCAGGTGTCGAGTGCAAGTACACAAGGGAGCTTGACTGCGAGACTGACAGGTCGAGCAGGGACGAAAGTCGGAACTAGTGATCCGGCGCCGGCAAGTGGAAGCGGCGTCGCTCAACGGATAAAAGGTACCCCGGGGATAACAGGCTGATCTTGCCCAAGAGTCCATATCGACGGCATGGTTTGGCACCTCGATGTCGGCTCGTCGCATCCTGGGGCTGGAGTGGGTCCCAAGGGTTGGGCTGTTCGCCCATTAAAGCGGTACGCGAGCTGGGTTTAGAACGTCGTGAGACAGTTCGGTCCCTATCCGCCACGCGCGTAAGAGTCTTGAGGAGACCTGTCCCTAGTACGAGAGGACCGGGACGGACTGACCTCTGGTGTGCCAGTTGTCCTGCCAAGGGCACGGCTGGTTAGCTACGTCGGGAAGGGATAACCGCTGAAAGCATCTAAGCGGGAAACCCGCTCCAAGATTAGGGCTCTCACAGGGTTAACCTGGTAAGGACCCCAGCTAGACGACTGGGTTGATAGGCCGGATGTGGAAGCACAGCAACGTGTGGAGCTGACCGGTACTAATAGTCCGAGGGCTTGCCTTTAAACTTAACTCGCGTCCACTGTGCGGTTCCCGAGATTCGGTCGGGAACCCGATTGACATCTCCATAGCGTTTCGGCGGCCATGGCGAGAGGGAAACGCCCGGTTCCATTCCGAACCCGGAAGCTAAGCCTCTCAGCGCCGATGGTACTGCGCGGGTGACTGCGTGGGAGAGTAGGACGCCGCCGGACATTCTTTCGACACGGGCCACCTTCGGGTGGCCCGTGTCATTTCACCCATGGAAGGCTGCCGATATGCCACCCCGTCCACCGAAGGGCTCTGGATCGAGCCCGCGCACCCCGCGTTCCGGCGGCAGTCGGAGTTCCGGTGCCACGGGGAAGTCGAGTGATCGTCGGCCTGCGGCGTCGTCACGTGACGCGAAGAGCGGACCCCGCTCCGGTGCACCGCGTGCTGGTGGTTCCGGAAAGTCGGGCGATCGTCGAGTGCGTGACGAGTCTCCTCGGACGCCGCGCGGTCCGCGCATTCCCGATGAGGCGCACGTCGAGGACTTGGACCCTGCGGTCGCGAATGAACTTCGCACGCTGCCCGAAGATCTCGGTGAGCGTGTTGGGCGGCTGCTCGTCGCCGCGGACATCGCAGTGTCCCAGGGTGAAGAGACACAGGCGCGTGAGTTCACCGCGGAGGCTAAGCGCTTGGCGGGACGAGTAGCGGTCGTGCGCGAGGCGTTTGCCATCACGAGTTACCTGTGCGGCGACTATGCCGAGGCGCTCTCAGAGTTGCGCGCGGTGCGACGCATGCGTGGTGGGGACGAGTTCGTGCCCATGATGGCCGATTGTGAGCGCGCACTCGGGAAACCCGAAAAAGCGTTGGAATTACTACGTGGAATCGCCCTCGGTCGCCTGGATCCGGTGACCCGTGTCGAACTCCTAATCGTGATGGCCGGTGCCCGCGCGGATATGGATCAGGTCGATGCGGCGCTCGTCACACTCGAAACCCCGGACCTGACGGGGTGTCCGGATGGAGAAGCGCGCGCACGTATGCAGTTCGCCTACGCCGATCTGTGGGAACGTGCGGGGGACAGAAAGAAGGCGCGGGAGTGGTTCGGCGCTGCCGTGAAGTCCGACCCCGAGGACGTCATCGGAGCTGCTGAGCGTCTGGAGTAGTGCGCTCCAGCCAGTGCCAGATTCCCGCAACCTGCGCAACCGTGCTCGACAACTCTTCGAAGCTCTCGAGGCGTGCTGGGTCGGCGTAGAAGGCCGCGTGTCTCTCCCGATCCCTCTCCTTGACCCGCTCGACCGCGTGTTCGAGGTCGAGGCCACCTCGGAAGGCTTCCGTGACCTGCTCCACCCAGTAGTGCAACTCTGCTTCGGATTCGGCCAGGATGTCCCCGACGGTGGTAACCGGGCCGAAGTGACTGAAGAGCAGTCGGGTCGGCTGCGTTGCGCGCATCGCCGCGAGCGAGGACAGCGCGAGGTCCAGGTCAAAGTCGGGTGGTGGTGTGGCCGGACGCACGTCCGCCGTCTCGGGCACATAGACACCGGCGGCATCCCCGGTATAGAGGTCACCGGTCGCTGAGTCCACGAGGCCGATGTGGTGTTTCGCGTGCCCCGGGTTGTGAAATGCTTCGAGGAATCTGCCGTCGCCGAGGTCGATGGTGCCGCTCTCTCCGATGATGTCGAGACGCTCGGGGTCGGTCGGCAGAAGTTCGCCGAAGAGGTCGTCCATCCTCGGCCCGAAGACACGTCGTGCGCTGGCGACAAGCCGGGAGGGATCGACGAGGTGCCGGGCGCCGGACTCGTGCACGGCGATGCGAGCCCGAGGAAAGGCACGTGCGAGGTCGCCGACACCACCGGCGTGGTCCAAATGGATATGCGTCACCACGATCGTCGCGAGGTCCTCGGGGCCTAGCCCGAGCTCGGCGAGTGCCCGGATCACCTCGGGAGCCGAGGTCGCGGTGCCCGTCTCGACGAGGCAGGGACGCGATGACGCAATCAGGTAGCTCGACGTGATACCGGTGTACCCACCCATGAGGGTGTCGATCGACCAGACATCGGTACCGAGGGCTTCGGGGGAGCTCGCCATAGGCGCATTGTCCACAGTTCGGGTGGTGGGTGCGCAGGCATCCCGGGTATTGCGTTGTACCTGGTGCCCGGATGTGCGGGCGCCGATCCTGGTCCGATGAATCAGGTGGAGTTGGTGGGACGTCTCGGTGCGCGGGTCGACGACCGGGAGCTTCCCAGCGGAGATGTGATCACGACCTTCAGCGTGACGGTGGACCGGGCGCGCACGGTCGCCGTCGATCGCGGCAGCAGTGTGACGGTAGACGTCATCGCCTGCGTCGCGAATGGCCGCAGAATGGCGGCAAGGGCGCACCGGCTGGAGCCGGGTACGCCCGTCCGGGTGCGCGGGGTGTTGCGCCGCAGGTTCTGGCGTGGCGCGAGTGGTCTGCAGAGCAGCACCGAGGTGCACGTGCTCGAATTGGATGTGGCCGGGTGACACCATGGGGCCATGGGAGTCACGGGTGAGCCCGGCGGAACGCAGTACGACTGGTACACGCGCGCGACCGAGTTGCTCGACTCGGGGAATCCCGATGCGGCGGTCGTGTTGCTCGAATGGGTGCTTGCGGAGGACGACTCAAGTGCGGTGCTGGAGGCTTATGGGCGCGCACTCTTCGATACGCGTCGTTATCTGGAGGCGGTCGAGGTGTTGACCCGATTGGTCGAGCGCTACCCCGACGCGGACTACGGTCACTACGCCCTCGGGCTTTCGCTGTGGCGGCTTCAAAGGTTCCTTGGAGCCCGTGATCACCTGGCCATGGCCTTCGTGATGCGCCCCGACCGCGCCGACTACGGATCCGCACTGTCGCAGGTGAAGGCGACCCTCCGGGCGCGCATCGAAGGCGGACTGCCCCTGGAGGGCCCGGTGGAAACCGGTCGCGCATCGTGAGCACGACAAGCCTCGTCGATTCCTATGACACGGTGCTGTTCGACCTCGATGGAGTGATCTACCGTGGACCGCGCGCACTCCCAAATGTGCCCGAGGTGCTCGCGGAGATCGAGGATCGGGGCATTCACTGTGTGTACGTCACCAATAACGCATCGCGAACCGCGGAGACCGTGGCTGGGCACCTGCGCGATCTGGGTATCCCGTGCGCCGAGGAGCAGGTGGTCACCTCCCCGCAGGCGGCGGCGGAGATCCTGAGGGGAATCTGCCCGCAGAGTGCGCACGTCTTCGTGGTCGGTGGCGAGGGAGTCGAGCACGCCCTGCGCGGTGCTGGATTCACTCCCACGCGCAACCCCGATCATCAGCCCGTCGCCGTGGTGCAGGGCTTCGCCCCGGACGTGGGATGGCGCGACCTTGCTGCAGCGTCCTACCTGATCGAGTCGGGGTGTCTCTGGATTGCGACCAACCTCGATCTCACTTTCCCCACCGAGTTCGGGATCGCACCTGGTAACGGGTCCCTCGTCGCCGCGGTGGCCAACGCAACCGGTCGGCAACCCGATCACGTTGCCGGGAAGCCCGAACCGGCCCTCCTCCTCACTGCCATGAATCGCGTGGGTGCTTCCCGGGCCCTGATGGTGGGGGACCGGCTGGACACGGACATTGCCGGTGCAGAGCGCGCGGGCATTGACTCGTTGTATGTGGCGACGGGTGTGCACTCGGTGGCAGACGTCTTCGGGGCACCGTCGGGGATGCGCCCGACGTTCCTGGGCCCGGATCTTCGAGTACTCCTGCAGCCGGCACCCACCCCGGACGGCCAGCGGGCCTGGGACGTGGCGACGAGCCTCGCCGAGGAGTGCTGGCGGGCACGGGGCGCCTTGACGGCGATCGACGTGGGCGAGGTCGTGGCGGGCTGGAGCACCCGGTTCCCAGACGCCTTGCCGCGCCCGGCGATCTCCACCGTCGGGCACTAGGTTTGTCGAATCAGGAGGTAAACGTGATCGATTCGCTACGCACCTACGTCACCCTGGTGACCGGAGTCACCGAAGCCACCGCCGCCAAGGCGAAGGAAGTGGCCGGTGGCCTGTTGGACCAGGGGTTCGCGCGTTTCTCCGGTACCGAGTCCGTCCAAGCCCTCGCCGATGATGTCCTCAGTGCCTCGGAAGCGAACCGCGCGAAATTGGTCGAGTTGATCCGGTCGGAGATCGACAAGGCGGCAGCGCGGATGGGATTCGTGCGGGAGGACGAATTGGCCGCACTGCGTGCCCGCGTCGAGCGTCTCGAGCGTGGGGCTCCCGCACATGTACCCGCACCACATGCCACCCCGAAAGAACCCGCGGCGGACGCCCCCGCGCCGGAGGCTGCTGCACCCGATGCTCCTCCCAAGAAGCGCAAGATCGTCGTCGAGGAGGGTTCATGAGCACCGAGGCATTCGACTCGGTGTCTGAAGAAGAGGAGATCCTCGTTCTGGAAGATGCTCCCGATCCGGATCTCGTCCTCCCGGTCTGGGAACCCACGGGTGTCACCGCCGTGGATAGTGCCCTCGAGCGCCTGAGTGTCATCATCGAGGCTGGGCTGAATGATCATCCGGAAATCTTCGGTGCGATCCATGCGGATCTCCGCCATGTCCTCGGTGACCTGGACTCCGACAAGACGTGACCATCACCATGCGCCGCCGTCTCGATGCCGAACTCGTGCGGCGGGGACTCGCCAGGTCGCGTGACCACGCCCGCGACTTGATCGAGTCCGGCGCGGTGCAGGTGCAGGGCACGGAGTCGACCAAGGTCGGTCGTCAGGTCGAGGAATCCGTGTCGATCACCCTTCGTGATCCCGACCAATCCGTCTGGGTGTCACGCGGGGCGCACAAACTCCTCGGTGCATTACATGCCTTCCCGGATCTCGCTGTCCGTGGACGTCGTGCCCTCGATGCGGGTGCTTCCACCGGCGGCTTCACCCAGGTCCTGCTGAGCGAGGGCGCGGGTGAGGTTGTGGCCGTCGACGTCGGATACGGGCAGCTGGCGTGGCAACTGCGCACGGACCCTCGAGTGCACGTGCGGGAACGCCTCAACATCCGCACCATCGTGGCATCCGATCTTCCCTACGCCCCGGATCTGATCGTCGCGGACCTGTCCTTCATCTCGCTGCGCACTGTGATCGGACCCCTCACGTCGATCGCCGCGACACCCTGTGACTTCCTGCTCATGGTCAAGCCGCAATTCGAGGTGGGCCGGGAAGCGGTCGGTCAGGGAGTCGTGAGCGATCCCGAATTGCATACCTCTGCCGTGCGCGACGTCATCTCTGCCTGCCACGACTGCGGGCTCGCACTACGCGGGGTCGCGGCGAGCGTTCTGCCGGGGCCGAAGGGGAACATCGAGTACTTCGTGTGGCTCTCTCGCGGCACGGACGTCCCTGCGGTCGATGTCGACGTTGCGGTGGCCCAGGCCGTGGCTGGGAGGCCGTCGTGAGTGGCGCGCGCGTTCTCCTCGTGGTCAACACCGCCAATCCGGATGCGGTGTCCGTCGCAACGGATCTCGTCGCTCGGTTAGCGGCGTCGGGGGCTTCCTTGATGGTGACCGCCGACGATCGGATGGCGCTGACGGGTGTCGCGGTCGCGAATGATGAGGACATTCGGGCGGCCGATCTCGTCCTGGTCTTTGGCGGCGACGGCACGATGCTGCGCGCTGCGGAGATCGCGCGGAGCAGTGGTGCACCGATCCTGGGCCTGAACCTCGGCCACGTGGGATTCCTCGCCGAATTGGAACCGGAGGCGGCCGATGCCGTCGTCCATGCGATCGCCCAGCACACCTGGACCACGGAGGAGCGCACCGCGCTCGACGTCCGCGTCACGCGCGGAGGGCAGGTGGTGGAGTCCACCTGGGCCCTCAACGAAGTCAGTGTCGAGAAGATCACCCGGCAGCGCATGATCGATGTGCTCGTCGAGGTGGATAACAGACCCCTTTCTCGCTGGGGCTGCGATGGGGTCGTATGCGCCACGCCGACCGGTTCCACCGCGTACGCGTTCTCGGCCGGTGGGCCGGTGGTCTGGCCCGAGGTCGCGGCTCTGCTCGTCGTTCCGTTGAGTGCGCACGCGTTGTTCGCGCGGCCTTTGGTGGTAGCACCCACCAGCGTGGTGGCCTTCGAATTGGGCACCGACGCGCAGGCGGTGCTCTGGGCCGATGGTCGTCGCACCATCACCCTCGACCCCAGCGACCGCGTCGAGGTGCGCGCAGCGGACGTGCCGGTGCGCTTTGCTCGATTGGTTGCCTCGCCCTTCACCGACCGACTCGTTGCCAAGTTCCACCTGCCGGTGGAGGGCTGGCGCGGGCGCAGGCCTGAAGCGCAGTAGTCATGCTTGAGCAGATCCGGATCGCGTCGCTGGGGGTCATCGAGGAGTCCGTCGCGCGATTCGGTCCCGGCCTCACGGTCATCACGGGCGAGACCGGTGCCGGGAAGACCATGGTGTTGAACGGCGTCGGTCTCCTGCACGGTGGCCGGGCGGACACATCCCTGGTGCGGCCGGGTGCGGACGCGCTCGATGTGGAGGCGAGCTTCGTCATTCCGAGTGCATCACCCGTCCTGGAGGTGCTGGAGAACGTGGACGCGCGCACGGACGAGGAGGCTGACGGGTCACGACTCCTGCACCTGAGTCGATCGGTGTCCGCGCAAGGCCGTGGTCGTGCCGTGGCGGGCGGTCGATCTGTCCCTGTCGCAACCCTGGGGGAGATCTGCGCTCACCTGATCCACGTCCACGGGCAGGCCGAGCAGCAGCGGCTGAGGGAAGAGACCTGGCAGCGCACCCTGGTCGATCGATTCGCCGGGGCGGACGTGGTGACGGCATTGGCCGAGTACCGGTCGAAGCGTGCCGCGTGGCGCGATGCCCGGGAAGCCCGGGAGACCTTCGAAATGGCGATGCGCTCGACCGATGTCGATCGACTCGCGCGCGAGCTTGCCGACTTCGATGCGGTGGGTCCGCTCGAGGGGGAGTGGGAGGACCTGGATCGCGAGTCCCGGATCCTCACCCATGCGACCGCTCTGCACGAGTACGCCACCCGCGCGTTGACGACTCTGCTGGGGGAGGACGACGAGCCGGGTGCGGCAGGAGCCCTCGGCCGGGCGGCCAAGGAGATCGCGTCGGCGGCCACACTCGACCCCGGGCTTGCATCCATCGCGGCACGGATTGCCGGACTTCTCGACGAAATCGTCGACGTGGGTTCGGAGGTGCAGGCGTATGCGCGCAGTACCGAAGCGGACCCGGCGCGACTGGACATCATCGAGTCGCGCCGCAGAAACGTCGGCCATTTGTTGAAGACCCACGGCCCGGACATGTCGGACGTGATCGCCTGGGCGGAATCGACGCGGACTGCACTAGACCGATTCGCTGACCTCGAGACCGCCCGGGCCGAACTCGACGCCCAGGTGGCGGCCACCGAGTCGGCCCTGGTCGAGGCGGCCGGGCACCTGACCGAACTTCGGACGCAGGCCGCACCGAGATTCGCCCGGGCCGTGGAGGGGGAGTTGGCCGCGCTCGCCATGCCGAATGCACGGGTCGGAGTGCGGATCGAGACCGCGGGGAGACCTGCCGACTTCGGAGCCTCCGGTGCCGATTCGATCACCCTCACCCTGGAGTCGCATCCGGGTGCGCCCGAGCGGCCACTCGCGAAGGCGGCCTCCGGCGGCGAACTTTCCCGGATCGCCCTCGCGGTCGAGGTGGTCCTCACTGCCGACGCGCCCACGCTGATCTTCGACGAGGTGGACGCAGGTATCGGCGGATCGGTCGCCGTCGAGGTCGGTCGGCGCCTGGCCCGCCTGGCCGAGCATGCCCAGGTGATCGTGGTCACCCACCTGGCACAGGTCGCGGCCTTCGCGTCCACCCACCTCGTCGTCGAGAAGGTCACCCGGGCGAAGAAGACCGTCACGGACGTGCGCGAGGTGACGGGTGAGGAGCGCGTCGCGGAACTGGTCCGCATGCTCTCCGGGATGGAGGGATCGGCCTCGGGTGCCGACCATGCCCGGGAGTTGCTGACCGAGGCCAGCAGACTCACTCTCTGACCTGCGCGCCGCGTCGTGCACGACTCGCATCCTGATAGCCTGATCTCCCGTGGATGATCCCCGGACAAAGCACATATTCGTCACCGGCGGCGTCGCATCCTCCCTCGGCAAGGGTCTCACGGCATCCTCCCTCGGCAACCTGCTGAAGGCGCGTGGCCTGCGCGTCACGATGCAGAAGTTGGACCCGTACCTCAACGTCGATCCGGGAACGATGAATCCCTTCCAGCACGGAGAGGTGTTCGTCACAGACGACGGTGCCGAGACAGACCTCGACATCGGCCACTACGAGAGGTTCCTCGACGTCGACCTCCATGGATCGGCCAATGTCACAACCGGCCAGGTGTATTCGACGGTGATCGCCAAGGAGCGCCGAGGCGAGTACCTAGGTGACACCGTCCAAGTCATCCCGCACATCACCAACGAGATCAAGTCCCGGATCCGCCGCATGGCCGGCCCCGAGGTCGACGTGGTCATCACGGAGGTCGGCGGCACCGTCGGCGATATCGAGTCCCTGCCGTTCCTCGAAGCGGTCCGCCAGGTGCGCCATGAGGTGGGCCGGGACAACGTGTTCTTCGTCCACGTCTCCCTCCTTCCCTACATTGGGCCCTCGGGTGAGCTCAAGACCAAGCCCACCCAGCACTCCGTGGCGTCGTTGCGAAATATCGGTATCCAGCCCGACGCCATCGTGCTGCGCGCAGATCGACCCGTTCCCGCGAGCATCAAGCGCAAGATCTCGCTGATGTGCGACGTCGACGTCGAAGCGGTCGTGGCGGCGGCCGATGCGCCGAGCATTTACGACATCCCGAAGGTGCTGCACCGGGAAGGTCTCGATGCGTATGTGGTGCGACGCCTCGATCTGCCACTCCGCGACGTGAACTGGTCCGATTGGGACGAATTGTTGCGTCGCGTCCATCGTCCCGCCCACGAGGTCACGATCGGTCTCGTTGGGAAGTACATCGACCTCCCCGACGCCTATCTCTCCGTGACCGAGGCGATCCGCGCCGGCGGCTTCCACAACGACTGCCGGGTGACCATTCGGTGGATCTCCAGCGATGAGTGCGCAACCCCCGAGGGTGCCGCGCGCAATCTCAGCGACCTCGACGGCATCTGCGTGCCCGGTGGCTTCGGAGTGCGGGGCATCGAGGGGAAGTTGGGTGCACTTACGTATGCCCGGGAACACGGGATCCCCACCCTGGGCCTCTGTCTCGGCCTGCAATGCATGGTGATCGAGTACGCCCGCAGCGTTGCGGGATTGGAGGGCGCGAACTCACTGGAGTTCGACGAATCCACCCCGCATCCGGTGGTTTCCACAATGGCCGATCAGCGTGATGTGGTCAGTGGCGAGCGGGATATGGGCGGGACGATGCGCCTGGGTCTCTACCCTGCCAAGCTCGTCGAGGGCTCGGTCGTGGCATCCGCCTACGGGCAGCCGTACGTCGACGAACGGCACCGTCATCGCTACGAGGTCGCGAACGCATACCGGCCGCAGTTGGAGGAAAACGGTCTGGTCTTCAGTGGCACGTCTCCTGACGGTCGGCTCGTGGAGTTCGTGGAGTTGCCGGCCGATGTCCACCCCTTCTACGTGGGCACGCAGGCACATCCCGAGTTCCGGTCACGTCCGACCCGTGCGCACCCGCTCTTCGCCGGATTGGTGGCCGCGGCTTTGGTGGGCGCGCAGTCACGGGCCGGCGCACTGGCCCAGGGTTGACGTTGGCCGATGACGAAGAGTGGTCGGGTCCTGTAGCGGACACCTTCGGAAGACTGCCGGCAGGTAATCCGAGGGAGCAGTTCACCGGACGGATCTGGTCGGTGGTCAGCGAGGACGTCGTATTCGATTCCGGAACCGCACGGCGCGACGTCCAGCGTCATCTGGGAGCCGTTGCCGTCATCGCGATGGATGACAGCGATCGCGTCCTGCTCATCCGCCAATATCGGCATCCCGTCGGGGCGTGGCTCTTCGAGCCACCGGCCGGATTGCTCGACGTCCCCGGGGAGGACCCGTGGCGAACCGCGCAACGGGAACTCGCGGAAGAGGCGGGCTATCGCGCAGCGACGTGGAACACCCTGGTCGATCTGCTGAACTCGCCCGGCGGTTCGTCGGAAGCGATTCGCGTCTACCTCGCACGCGATCTCGAACCCCTTCCGGAGGGACGCCCAGCCACGGGGGAGTTGGAGGAGAACCACCTACCCCGTGCGTGGGTACCGCTCACCGAAGCCGTCGAGTTGATCCTGTCTTCGGCGATCGGCAGTCCCTCGGCGGTCGCGGGGATCCTGGCGCTAGCCGCGGTTCACCCCGACGGGCTCGATCGGCTGCGTCCCGCCGATACCCCGTGGCCGATGCGGGCCCACCTCGTAGAGAGCGGTCGAGTACATCCGCTCACTAGTGTGGTGGGCACGGTCGAGACGAAGCGAGGCGAATCGTGAAGGTCGGCATCCCCAAGGAGATCAAGAACCACGAGTACCGGGTGGCGATCACCCCGGCCGGTGTCATGGAGTTGACCCAGCACGGTCACGAGGTCGTCATCGAGACGCATGCGGGTGAGGGCTCGTCGATTCCCGACGGCGACTACGCCGCGGCGGGCGCGACGATCCTCCCCGGTCCCGACCCGGTCTGGGAAGCGGCCGATCTGATCTTGAAGGTCAAGGAACCGATCGAACCCGAGTACCACCGCATGCGTGAGGGGCAGGTGCTCTTCACGTACCTGCACCTTGCCGCCGACAAGAAGTTGACCGAGGAGTTGGTGGCGCGCGATGTCACCGCCATCGCGTACGAGACGGTGGAGCTCTCGGACGGGTCCCTGCCGCTGCTGGCTCCGATGTCCGAGGTTGCTGGGCGCCTTGCCCCCCAGGTGGGAGCGCATGCACTCATGCGGGCCAATGGCGGTCGCGGGGTGCTCATGGGCGGGGTTTCGGGCGTGCACGCAGCCAAGGTCGTGGTGATCGGTGCGGGTGTGTCCGGTCTCAACGCTGCGGCGATCGCCTTGGGCATGCAAGCCGAGGTGCTCCTTCTGGACAGGAATGTGGCGCGCCTTCGGCACGTCGATGCGATCTACCAGGGCCACATGCAGACGATCGCGTCGAATTCCTACGAAATCGAACGTGCTGTTCTGGATGCGGATCTCGTCATCGGGGCAGTGCTCGTCCCTGGCGCGAAAGCTCCCACGCTGGTGTCGAATGAACTGGTGTCCCGCATGAAGCGGGGCTCGGTCCTCGTGGACATCGCCATCGACCAAGGAGGCTGTTTCGAGGATTCGCGCCCTACGACGCATGCCGACCCGACGTACCAGGTGCACGGGTCGACCTTCTATTGCGTCGCAAACATGCCCGGGGCCGTTCCCCACACCTCCACCTATGCCCTGACGAACGTGACCCTTCCGTACGCGGTGGCGTTGGCGGACAAGGGGTGGCGCGAGGCGCTTCGCGCCGACCACGCGCTGTTGCTCGGCCTGAACGTTCAGGGGGGCCACGTGACGTACGCCGCGGTGGCGGAAGCCTTCGGGATGCCCTTTGTGCCGGCCTCCCAGGTGGTCCAGTCGTAGGGCGTCGCCTGCCCTTCGGCGGCTGCCACGAACAGTAGGCTCACGGGGTGGCCGACATACCCGAGCCGACGCCGCTCACGACGCACGGGCCCGCCCGGATCATCTCGATGGTCAACCAGAAGGGCGGCGTAGGGAAGACGACGTCGACGGTCAGCCTGGGCGCCGCTCTTGCCGGCTACGGTCGCAAGGTTCTGCTCGTCGACTTCGATCCGCAGGGCGCTCTGTCCATCGCCCTCGGATTGAACCCCAATGAAATGGAACCCACCGTCTACAACCTGCTGACATCGCCCGACTGCCACGTGGGAGACGTGATCGTTTCCACGGAAGTCGAGGGACTCGACCTCCTGCCTGCCAATATCGATCTCGCTGCTGCGGAGATCCAACTCGTCACCGAGGTCGGTCGTGAATACGCACTTCAGCGGGCGCTCGCTCCCGTCGTCCCGGAGTACGACGTCATACTCATCGACTGCCAACCATCCCTCGGCCTGCTCACGGTCAATGCACTGACGTCAAGCACCGATGTGATCATTCCCATGGAAACCGAGTACTTCGCCCTTCGCGGTGTCGCGTTGTTGAAGGACACACTGGACAAGGTGATTTCCCGGCTCAACCCCAACCTTCGGATCCTCGGAGTTCTCCCCACGATGCACGACCCGCGGACCCTGCACAGCCGCGAGGTCATGGAGACCGTGACGAATGCATTCGGGGACCTGGTTTTCACCACGTCCATTCAGCGCACCGTGAAGTTTCCCGACGCGGCCGTGGCGGGCGAACCCATCACCTCGTTCGCTCCTGACAGTTCCGGTGCCGAGGCCTATCGGCGTTTGGCGCGGGAGGTTCTCGCTCGGTGACGACGGTGTCTGAGGCGCCGGAGGAGACCAGCGGGTTCTCAGTACGCGTCGGGGACTTCGAGGGCCCCTTCGACCTCCTCCTCTCGCTCATTTCCAAACACAAACTCGAAGTAACCGAGCTGGCCCTCCACTTGGTGACCGACGAGTTCATCACCTACATCCGCGATCAAGGAAATGACTGGGAACTCGATGAGGCCAGCAGTTTCCTGGTTGTCGCGGCCACGCTGCTCGACCTGAAGGCTGCGCGCCTGCTCCCGAGCGGTGAAGTCGAGGACGAGGAGGACCTCGCGCTGTTGGAAGCCCGCGATCTCCTTTTCGCGCGCTTGCTGCAGTACCGAGCGTTCAAGGAGGTTGCCGCTCTCTTCGCGCAGGGGATGGTGCAGGCAGCCCGGCGTGTTCCCCGCACTGTCGCGATGGAGCCGCACTTCGCCGCACTGCTCCCCGTGGTGTTGCTGGGTCTGGGCCCGGATCAATTCGCGGCGTTGGCGGGGCGTGCATTGGCACCGAAGACGCCGGATGAGGTCTCCATCGTCCACTTGCACGCACCGAAGGTCAACGTGCGTGAGCAGGCGGTGATCATCGTCGAGCGGCTCCGGCGTCAGCGAACGAGTACGTTCCGCGCACTCGTCCATGATTGCGACTCGACCCTTCTGGTGGTGGGAAGGTTCCTGGCGCTGCTGGAGTTGTACCGCGAGCAGGTTGTGCTCTTCGAGCAGATCACCCCGCTCGGGGACCTGACCATCCGGTGGGTCGGCTCGGATTCCGGGGACATTGACGTGACAGACGAGTTCGACGTGGAGCGGGACGTGGATCAGGCGGAGGAAGAGAGGCAGGGCTCCCATGGCTGACGTGGAAGTGAACGCGGATGTGGAGGAAAGCGAGGAGCTGGGGGCGCCGAGCTTGGCTGCCGCGCTCGAGGCACTCCTCCTACTCGCCGACGAGCCGATGTCGGTTGTCGACCTCGCCCAGGCAACGCGTCACCCGGTGGACGATGTTGGCGTCGTGCTTGCGAACCTCTCGAACGAGTACACCCAGGAGGGGCGCGGGTTTGACCTGCGCGAGGTTGCGGGCGGATGGCGTTTCTACACTCGTGCGGAGTGCTCGCCGGTCGTGGAACGGTGGGTGGTGGACGGGCTCAACGCGCGCCTCACCCAAGCGAGCCTGGAGACGCTCGCGGTGATCGCCTACCGGCAGCCGGTGTCGCGCGGTCGCGTGGCCGCGATCCGTGGCGTGAACGTCGACGGCGTCATCAAGACCCTGCTGACCCGGGGCCTCATCGAAGAAGCAGGGCACGAGGATGAGTCGCATGCGATCCTCTACCGCACTACGAGCTACTTCCTTGAGCGCCTTGGGATCGCATCCCTCGACGAACTGCCCCCTATCGCCGAACACCTCCCGGATCTCTCCGAACTCGACGAAGTCCTGGACGCGGTCGCCCTCGGTGAGTGACGAAGGCGTCCGCCTGCAGAAGGTGCTCGCCTCCGCGGGCCTGGGCTCCCGTCGTGCCTGTGAAGAGCTGATCAGTTCGGGCCGCGTCGAGGTGGACGGCTGCACTGTCACGGAGCTCGGAACCCGCATCGATCCCGTCACGGCGGTCGTGCGCGTGGATGGGGAACGCGTCGTGACTGCCCCGGAGACGCGGGTGATGGTGGTGAACAAGCCGCGCGGGATGGTCAGCAGCATGGCCGATGATCGTGGACGTCCGTGCGTGGGGGATCTCGTCGCGGATCTTCCCGAGCGCGTCTTCCATGTGGGTCGTCTCGATGCCGATACGTCCGGGCTGCTCGTGCTCACCAATGACGGGGAACTGGCCAATCGGCTTGCGCACCCTCGGCACGGTGTGGAAAAGACATACGTCGCCACCGTCCAAGGAGACTTGACGCGCGAAGCGGAGCGCACCCTGCGCACGGGTGTGGAATTGGACGACGGGCCGGCGGCCTGCGATGCGGTGCGCGTGCGGGCACGTGCCCAGGGGCGTACGCAGGTGGAGGTGGTGTTGCACGAGGGGCGAAACCGGATCGTGCGACGCATGTTCGATGCCGTGGGATTTCCGGTGATCGACCTGGTGCGCACCAACTTCGGTCCACTGCACGTGGGAGGCATGAAGGTCGGTGTCGTGCGCGATCTGCGGCCTGAGGAAGTACGTGCCCTCTACACCGCGGCGGGGCTCTAGCCGTCGCTAGGCTGCGCACGTGCGAGCGATCCGTGGGGCGACCTGCCTCGAACGGGATGACGCCGACCTCATGCGCGAGGCGGTTACGGAATTGCTGGGCGAGATGCTCGCGCGGAACTCGATCGATCAGGACCGACTCGTGAGCGTCATCCTGACCGGGACCCCAGATCTCACCAGCGCCTTCCCGGCCGCGGGTGCCCGCGCCCTCGGTCTCGTGGACGTTCCCCTGCTCTGCGCCCAGGAGATGGACGTCTCGGGCGCGCTCGAGCGCGTCGTGCGCGTGATGATTCACGCGGACATCGACACTCCCCGTGCGGAGATCCGACACGTGTACCTGCGGGGCGCAGAGGTTCTTCGCCAGGACATCGCTCAATGACCGCGGCGGTCATCCCCGGGTCGGTTCACATCATCGGCGCGGGACTCATCGGTACGTCCGTGGGACTCGCGCTTCGGCGTGCCGGTGTCGACGTCACCCTCGAGGACTCGAGTGCTGATAACCTGCGCATCGCGGTCGAGAAGGGTGCGGGGCGCACCACAGGCTCCGGCGATCTACCGGTGCTCGTCGTCGTCGCGGTTCCACCGCGGCGCACGGGTGAAGTGGTCGCGGACGCCACCCGGCGATTCCCGGGTGTCGCGGTCACGGATGTCGCGTCGATCAAGACCGTTGTTCTCGCGGACGCGAGCGCAGCCGATGCTGATCTCTCCCACGTGGTGGGTGGGCATCCGATGGCCGGTCGCGAGACGTCCGGTCCGGAGGGGGCACGTGCGGATTTACTCGACGACCGACTCTGGATGATCACCCCGACCCCCGAGGTCGACGTGGAGGCGGTGCGCATGGTGCACCGACTGATCACGGCGTGCGGTGCCTACCCGGTGGAGATGTCACCCGAGGAACACGATCGTGCCGTGGCGCTGGTGTCCCATGTTCCCCAGGTGCTGTCTTCGCTTCTCGCCGCGCAGTTGGTGAACGGCAGGCCCGAGGACGTGCGCATCGCGGGACAGGGGTTGCGGGACATGACCCGGATCGCCGGCTCGAATCTGCCGATGTGGTCGGACATCATCGCGGGCAATGCCGCACCGATCTCTGCGGTGCTCGAGGGACTCCTGGCAGACCTGCAGTCGGCGCAGGCCACGCTCGCGGATTTGGAACGTGCGCCGTCGGATCGTGGTGCGCTGGACCGAATGGAGGATCTGCTCGCGCGCGGGGGGCGGGGGAGGGAACTCATCCCGGGGAAGCACGGAGCCGCCGCGGCCGACTACGCAGTGGTCTCGGTGATGATCGAGGACAAACCCGGGCGTTTGGGCCGGCTCTTCGTGGTTGCCGGGGAGGCGGGGGTCAACCTCGAGGATGTTCGCATCGAGCACGTCCTGGGTCGCCCCAGCGGGTTGGTGGAACTCTTCGTGCAGCCGTCCGATGCCGAGGAGTTGATCGCCGCCTTCCGGGGCCAGGGCATCGACGTTCGCGCATGAGCGCCGCGTACCCTCGCGACGTGTCCCGAGTGATCGCCATCGATGGTCCGGCGGGATCCGGGAAATCCAGTGTCAGCCGGGAGGTGGCTCGCCGACTCGGTGTGCAGTATCTGGACACGGGCGCGATCTACCGGGCCTTGACCTGGGCGGTGCTCGAGCGGGGTGTGGATCCCACGGATGGTGGTGCGGTCCTGGAGGTGGCGGGCGCGGTCACGATCACGAGCGGTACCGACCCGATGAACCCGACCATCACGGTGGATGGGGTGGATGTCTCCGCGCCCATTCGCGGCGATGACGTGACCGCCGCGGTGAGCGCGGTGAGCGCGGTGCCCGAGGTGCGGGCGCGCCTCGTCGCGTTGCAACGCGAGCGCGTGGCGAGTGCCACCAGTGGCATCGTGGTGGAGGGACGCGACATCGGGACGGTGGTGCTTCCCGATGCACAGGTCAAGGTGTTCCTAACCGCGTCGCCGGCCGTGCGAGCCCAGCGCCGTGCCACCCAGGATGAGCGTGAACGGGACTTGGTGAGAGACGTGCAGGAGACGGAGTCGGCATTGCGCGCGCGCGATGCATTCGATTCCTCGCGGACGGTATCCCCGCTGGCGGCGGCCGAGGATGCGATTGTCCTGGACGCTTCGAACATGGATTTCGATCAGGTTGTTGCGCGGATCGTGGAGCTTGTGGGAACGGTGCGATGAGGGTGAACCTCGAGGCGACGCTGCGCAATGTCGCCGCACCGGTGGTGGCACGCCTCCTGCGCGTGGAGGTCCGGGGGGCGCACCGCCTGCCCACCGCGGGACCCGTCATCGTGGCGAGCAGTGGTGGCGATGAACAGACTCGATGGGTGATGCGGACACTCCTGCGGCGCCCCGTTCACGTCCTGCCCAACCTCAATGGGCCGGCGATCGACGCTCAACTCGATGCGGTGGATCGGTTGTTGCGGGGCGAGGCGGTCGGCTTCGCCGGGAGCGTGCCCGCGCCGGGATTCGTGGTGCTCGCCAGCGGGGCACCCGCCGTCCCCATCGACCTCGTGGAGGACCCCGTGGCCGGAACACGCACCCTGTTCGTCGGGGACGCAATCGTAACTCCCGGGTCCCTCACTGATGCGGATCCGGCATCGCTGGCGGATGCGCGCTCGGCGTCGGAGTGGGTGCGTCAGGTCGTGACGGATTTTCGCAACGACGTACGGAGACGGGTACCGGTATGAGCGAGGACGCGGACGTCGGGGCTTTCCCCGTCGATAACGATGATGACGACGCCTCCTATGAGGCGGCCCTCGCGGCCGCCCGCGCGGAATTCGGCGACGTCGAGACCGAACTCGCCGAACTCGGTGCGTCCGCTGGTGTAGGTCCGGGATTGCCGGTGCTCGCGATCGTGGGTCGGCCCAATGTCGGCAAGTCCACGCTGGTCAACCGGCTGATCGGGCGACGGGAAGCGGTCGTGGAAGACGTGCCCGGTGTCACACGCGACCGGGTCACCTACGACGCCGAGTGGAATGGCAAGCGTTTCCACGTCATGGACACCGGTGGCTGGGACCGCAAGGCAACCGGCCTGGCGGGCAGTATCGCCACGCAGGCCGAGCGCGCGGTTGCGGATGCGGATGCCGTGGCCTTCGTCGTGGATGCCACCGTGGGTCCCACGAGCGCGGATGAAGCTGTCGTCGAGGTGCTGCGCCGTTCCGGCAAGCCCGTCCTCCTGATCGCGAACAAGGCCGACGACCAGGCCACGGAAATGGAGGCAGCATCCCTGTGGTCGCTGGGCCTCGGCGAGCCGATCGTCGTGTCCGCCCTGCACGGTCGGCATTCCGGGGATCTGCTCGACCGCATCGTCGAGATGCTCCCGGAGCACGGTGCCGGCCAGGACCGCGGAACGGGACCGCGTCGGGTAGCCCTTCTCGGCAAGCCCAACGTCGGCAAGTCCTCGCTCCTGAACGCGCTCGCCGGCAGCGAGCGCGTGGTCGTCGACAACGTTGCGGGCACAACGGTCGACCCCGTCGACGAACTCGTCGAAATCCGCGGCGAACAGTGGTGGTTCGTGGACACCGCCGGTATTCGCCGGCGTGCCAAGGAGGCCAGTGGTCATGAGTACTACGCGACCCTGCGCACCCAGGCCGCTCTGGAGCGTGCGGAGGTGGCCATCGTGTTGATCGACGCGAGTGAACCGCTCGCCGAACAGGACGTGCGCATCATCTCCATGGTGATCGAGTCCGGGCGTGCCCTCGTCCTCGCATTCAACAAGTGGGATCTCACGGACGAGGACCGGCGCATCTATCTGGAGCGGGAGATCGAACGCGAACTCGTCCAG
>VGCC01000016.1 GCA_016870195.1 Actinomycetota bacterium
CGAGTACTACCATCAGACCTCCGCCGAGCGCGGAGGGATTTGGCGCAACCGCGCCCGGCCCCCGCAGAAGCTCACCGGTGTCGGGTTCACCACGCAGGGCTTCGACGAATGTCACCCGTACCGCCGGATGCCCGACAGCTACCACAGGTCAGTGTCCTGGATCTTCGACGGCGTCGAGGGGGAGGTGTTCGGTGACTTTGGTCTGGCCCTCGGTGGTGCGGCCGGATTGGAAACCGAGCGCTACGACCTGGAGTTGGGTACACCCCCGCACACCAAGTTGCTGGCGTCATCGACCTCGTGGTCGGACAACTACGCGAGCGTGCACGAAGACATCCTGTTCAACCACCCCGGGACCCTGGGAACCCAGAGCCCATCGGTGCGGGCGGACATGACGTACTTCACCACGGCGAACGACGGTGCGGTGTTCTCCACGGGATCCATCGCGTGGATCTCTGCGCTGCCATGCTTCGATTTCGACAACAACTGCTCGCGCATCATGGCGAATGTGCTCGACGCGTTCATCAAGCCGGGCACACTGCCCGGTGGTGCGTGGGATCAGGAAGAGAAGTCCTGGACGTAGGGAGGACAGATGGCAACCGGTTATGTCTGGCACGAGCTGTACGGGTGGCATGACACCAGCTCGCACGCGGGGCTGTTGCCCCCCGGGTTGGTGATGCAGCCGTATCACCACTTTGAGTCCCCGGAGTCCAAGCAGCGCTTCCACTCCCTGGTGGAGGTGAGCGGGCTCGCTGACCACCTGGTGCGCATCGTGCCGAACTCGGCCACCGACGAGGACATCCTTCGCATCCACACCCCCGAGCACCTGGCGCGCATCAAGGCCGAAAGCGCGACCCTGCGCGGCGGTGATGCCGGTGATGGGACATCGCCCTTCGGTCCGCGGGGCCATGACATCGCGGCCCTGGCCGCTGGCGGGTCGATTGCCGCGCTTGAGGCGGTGCTCGCGGGTGATGTGACGAATGCGTACGCCCTGGTGCGGCCGCCCGGCCACCACGCGCGCCCGGAAACCGGGATGGGGTTCTGCATCTACGCAAACGCGGCGATCGCGATCGCCAAGGCGCGGGCAGCCAACCCGGATCTGCGGGTGGCCACCGTGGACTGGGATGTGCATCACGGGAACGGCACCCAGACCGCGTTCTACACCGACCCGAATGTGCTCACCATCTCCCTGCACCAGGACGACCTGTTCCCCCGTAACAGCGGATCGATCGAGGAACGCGGGGAGGGTGAGGGCCTCGGGTATGCGATCAATGTCCCGTTGCCTGCGGGCACGGGTAATGGTGGTTACGCGTATGCGATGGAGACCGTGGTGGTTCCCGCGTTGCGTGCCTTCGCCCCCGATGTGATCGTGGTGCCGTCGGGCTTCGATGCGAGTTGCTACGATCCGCTGGGCCGGATGTCGGTGACGGCGTCGGGGTATCGCGCCCTGACCCGGCAGTTGATGGACGTCGCCGATGAGGTGTGTTCAGGCCGACTCATGATGACCCACGAGGGCGGTTATTCGCCGACCTACGTGCCGCTGTGCGGCGTCACTGTCTTGAGTGAGATGTCCGGCGTGCCGGTTGATGTGGTGCACGAGCTGTATGCCAGTTTCGACACCATGCCCGAGCAGGCCCTGAACGATTTCCAGAAGGCCGCGGTGGATCGTGCCGGTGCCGCGGTGAAACTGCCGTGATCGGTGCGATCCGAATCGACAACGCTCGGGTGTGGACGGGTTTTCAGTTACCCGGTGGGTCGTGGCAGACCTCGGACGCGCTGCTGATGCGCGGTGGGCGGATCGTCGCCCTCGGTGATGAGGCCCGTGCTTTGGATGCTGATGAAGTGGTCGATGCCGGTGGCGGGTTCATCGGGCCGGCGTTCGGTGACGGTCATGTGCACCCGATCTTCGGTGGGTTGGAACAGCAGTTTGCCCCCGTGCGGGAGGCGGTGACCGCGGAGGGGATTGCGGCAGCCGTGGGCGCGTGGGCGCGTGCGAACCCGGATGTGGAGTGGGTGCGGGGCGAGGGATTCGACCCCACGCTGGCTCCTGGCGGTGTCTTTCAGGCGGCGCTTCTCGATGCCGAGGTGTCCGATCGTCCGGTGGTGCTGCGTGCCACGGACTATCACACGGTGTGGGTGAACTCGGAGGCGTTGCGTCGAGCGGGCTACAGCCGCGGTGTGCAGCAACCGCACGACGGGGAGATCGTGCTGGATGACAACGGTGATCCGGTGGGGACCCTGCGCGAGTGGGGAGCGTGGCGGCCGGTGTATGCGCTGATGCCCGCGGTGGCACCCGCGCGGGTGACGGCGGCCCTGGATTTTGCGACCTCCGGTTTCGCCGAATCCGGGATCACCTGGATCCAGGATGCGTGGGTGGAGTCCGCGGATGTGGATTCCTGGCTGGACGCCCTGGATGCCGGTGTGCTGCACGTGAACGTGGACCTGGCGCAGTGGGCGGACCCGAACTACTGGAGAAGCCAGGTCGATGGATTCGTGGATGCGCGCAGGCGCGTCGAGGCGCGCGGTGCGCAGCGGGTCACCGCGCACACCATCAAGTTCTTCGCCGATGGGGTGATCGAGTCGGCGACCGGTGCCTTGATCGAGCCGTACTGCGACTGCCCGCACTCGCGCGGTATCCCCAACTGGGACCCCGAGGAATTGAAGCTCGCTGTCGCGGCGATCGACGCGCATGGCTTCACCCCGCATATCCACGCCATCGGTGACCAGGCGATCCGCAATGCCCTCGACGCGATCGAGCATGCTGCGCGGACCAACGGTCCACGGGATCGGCGCTGGACCATCTGCCACGTGCAATTGGTCGATCCCGCGGACATCCCGCGCTTCGCCGAACTCGGTGTCATCGCGAACTTCGAGCCGTACTGGTCGAAGTTCGATTCGTGGCAGAGCGCGTTGAACGCGCCTCGCCTGGGCGAGGAGCGGCTGAACCGGCAGTTTCAGACCGCCACGCTCGCGCGCGCCGGCGCCCGGATCTCCTTCGGCAGCGACTGGCCGGTCACCACGTACGTGCCCCTCGAGGGGATCCAGGTCGCGGTCACGCGCAAGGTGACTCGCGACGGTGACGCGTGGATGCCGGAGGAATGCATCAGCGTGGATGAGGCGTTGGCTGCGTACACGGCCGGTGTGGCATTCCAGGCCGGGCGCGACGATGCGGGTGTGCTTCGCCCGGGTGCGGTTGCGGACGTGATCTGGTTGTCGGCGGACCCGCATGTGGTGGACCCGATGGACATTGGGTCGATCCAGGTGCTGAGGACGTGGCGTGCGGGGGAGCCGATCTACCGGGCGTGAACGGCGCCGCCGTCCACAGGGTGCACTTCCATCCCGCACTCTGCAGATGACTCTGGCCGAGGCCTTGCCTGTTTTCTAACTTCGCCCCATGAGCCCCTGGCGCCGAGACGGACGCATATACCTTTTGTGTTCTAGAACTTAAAGGGTATATTGTGACCCGTTGGGAGGGGGAACTCGGCTACGTCCAACCGTGGCTGGAGCATTTGGACATGGACTCTCACGATCAGGTCATCGCTGCGATGGACGCATTGAGCATGGGGGGCCCATGCTCGGACGCCCACTGGTGGATACGGTCCACGGTTCGAGTTTTGCCAACATGAAGGAGCTTCGTCCGGGCTCGGCCGGTGAATCTGAACTGCGCGTGCTCTTCGCGTTCGATCCGTGGCGCCGAGCCATCATGTTGGTCGGTGGGGACAAGCGTGGTGAATGGAATTCGTGGTACCGAATGAACATTCCGAGAGCTGATCGACTCTTCCGCGATCACGTGACGACACTTCGAGAGGGGATGTGACACATGGGAATGACCCTTGATGAGTACCTCGCAATCAATCCGGGGAATCCCGAGAAGCGCGCCAAGCTCCGTGACCAGATGCTGGCGGAAGTGCATGCCTATCGACTTCGGGAGCTACGTGAGGCGCAGGAACTCACGCAGACCGATGTTGCGGAGGTCCTCGAGGTGAGTCAACGCCGTGTATCCGAGATCGAACGCGGCCAATGCGATCGGATCAAGCTGGATACGTTGCGCCGCTACGTGCAGGCACTCGGTGGGACCTTGCGGGTTGAGGCCCACGTGGGGGAACGTGTCTTCCCCATTCTCTGAATCCGTCGTTCGGATCCATGCCAGGACATCCAGAGACTCGGCGCTGGACGGGATGCACTCTGACACCGAGCTTTCGGATGCCGGGCGGTTCACCGGCGCGCGCAGGGTGGAGTGGCTGACGGGCCGGGTGTTGGCGCGGCGGGCCGTGGGGGATGTGCTGGGGTGCGATCCCTCGGACGTGGTGATTGACGTGACGGGTGACGGAGCTCCGTTCGTGGTGGATGGTGCGGACGTGCGCGTATCAATCAGTCACACCCGGGATCTCGTGGTGGCCGGCGCGGTGCGAGGGGCGTGGCTGGGCGTGGATGTGGAATGGGCGGATCGCGATGTGAGTCGATTAGTGCGCGCGTTGAGCCCGGTGGAGATGGAGTGGGCCGGAGATATGGGTGCGGTGTCCCTGTTGGTTGCCAAGGAAGCCGCGGCGAAGTCCTGGGGTGTTGGTCTGGGCGGGAGCCCGGGCCGGTGGCCGGTGGAGTCGGTGTCCTCGGATGTGATCGTGGTGGAGTCACCGATGGGTGATGCGCGATCTGTGGGTGTGTATGACCTGGACGGGGCCGTCCTGGGGGTGTGTGCCGAGGGGATTCCCGGCATTTCGGTGTCACACTGAGGCATGATCGCCGCCGATCTGACTGCGAAGTCTCCCACCGGCATCAGCTTCTCAAGTTTGCGCAAGTGGAACATCGTCTGTGGGTTCGCCCACCTGACGCAGATGCTGTTGATCCTCCTCCTCGCCAACGACTTCTCGTTGCCGATCACTGCGGCGTACGTGCTCGGTCCGCCTGGAACTCCACCGATGGATCCGGTCACGCTGTTCGACTCGCGGATCGCGTGGGGTGTTGCGCTGTTCTTCGGTATCTCAGCGGTGTTCCACTTCCTGATCGCGTCGCCCTTGTCCTTCCCGCGCTATGTGAATGGGCTGATGGCCCAGCACAACTACTTCCGCTGGGTGGAGTACTCGCTCTCCTCATCGATCATGATCGTGCTCATCGCCCAGATCGTGGGCATCAGCGATGTTGCCGCCCTCATGGCGATCTTCGGCGTGAACGCCTCGATGATCCTGTTCGGTTGGTTGCAGGAGAAGTTCGAGAAGCCGGGTGGCGGGATGCTGCCCTTCGTCTTCGGCTGCATGTCCGGGATCGTGCCCTGGCTGATCATCGTGCTCTGGGTGTTCGTCCCCGGGATCTCGGACAAGCCTCAGATTCCCGGCTTCGTGATCGGGATCATCATCTCCCTGTTCATCCTCTTCAACTCCTTCGCCCTGGTGCAGTACTTGCAGTACAAGAAGATCGGGAAGTGGAGTGATTACCTCCGGGGTGAACGCAGTTACATGATCCTGAGCCTGGTGGCCAAGTCCCTGCTGGCCTGGCAGATCTTTTCGGGGACGTTGGTACCGGCAGCCTGATGTCAGACCCCCGTGCTGACATGGGGGCATGTTCCGCACACTTCCCCTGGGCGCGGTGGTCGCCGCCGCCACGATGATCCTGTTGGTCCTTGTTGCCCCCGATGTCGGTGGCAATTAGCGGTTCAGGCCTTGGCCAGGTAGCCCCAGGAGAGGCTCGCGGCTAGGAACAGCCACACCTGGTAGGGCACGAACAGGAGACCCATCCAGAGTTGCTGCCCGAAAGCGATCACGATGATCGGGATGGTCAGGACTGCCGCTGCAGTGAGGGCGATCGCTGCCTGGGTGAGCTCATGCGGCACGTAGAACAGGTAGGCCCAGGTGATCGCGAAGGTGACAGTGACTGCAAGCAGGACGAGCGTGGTGATGATCCGCGGCGGTGACGCGGTCTGCGTGATCGCGATCCCCACGATGATGATGACGAGGAAGTTGTAGGGCCAGATCAGGCCGAACACCCACGAGGGTGGCTGCCACCAGGGTTGCTCGAGGGACAGGTACCAGGAACCGCCGGTGGACACCCAGCGGCCGGACCCGACCGCGTAGACGATGACCAAGACAACCACCGCGACTGCCGCAGCGATGCGCCATGCCATGGGGGGAGTTTTACACCCCCGCGCAGGGGTGAACTCCGGGAAACCGCCCTATAGGGCCGATTCTGTTGACAATATCTGAGTCCTCAGGGCTGAGAAGGGGGTGTTCATGGGGACGGTGTCGTATGACCCACTCTCCGAGCAATCCCACAGTGACCCGTATCCCTCGTACGCCTTGCTGCGCGAGTACGCACCCGTCTACTACTGCGAGGACCGGGATGTGTGGGTCCTGTCGCGGTACGACGATGTTCGTGCGGCCCTCCGCGACTGGAATTCCTTCACCAGCACCGGTGGGGTGGAGCTGGCCGACTACGTAGGGTTCTTCGGTGACGGGAACTTCCTCGAGATGGATCCGCCGCGCCATGACGTCCTCCGCAAGGTCTTCGCGCCCCGCTTCGTAAACAAGGCAATCAAGGCCTATGAGCCCATGGTTCGAGCCTCAGCTATCGAGTTGCTCGACGGTGTCGCGGGTGAGTTCGACCTTGCGGCCACCCTGACCAACCGCCTGCCCGTGCTGACGATCTGCCGGTTGCTCGGATTACCCGAGGACGATGTGCCTTGGGCGGCGCAGTCGGCGATCGACATGATGACGCGGCCCCCGGATGAGGTAGGCCCGTCGGATAGTGCGCAGGCCCTGCGCGCCCAGTTGGTCGAGTTGTTCCTTCGCGAGGTGGACGCGAGGCGTGCGGGAGCTTGGCGCGACGACGTGCTCTCCGACATCGCCCGTGCCATCGACGACGGCACGATGACCCGTGACGAAGTCCAGGGAGTGACGCTGCTGCTCATCGCGGCCGGAATGGAAACGACATCAAGCCTGATGGGAAACATCGTCGCCGCGGTGGCGTCAGGACAGGTCGAAGTTGGTGACCTCGTCGATGACACAGGGGATCTGCGACCAGCCGCAATCGATGAGTTCCTGCGGTATGACTCACCGGTGCAGTGGTTGTGCCGGGTGGCGACAGTGGATGTCGAGATCCGTGAGGTCCTGATTCCGGCGGGCAGCAGAGTGCTGATGTTGTATGCGTCGGCCAATCGTGACCCGGACGTGTTCGCGGACCCCGACGTGATCGATCTGGATCGGGACGGGTCGCGCAACCTCGCCTTTGGTGAGGGAATTCACTTCTGCCTCGGGATGCCCTTGGCGAAACTCGAAACGCGCATCGGACTCGGGGAGTTGTTCACGCGGTATCCGGGCATCACGGCAACTCGTGAACCCCATCGTTATCCGTCCCACATCATCCGGGGATTCGACTCGATCCCGGTGCGTGTCGCATGACCACCGTGGGCGTGCGCCCGCGGGCTCGGCAACAACCAACAAGGAGGAAGTGATGGCAAACGCAAAGGTAATCACCCTTGACCATGTGGCGGTCATGGTGTCGGATCTGGAGCGCTCCCTGCGCTTCTACCACGACCTACTGGGGTTGGACTTCGTCGCATCAGAAGAGCACGAGGACGGCCCGATCTCGATGATGACGGCTCTCCCGGGCGTGCACATGCGCGAGTATCGGCTGCGCCCTGCCGGCGGAGTGAACGGCCACGCGCGGGTGGCGGGTCAGGGATTCACGGTGGACCTCATCCAGTGGATCGCACCGGAAAGCCCCACGGATCGCTACCCGATCAACCACGTCCCCAGTTCCCATATCTGCTTCGGTGTCGAGAGCGTTCCCGCGACCTACGACATGCTCGTCGAGGCAGGCGTGGAGGTCGTGAGCCCACCCGTGCGGTTCGACGGTGAAGGCGAGTGGCACGTGCTGTTCCTCTACGACCCGGATGGCAACCTCATCGAGCTCAACGAAATCGGCACGGGCACGCAGCACGAGCACAAGTCGAAGATGCACTCCTGGAGCCGGTACTAGACCGACATGTCCGCATCCCAGCGACCAATGATGGGCATCGTCGGGACGGGCGAGAACGCCCGCGACCACGCCGCCGCGTGCCGTGCGCTCTCGGCTGACCTCGTGGCCATCTGCGATATCTCGGCCGAGGCCCTCGAGCGCTTCGGGAACGAATTCGACTGCGCGAACCGCTACCAGTCACTCGAATCGTTACTCGACGCGCATCACCTCGATGTCCTGATCATCTCCACCTGGGGTCCGCACCACGCCCCGCTCGCCCTTCAGGCGATGGACAGCGGTCGGATCCGTGCGGTCCTGGTGGAGAAACCGATGGCGATGAACGCGGCGGAGGCAGTGGAGATGGTGAATCGGTCCCGCGAGACCGGCACCCTGCTGGTTGAGGGGTTCAAGTGGCGGTACGACCCCCAACACCATGCAGCCTTCGAACTGCTGGCGTCCGGCCGGATCGGAGCTGTGCGATCCGTGCACGGTGCGTTCTCAGCGCCGCTGGCCGGACGCGCGGGAGCGGATAACTGGCGCTTCGACCCAGCCCGCGGTGGTGGGTCGCTCTATGACACTGCCAGTTATCTCGTGCACTTCGCCCGCGCCGCCATGAATGGGGATCCGATCTCGGTCATGGCCGTTACACCGGATGCCACCGAGGGCGGTGCCGAATTGAGTGCGGCGATGATCCTGGAGTTCGACGAGGGTCGGGTCGCGTTGCTGCAATCCAGCTACACCCAGGCCTACCACCAGTCCGTAACGGTGATCGGGACCGAGGGCTACCTCAGGTACGTGATCCCCTTCGATTCACGGAGTAGTCGAGATGCAGAGTTCGTCACCACGCCACCGTTGGCCGCCCGGATCGACATCTACGGCAATGACTTCAGCCTCGAGACTCTGGAGTTCCCGCCGTGCAATCAGTTCGAGGCGCAATTGACGGCCGTGTTCGACGCGCTGCGTACAGGTGGGCAGGTGCCGGCCTCCGGTGAATTCGCCGTGGGGAGCATGGCAACCCTGGATGCGCTGCGCACATCGATTGCCAGCGGGCGGAAGGTGGCGCTATGAGCGAGATGGCGGCACCGGACAGGAGTTCGGATCTGGATCAGCGCTCGCTGCGCGACCAACTTATCGACTCCCTGCGCACGAGGATCGTGTCGTCCGAGTTGGCTCGGGGAGAGCGACTCGATCTCCCTCAGATCGCTCGGGATTACGAGGTCAGTCCGATCCCGGTGCGCGAGGCCCTGATCGTTCTCGAATCCGAAGGGGTCGTGACCACGCGCGCACGGCGAGGGGTCTTCGTGGCAGAGCTATCCGCGGAAGACCTCATCGAGATCTACCAGGTGCGCGAGGCCATCGAGGTGCAGGCCGTCGAGCTGTTGATTGGTTCAGGCGATAGTGCCGTGGAGGGTGTCCTTTCGGAGACCCTGGCCGAGCTGGACGCATGCTGGGAGCGTGGCGACCACGATGCCGCTGTGCGCGTGGACATGCAGCTGCACTGCCTCCTCTCGGCGATGTCGGGTAATGGACGCCTAGCCCGAATGGCGCAGATGATGGCTAACCAGACCCTGCTGCACCTGGTACCCGTGGAGGAATCGCAGGGAGCCCTGCGGAGACGCCCGGCAGACCATTTCCACTCCGACATCGTGCGCGCGGTAGTCCAGCGTGATGTCGAATCGGCTCGGAAGGCGATCCGCGAGCACTACGCATGGTCACGCGAGCGGCTGGTGGACCCGGCCTTGGGTGTTTGGCAGGCACATTGAGGCTAGGGAAGGTGCAGGTGACGGCCGGTTGTGGCGATGAGGCCATCGGCGAGGAGTGAATCTCGTGCGCGGATGTGTTGTTCGGGGTTCGTGGCGTCTTTCTCGAGTGCTGCTGCGGTGAGTGTGTCGTGGGCGCGAAGCAGGGCGAGTATGCGTCCGCGTTCCTGACGGTCACTGCCGGTGTAGGTGGGTTGGCGTCGCGTGGTGTGTGTGGATTTCGGTTGTCCCGCGGTGTTCCAGGCGCAGGTGTCGGTGAGTGGGCATGCGGTGCACTGCGGGTTTGTGGTGGTGCAGAGCACGGCGCCGAGTTCCATGCTGGCCGCGGCCCAGGTGCTCGCGGCGTGGGGAGTGGTGGGCACGAGTGAGTCGGCGAGGGCGCGCTCGATCGTGGTGAGGTGCGCGGGTGGGTGTTGCTCGCCCCGCCAGGCGCGGGAGATGACGCGTCGGACGTTGACGTCGAGAACCGTGGTGCGCTTGTGAAAGGCGAAGGCGAGGACAGCGTTGGCGGTGTAGTCGCCGACCCCGGGGAGGGCGATCAGGTTCTCGTAGGTGTCCGGAACCTCACCCCCGTAGGCGTTGCTGATCGTGCGGGCGGCTTCGTGCAGGCGGGTGGCCCGCCGCGGGTAGCCCAGGGTGCCCCAGGCGCGGATGACCGCGGCCGGGGTTGCGTGGGCCAGGCCCGCAGGCGTGGGCCAACAGTCCATCCAGGTGGTCCAGTAGGGGATAACCCGGGGGACCGGAGTCTGCTGAAGCATGAATTCACTCACCAGAACCCCCCAGGGAGTGGTGCTCCGCCAGGGGAGATCCCGCGCGTGGGCGCGGTACCAGCGGTTCACCACGGCCGTGCTGGGGCTGCCCACGGGGCATGGTTGCACGGGGGCCCGGTTCCGGGTCCGCAGGTACCGTGGGGTCGCATGAGCCTTATCCGCCCCTCGGGTCGCGAGCCCTCGAGCGTGTATTGGATGAGGCGCGGGGCGGTTTTGGTCGTCCTCATCACCATCGTCACGATTCTCGTGTGGTTCCTCACCGGCCGCGGTGGCGGGGAGCAGGTCGCGGAGGTGGCCCCGACGGAAACGCCGACGGTGGTCGACGGGATCGGCGCAGATGGGGCGGTCGAGACGCTGCCGGCCGGTCCCCAGGAGTGCGCGGATTCCAACATCGTCGTGCGGGCCCGCGCCGTGAAGAAGAACTACGTCTTTGGCGACTCACCCGAGATGACCCTGGTGATCAAGAACCGAGGAACCGCCCCCTGCATACGCGATGTCGGCCCGAAGGCCAACGAGATCGAGATCCAATCCGGTGGGTATCACGTGTGGTCATCCGATGACTGCAGCGCGGGCAAGAAGAGCAAGACGGTCACCATGCAACCGGGAGAGACGTACGCGGCGACACTGACCTGGAACGGCAGGCGCAGCCAGAAGGGATGCCCGGACCCGAAGGGTGCCCGGGCCAAGCCCGGTGCCTACCAGGTCATCGGACGCAACGGCGATGTGGTGAGCGAGGAGCGGCGGTTCTCGATCAGTCCGCGCCAGGCCCCGCAGGAAGAAGCCGCGGAGGACGCCGCCCCCGAGTGAGGTCTTGACACCCGAGTCTGATGATATCAGAATGATAGTGTGACCGATTTGTTGATCCGGGATGTCCCCCCCGACGTTCACGAGGCCTTGAAGGCCGGTGCCGAACGCAGTGGTCAATCACTGCAGCAGTACGTGCGTGGTCGGCTGGTCGAGGCCGCGCAGCGTTCGCAGATCGAGTCCCTCTTCGCGGAGTTCTTGACCGCGCACGGCGTGGTCGATGTCGAAGCCGCGGTGGCCGACGTGCGGGCGGAACGGATCGCCCGTGACCGTCGTCGTTGACGCCTCCGCCATCGTCGAGATCGCCCTCGACGGCGATACACCCCGCCGCAGGGCAGTTCTCGACGTTCTGCGTGCGGATCCGGTGTGGGTGGTCCCGGAATACACCGACATCGAGGTAATCAGCGCGGTGGGCCGTGGAGTTGCGCGCGGGAGTGCGCGCGGGGGCTTGCGTTCCGCTGAAGCCCGGGATGTGCTGCGGTTGGTGGCGGCGATGCCGTTCACGCGTGTGGACGTGCGCACGGTGACCGATCGGATCCTGGAGTTAATGGACAACCATTCCGCCTACGACGCGGGATACATCGCCGTGGCCGAGCGAGTGGGTGCGCGGGTGCTGACCCTTGATCGTGGGATGGCCGCCAGCCCGGTCGCCCGGTGCGAATTCGTGCACCTGGACTAGAACTGAGGTTCGGGCTCGTGCGTGCTACGCGCGGCGGTGATCGCCTCGGCGATGGTGCGCACCTGCCGGATTTTCATGCCCTTCGGCGCCTGTACCTTCTTGTCCGTGGCGGGGATGATCGCATCGGTGAAACCGAGGCGCGCGGCCTCGGAGAGTCGGCGGTCGAGGGAGGTGATCGGGCGCAACTCACCGGAGAGGCCGAGTTCGCCGAGCACCACGAGGTTCGCCGGGAGCGGGGTGTCGCGCACGCTGCTGACGATCGCGAGCGCGGTGGCCAGGTCCGTGGCGGGTTCGGTGAGTTTGACCCCGCCTACCGTGGCGACGAAGCAATCCGCGGTTGAGGTCTTGATCTGCGCGCGGCGCTCGAGGATTCCCAGCAGCATCGCGGTGCGCGCGGAGTCCAGGCCGCTCGTGACGCGGCGCGGCTGCGGTGCGTTGGTGGGTGCGATGAGTGCTTGCACCTCCGCGATGAGCGGACGCCGGCCTTCCATCGCGACCGTGACAGCGGTGCCTGAAGCTGGATTCTGCCGGTTGCCCAGGAACAATCCGCTCGGGTCGGCGAGTCCCTCGATCCCGGATTCGGTGAGTTCGAAACAACCGATCTCATCCGCGGGTCCGTACCTGTTCTTTACCGCGCGCACCAGGCGCAGCGGGCCGTGGCGGTCGCCCTCGAAGTGGAGGACGACATCGACCAGGTGCTCGAGTGCGCGCGGACCGGCCACCGACCCGTCCTTGGTCACGTGACCGACGATGACGGTGGTCATCCCGCGGTCCTTCGCCGTAGCGATGAGGGAGGCCGCTACTTCCTTGACTTGCGTGACGCCACCACCGACACCGTCGACCTCACCGCTGGTGATCGTCTGCACCGAATCCACGACGAGAAGCGACGGGTTCACCTTCTCCACCTGCGCGAGCGCGGAGCCGAGATCGGTCTCTGCGGCTAGATACAGGGTGTCGGCGAGCGCGTCGATGCGCTCGGCGCGCAGGCGCACCTGCGCCGCCGATTCCTCGCCGGTGAGATACAGGGCGGTGTTGTTGGCGCTGGCCCACCGGTGCGCGACCGCGAGCAGCAGGGTGGACTTCCCGACCCCGGGCTCACCGGCGAGCAGGAGCACCGCACCGGGAACGAACCCGCCACCGAGCACCCGGTCGAACTCCGGGATCCCGGTGCTGCGCGCCGCAGCGCTCGTGACGTCAATCTGGCCGATGGGAACGGCGGGGGCGGTGGTGGCCGTGGCTTTCGTGGTGGTGGGCCGGGCCGCACCCACCTCCTCGACCGTGCCCCAGGCCTGGCACTCCCCGCATCGACCCACCCACTTCGCCGCCGTCCAGCCGCACTCGGCGCAGCGGTAGGTGGCGGTGGGCTTGGCCATGGTTACCGGGGATCGGCAGGGTGGGGAGAGAGCCCGATATCGGTGGGGCGCTTCGCGAGGGTCTTGTCGCGCTCCTCGCAGATACCGACGAGGACGTTGTAGGCGTCCGTGCCAATGAGCGCGACGAGTTCGTCGCGGTTGGACAGGTAGACCGGCTTCGACCCGACGTGGGCTTCGGTGTTCCCGGAGCAGTACCAGTTCAGGTCGTGGCCGCCTTCACCCCAGGCGCGGCGGTCGAACTCCCCGATCACGATGACGTCGCGCTCGGTGTCGTCGTCGTACTTCTGCTTCTCGTAGGCCCGGCGGATGGGCAGCTGCCAACAGACGTCGGGCTTGGTCTCGACGAAGGAGACACCCTCCTGGGCGGCGAGGTGATGCAGGGCGCAGCCGTAGCCACCGGGGAAGTCCTTGGAGTTGTGGAAGATGCAGGCCCCGTTGACCACGCGGGTCTTGTTCGCCCCGTCCTCCTTCTCCGTCCACCCCTTCTTCTCGGACTTGGCCTTGTTCTCCCAGAGCTCGTCGGTGAGCTTCGCCACCCACTTCTTCACGCGCTTCTCGTCAGCCTTCTCCGAGAAGTGGGCACCGTGGGCGCAGCAACCGGCATCCGGACTCTTCTTGACGATCCCCTTGCACCCGTTGCCGAAGATGCAGGTCCAGCGCGAGGTCAGCCAGGTCAGATCCGCGCGGATGAGATTCGTGTTGTCGGCCGGGTCCACGAACTCCGCCCACTGTCGCGGGAAATCCAGGGGCACCTCCGGCACGGGGCAACCCTAGGCCGGATGGGTGACGGTCGTCGCTCGTGGGGCCGACCACGGGGTGCGCATCCGCAGTAGCGTCTGCCCATGCGGTTGGGAGTCCTCGACATCGGCTCCAACACCGTCCACCTCCTCATCGTCGACGCGCACTACGGCGCGGCACCGATCCCCGCGTCGAAGCGCAAGGTGCAACTGCGCCTGGCCCAGCACATCGGACCCACGGGCGCGATCGACCAAGCCCTCGTGGCGGAGTTGATCGCGTTCATCCAGGAGAGCCAGTCCTTCGCCGAGGACATGGGAGTCACGGAGTTGATGGCCTTCGCCACCTCGGCGATCCGCGAGGCGCGAAACGGTGCGCATGTGCTGTCCCAGGTGCGCGCCGCAACGGGACTTTCGATTGCAGTGCTCTCGGGTGACGAGGAGGCGCGGTTGACCTTCCTCGCCGTGCGGCGCTGGTTCGGGTGGTCATCGGGGCGGTTGCTCGTGATGGATATCGGCGGTGGGTCCCTGGAGTTGGCTTCGGGAACGGACGAGGAGCCCGATGCCGCGGTTTCGCTCGAGTTGGGTGCCGGGCGCATGACCCGTGAGTTCCTGCACTCGGATCCCGTGCGCTCCGAGGAGATGCGCGCTCTACGCAAACATGCACGTGCATCGGTAGGAGATGTGGTGGGGCTCCTGCGTCGGGTCGGGGATCCGCGGTTGGCGGCAGCGACATCGAAGACCTTCAAGCAGCTGGCCCGCATCGCCGGCGCACCGCCCGAAGCCGAGGGTGCCTACGCACGTCGCACCCTGAAGTACTCGGATGTCCGCGATCTGGTCACGCTCTTGTCCTCGAAGACCGTGGCCGAGCGCACCAAACTCCCCGGAGTCTCCGTCGGGCGCGCGGGTCAATTGCTCGCGGGCGCGATTGTGGCAGAGGCCGCGATGGATCTGCTCTCCATCGAGGAGTTGGCTGTGTGTCCGTGGGCCTTGCGTGAGGGAGTTATCCTCCGACACATGGACGGATTGCCCCGGGGCTGACGGTGGCGATCATTTCCGAGTCGATCGAGCAACATCCGGACATGCGTCCCGGTGCCGATGGTTCCGTCCCGATCAAACTCCTGCACGACCGTGTGCTGGTGCGCGAGGGTGGCGCAGATGGCGAGCGTCGGTCCAGCGGCGGGATCGTCATCCCGGCCACGGCGCAGGTGGGGCGCAGGCTCTCCTGGGCACGTGTGGTTGCGGTCGGTCCGAATGTGCGCACCGTGGAAGTGGGTGACAAGGTCCTGTTCGAACCCGAGGACCGGGGCCAGGTCGAGCTCCAAGGAATCGACTACGTCCTGTTGCGTGAACGTGACCTGCACGCCGTCGCAGCCGAGCGGCACAGCACTGCCGGCACAGGCCTCTACCTGTAGTTTCCCAACGTGAATCCCCGTGCGATGCCGGTGTTCGCCGGCGGTACCGGGCGTAGCGGGTCCACGATCGTCGGCCACCTGCTCGACCATCACCCCGATCTCACCCTGACGCGTCCGATGGAGGTCCGCTTCATCAGCGGGAACGACGGTGTGCTCGATGCCCTCCATGCCGCGCGCCGTGATCCCGCCGCGGGACTGACAGCCGCGGTGCTCGCGGGCGAGCGCATCCGCACCCGCTGGTTCCACCGGGCACCCGAGGTCGGCCTGCATACCTCGATGACGCGCGAGCAGGTGGACGCCTGGGTAGCGGACTACCTCGACGGTTTCCCCGGAGATCCTCGTGCCGCGAGCACCACGCTCGTGCGGCGCATCATGGATGCGATCTGCGATCACATCGGTGCCCAGCGCTGGGTCGACACCACACCGGCGAACGCACGCAAGGGTGATCGCCTCTCCTGGCTCTATCCGGACGCACGGGTGATCGCCGTGGTCCGCGACGGTCGGGATGTCGCAGCATCCTTCGTGGCGCAGTCCTTCGGCCCGGACGACATCTTCGAAGCCCTGGATCAATGGGGTGAACGGATGATGCGGATCCACCGGTCACTGACCTCCGCGCCACCCGGGACGATGATGCGCATTGACCTCTTCGACCTCGTGGTCGACGCCCGCACACGCACCCTCGATGACATGCTGGATTTCGTGGGACTGTCTTCGAGTGATGCGATCCGCACCTGGTTCGACGCTCACGTCACCGCCTATGCGGCGCATGGCGGACGCTGGCGGAGCCTCGATCCCGCAACGGTCGAGGCAATCGACGAGCGCTACGCCGAGATCTGCACTCGACTCCACACTTCTGGGGTGGTGATTCCGCATGGGGACTGACGTGGTGATCGTGGGTGCGGGCCACAACGGCCTGGTCGCGGCGTGCTACCTCGCCCGGGCTGGACTCGACGTCGTCGTCCTGGAGCGCGCCGACCACGTGGGTGGAGCGGCGGTCTCCGCCGAGGTTTTCCCGGGTGTCCCCGCCCGAGTGTCCAAGTACTCCTACCTCGTGTCACTGCTCCCGCAGGCGGTAATCGACGACCTCGGAGTAGATCTCGAGCTCGTGCACCGTTCGGTGTCGTCGTTCACTCCGAATCCGGGGGATCCCGCGCGCGGTCTCGTCGTGCACGAAGACCCGGAGTTCCTCAGGTCCGAGTTCGCGCGGGTCACGGGAGATCCCAGCGAGGCCGAGCGGTGGGCCGAGTTCTACGCCCGCACCCGGCGGATGGCCGACGTCATCTTCCCGACGTTGACCGCACCGCTCCTTGCCCGCGAGGAGATGCGTTCGCGGATCGACGCCCGCGATTGGGCGGATTTCGTCGAGTCACCGCTGGGGAACGTGATCGAGAGTTCCCTGACCACGGACATCGCCCGTGGCGTGGTGTTGACCGATGGATTGATCGGCACCTTCGCCGACGCTCACGACCCATCCCTGCGGCAGAACATCTGCTTCCTCTACCACGTGATCGGTAACGGAACGGGAAGTTGGGATGTGCCCGTCGGTGGCATGGGTGCGCTCACGGGGCATCTCGCGGAGCTCGCGCGCGGATGGGGTGCGCGGATCATCACCGAGGCGGAGGTGACGTCGATCGATGCGCAGGACTCGGGTGCACGCGTATGCGCGCGAATCGTTGACGAAGACGTGACATTCGAGTCGCGGTTCGTGCTGGCCAACTGCGCGCCCGCGGTGCTCGACCGGTTGCGCGGGCGCGTTCCCCGCCCACCGACAGGGGAGAACACGGGGGCCCAGATCAAGGTCAACATGGTCCTGTCACGGTTACCGCGATTGAAGGACGCCACCGTCGATCCGGAGGATGCCTTCGCCGGCACCTTCCATATCAATGAGAACTACACGCAGCTCCACGACGCGGCGACGTCCGCCCGTGCCGGGAACCTTCCGGCACCACTTCCCGCGGAGATCTACTGCCACACGCTCTCGGATCCGAGCATCCTCGGGCCGGAGCTGCGGGCATCTGGTGCGCAGACACTGACCATGTTCGTGCTCCAGACTCCCCATTCCCTGTTCACGAGCGATGCGCCACCCACACGCGAGGAGCTCCGCACCGCCGTCCTGGCCACCCTCGATTCGGTGCTGGCGGAGCCGATCACGGACTGCATCCTGCGCACCCCCGATGGTTCGGAGTGTCTGGAGATCAACACCACCCTCGACATCGAGGCGTCGCTGGGGATCCCGACGGGCAACATCTTCCATACGCCCCTGGACTGGCCGTGGGCGATGACGCCCGACGAGGTCGGCACCTGGGGTGTCGAGACTGACGTGGCGAGCCTTGTTCTCTGCGGAAGCGGTGCCCGACGCGGGGGAGGGGTGTCCGGAATCCCCGGTCACAACGCCGCGCAGTACGTCCTGGCGTCGCTCTAGTTGTTCAGATGCTGCGCGAGGAAGGCGTCGACCTTCCGGATCGAATCGGTCCACGGCCCGTAGAAGTAGTGACCGGCGCCTTTGTATTCCACGAGACGGTTCTCCACGCCGGCAGAGTCCAGGGCGCGCTTCGTGGCACGTGCCCACTCGATGTCGCAGCTGTCGTCCTTGGTGCCGTGGAAGGCCAGGACCGGTTTGGTCATCCGGGAGAAGTAGTTACGCGATGAGAGCTCGCGCCACGCCGCCGGATTATCGCGTGGTTCGCCGTAGCGCTTGAGGATCTCCTTGCTGATCGGGTAGTTGTTGCGCTGCCACTTGTTGAAGTTGTCTGCGGCGTTGGTGCTGGTCGATGCGTAGGTGATGGCGGCGTCGAAGACCCCGGGGGCGAGGACGAGGGCTTGGTAGGCCACCCCGCCTCCCATTGAACGGCCGAGCAGTGCGACGTTCTTGGTGTCGATGAAGGGAAGGGTTGAACTCCGCACGGCCAGTGCAGCACCGATCACGTCCTCGGCGTACCCGAGCCGCATCGACCGATCGTTCGCCGGGTCCTTGTCCGAGGATGCGTGATTGCGGTAGTCCACGTGGAGAGCCACGTATCCATTGCGGGCGAGCCAATCCTGTTCACGCCGGAAACCCTGGCCACTGACATAGACCTTGGGATCGATGTATCCGTGGGCGAGAACGACAACCGGGAAGGGTCCCTTGCCGCGTGGCTTGTTCATGATCCCGGAGATCGTGAGGTCCCCGGCTTTGTACGTGATGGCGTGGCGGGTGTATTTCGACGTGCCGCCGAGATCCTTGACGATCCGCAGATCCGATCCGGTGAACTCGTGGTTCATCGCCTTAGGGATCGTGTCGGGAAGGGCGGACCCCCACGCAGGTGAGCCGGTGAGCAGGACAGTGCCCGCGAGGACCAGGGATGCGAGTATTCGCATCCTTCGATGCTACGTCAGCGACGCTTCCAGGCCCCGGGTGTGTCGAGTTGCGCGAGAACCTGTGGCGGCATGTCCCCGGTGAGGATGTCGGCGAGGGTGACGTGCTCAAGGATGTCGCGGAGTGCGGCGCGCGTTGCAACCCAGACATCGCGTAGGTGCTCCGCGCGTCCGCCGTAGATCGCATCCTCCGGCGGTGCCCCGCGCACCGCGGCCAGGGGACCTTCGAGTGCGCGGATGACATCGGCCACGGTCACGTCCGCGGGTGCCTTGGCGAGTCGGAAGCCGCCTTCGACGCCACGTTGGCTGGTCACGATCCCCGCCTGGCGCAGGGTGCGCAGGATGCTCTCGAGGAACTTCGCCGGGATCGAGAGATCGGTGGCGAGCTTCTCGCAGGTGGTCAGCCGGGTGTCGCCGACGGAGGCGTTGTAGGCGAGTTCGGTCAACGACCGAAGGGCGTAATCGACCCGGGCGGAGACCTCCATGGCCCTATTGAACCCCCGCGATCCCATCAGGGCCAACGCGGGCCAATCCGGGTCGCTTCCTAGAGCAACCCCGTCAGCACACCGAGTCCGGCGCAGGCGGCCAGGACCCGCAGGGTTCCGACCTTGAACCGGAAGACGAGTACGGCTGCCACGGCCGAGATGGCGACGGAGGTCCACGCGATGCCCGAGGGAACTGGGACGTAGATCGGACCCCAGCGCTCGGTGACCACCTCGAGGAACGCGGTATTCACGGTGAACCACACCGCGAGGCTCAACACCACACCGGCGACGGCCGCCCCGACGGCGGTCAGCGCGTGACGGAGGGCGACGTTCTCCCGGAGCCGCTCCACGTACGGGGCGCCGAAGAAGATGAACATGAAGCACGGGACGAATGTCACCCAGATCGCGAGGACCGCCCCGAGAAGTCCTGCCACCAGCGGGGGCAGGTCACCGGGATTGTTGAAGGCGGCCAGGAACCCGACGAATTGCACGACCAGGATCAAGGGTCCCGGGGTTGTTTCTGCAAGGCCGAGGCCCGTGACCATGTCACGCGACGTGATCCATTCGTAACGGAAGACCGCCTCCTGCGCGATGTAGGCGAGCACCGCGTATGCGCCGCCGAACGTCACCAACGCGCTTTGCGAGAACAGGATTGCCTCCTGGCTGAATACGCTCGCAGTCCCCAGTGCCAGGACCAGGATGCCCATCGGCACCAACCAGAGCGCTGCGGCGATCCATCCGGCCCGAAGTGCGCGCCGCTGCGTTGTTCGGCTCATGACCGCGTCGTCGGCGAGCAGCGCCTCGGGTTCGTCCGTCGATGCGTGGCCAGCCACTTCCCCGGGGAATTGATCGGTTGCCCGCCCGCCACCGAACCATCCGACGAGTGCGGCGACCACGATGATGATTGGGAAGAGCACCCGAAAGAAGGTGATCGCCAGGAACGACACCGTGGCGATCGCGATCAATGCTCCACTCCGGAGTGTTCGCCTGCTGATGCGCAGGAATGCTTCGGCGACCAGCACGACCACTGCAGCCTGCAGACCGAAGAGGAGTCCGGCGACCCAGTTCACCGATCCATACAGCGCATACATCACGGACAGCGCGAGCATGACCACGAAGCCGGGGAGGATGAACAGCGTCCCCGCGATCAATCCACCGCGGCGGCCGTGCATCAGCCACCCCACATACGTGGCGAGTTGTTGTGCCTCCGGGCCCGGGAGCACCATGCAGTAGTTCAGGGCGTGGAGAAACCTGCGCTCACTGAGCCACCGCCGTTGCTCTACGAGCTCACGGTGCATCAACGCGATCTGTCCCGCGGGCCCCCCGAAGCTGTTGAGTCCGACGTACCCCCACACCTTCGCGGCCTCGCGCAGCGAGACCCCGTGCCCCCCGTCTGTGCCGACCACGTCAGTGCTGACCGTTGATCATGATGGCGCCGAAGGACGTCACCTCGGGATGACCAGGCGTCCCGAGTGCGGTGTTGGGTTCGCCTGGACGGCGTAGTCCGATCGTCTGCCAGCCCGCGGCGCGAGCCGCATCGAGTTCCGCACCGGAATCGGAGAGGAAGAGCAGGCTGTGTGCCGGCAAGCCGATTGCGTCGGTGATTGCCAGGTAGGACTTGCTCTCCCGTTTAGGTCCGGCGTTCTCGGTGTCGAAGTTGCCACTGAAGAAATCGAGGAGGTCGCCTTCAGGGGTAGCTGCGGATGTAGTAGTTCCCCATCTGCTCCCCGAAGACCGGGACCGCGGCCGACGTGGCCCCCACGACGGATGCGCCAACCGCAGCTCCACGTGGGCAACCTCAACCTCCGGGGGAATCTGATGCGGACACGACCGCGGCCGATGCGAACGATCAGCCAACCCTTCCAGGCCACCAACCTCATACCTCTGCTCAGCCACTGACAACTCCCTCATATACGGGAGTGTTACCAATTAACCAAAGGTCATGTAACCCATCAGCCGAAACATGACCACATGAAGTACGCCGCGTAGGACTTGAACCTACAACCCGCTGATTAAGAGTCAGCTGCTCTGCCAGTTGAGCTAGCGGCGCGAGGAGTAGAAAGTTACCAAAGGAGTGAGTCCACGGCACGCGCGACCCGGATCGAGTCCCGTGGGGGAAGCAGCCAGCCGTCTCCACCCTGGATCCGATCGCTCACCTCCTCGAACATGATCTGGTACGCGTCGACCTGCGGGAACTCCTCGATGTGGCCATCGACCCACAGCGAAGTTGCTGCTCGCCAGGTGGCGAATGCCTGATCGTCGGTGACGCGCACCTCTCCCGCTGGCCCGCGGACGGTGAGTCGTTGGGATGCCGGGAGGTTGAAGGAGCCGGCGATGGCGGCCCGGGTGTCTGCACCCCAACTCAGAGTCGCCTGGGTGGTGAGGTCGACTCCCTCGCCGCCCATCTCGCGCTCCACATCCACGACGGTGAAGTCCTCGACGTCGGGCAGGCAGGCGACGAGCGCATGCACGGGGTAGATGCCGACGTCGTAGAGGGCGCCGCCGCCGTGCCGGGGGGACAGGCGGTAGTTGCCCGGGGTGACGCCCTGGAAGGTGAAGGTTGCGCGGTAGTTCTCGACGGGGCCCAGGGCTCCGGAGGTTGCCAGGTCGACGATCCGGCGCATCCGCGGATGCCACCGGGACCAGGTCGCCTCGACGAGGTGGACACCGGCTGCGTCGGCGAGGGAGAAGGCGTAAGCCGCTTGCTCGGCGGTGAGCACCATCGGCTTCTCGCAGAGCACATTCTTGCTGGCAGCGATGGACGCCTCGATCCAGGGCAGGTGCGCGTCATTGGAGAGACAGATGTAGACGGCGTCGACGTTCGGGTCTTCGACGACGGCCTGGTAGGAGTCGTAGGCCACCACAGGCTCGGTTGCGCGCGCGCGATCGATGTCACGGGCACCCGTGGCGTAGAGGGTTGCGCCTTCGGCGTTGTGGATCGCGGCGGCGGTGGCCTGGGTTACCAGCCAACCGGCGCCGAGGACACCCCACCGGACGGTTATCGGACTAATTCCGGGACGACGGGAGTGCTTCCGTTCGCCGCGGACTGCTCCGCGGCTTCCATGAGGGCGACCACATTGCGCGAGTGGACCGGCAGCACCTGCATCGATAACCCGGTGGCGAGGAACGCGGCGAGTTCCCGATGGAAGGTGAAGGGGGAAACCGCATCGAGGTCGATCACACGAGGCGCAGAGCCGGGGATGTGCAGGGAGATGAGTGCCGGGAGGTCGGCCACTGCGGGCTCCGCCTGGGGATCCCAGTCACCGACGATCGCGCCCTCCGTGCCAAGCGCGTAGAACTTCGGTCTGCGGGCGGCGGCCAAGTCCGAGTTGATGAACCGCGCTTGCCGACCATCGGTGAACGTGATCGTGACCTCGGCGTGGTCCGCGTTCGTGGCGTGCAGCCACTGACGCTTGTGGTTTATGCCCGCCACGTGCGCCACGTCGGTGCCGAACAGATCTAGGATCTGATCGATGTAGTGCGAACCCCAGTCGAAGATCGCCCCACCGGAGACGTCGGCATCCGAGTGCCAGTAGTCGCAGGGGCGCGAGTAACCACCGACGAAGCCCTCGTATGTGAACACCTCGCCGATCGCACCCTCGCGAATGAGTCGTCGCATCGTGACGTAGTCGGGATCGAATCGACGGTTCTGATAGACGACGAGGGTCAGGTCTTTGTCCCGCGCGATCCGGAGCACCTCATCGCACTGCACGGCGGTGAGGGCCATCGGCTTCTCCAGGACCACGTGGATGCCGCGTTCGAGCGTGGCGCGGGCCCATTCGAAGTGCGTGTTCGGCGGGGTCGAGATCACGACGATGTCGACGAGTCCCGAATCCAGCATCTGCGTCGCGTCACTGAAGCCCGCTGCGTCGGGGGCGAGTTCCTGCGCGGCTGCGACGCGCTCGGGGTTGACGTCGCACACAGCCGTCAGTTTCCAGCCGGGGACACTCTGGATGGCCAGGTTGTGCTCGCGCCCGATGGCACCGTAGGCGAGGAGACCGACACGCATGGCGGGACGTTAGCGAAGGCGGGTGCCCAGCACACCCGCGACGGCGGCCGCGATCTGCTTGCCCATGGCCTGCAGTCCGAGGGGGTTGGGATGGAAGGAGCCGCTGGTGAACCCGACGAGCCCGGTGACCCCGAAGAACCACGCGTCGGCGCCGGCACATACCCCGCGTCCCACCGTCGATTCACCGGAGGCACCCCAGGTGCCGACAGCGGGGGACCAGCCCAGACGGTTTGTGGTGAGCAGGGTCCCGTTGAGTGTTCCGGCGTTGGTCGCCAGATTCACGGTGGTGCCCTGCGTGGTGCGGTAGGGGAACGGGTTCTGGGTCGAGGGGGTGAGCATCGTGTCGCGGGCCCACGCGAAGTCCGTGTCCGTGATTGTCAGGTAGGTGCAGGGTGCGCCCGCGGCACTGCGGGTGATGTCGGGATACAGGGTGGGCAGCACGCGTCCTGCGTTGGCAATCTTCAACGGCGGCACGCTGCGTCCATCGGTCAGCACGCACGCGGGTCCGGCGAAACAGCGCGCGATGCGGTCGAAGGCCGCGGGCAGTCCAGCGGTGCGGGTCTGCACGCCGTCCTGGACGGTGGGGAAGGTTGCCAGCGATCCGAAGGGTGCCTTCGCCAGCGGACAGTTACGTGCCAATGCGCACGCGGACAGGATCGAGGTGAACCCGACGTCGTTCCCACCGATCGACAGGGTCAGTACGTCGATGGTGCGGTCGCCGATGATCCCGGCGACCTGTTCGACCTGGCTCGCGGTCTGTCCATTCGCCCGCTGCGCACCGAGAATCCCCGCGGGCACGGTGGCCCCGCTGCACGCCACGTAGACGAGCGTCACGGATGTCTTCGGCGATGACTCCTCGAGACGCAGGGCGGCCTGCGCGGGGGCGCCGTGCGCACTGCGGTTGCAGTCATCGGAATCCCAATAGGGCGTGAACCCGGCGCCGCCCTGCACAAGGAACGCATCCACGTTGCGCGGGTTCCCTTCACCCGAGGCGTAGGAGTCGCCCATCGCGACGAACAGGATGTTGTCCACGTTCGCGGTGAGTTTCGCGGTGTCCTTCGAGGAACCCGAGCGCACCTGCAATTCGAGGCGGTAGCGACCCTCGGGAAGCATCACCGTGGTCGCGCACTTCTTGCGCGTGAGCGGCTTCGCCTTCGTGGTCGTCACCACCTGGGTCCCGCTGAGCACGCGCCAGGAATAGGTGTCCCCCGAGGACGAGCAGGCGTCCAGCCGGACCGGGTACCCGCGGGGATTCAGGTGCCAGGAGAGGACCCCATTGATCAGGCGCTCGTGGGGTTGGGCCACGAAGTTGTCCGCACCGACGAACACGGGCGACGGCGCTGCGCTGAGCGCGCCCCGTGTGGGAACACCCCCGTCACCATCGATGAAGCCGTCGCCGTCGGTGTCCTTCGACATCGGGACCATCGACCACGACCCGACGGCTGTGGGTGCCGGGGCCGCCTGCGCGCTTACGGTGGTGAACACGAAACCCAGTGCGACCACCGCGGCTGCGATGCGAAACCTCATGCGGTTTCCAGGTACGGGCAGTGGCGGCATCCGTTGTCACAGCACGTGCCGCGCTGGAGGTGGTAGTCGGCGGTCATCGTGAACAGTCCGGTGATCGGGTCCAGGTATCCCGGGCTTCCGTCCGCGCACGCTCGCGCGTGCGCATCCATGATGACGTCGAAGTGCGCATGCTCGGGAGCCAACCGTGAGGGGTGGGGTGTCCTGGGGTCCGTGCGCACACCCGAGTATCTCCCAGGTTGTTACGCACTGCCCTTCGGGCGATGGGGCTGGATCGCGTTCATCGGGATCTGCCCGAAGCGACCCGCCTGGAAATCCTCAAACGCCTCGACCACTTCCGCGCGCGTGCACATCACGAAAGGTCCGTACTGGAACACGGGCTCGCGCAGCGGCACACCACCGATGAGGAACAGCTCCAGATTGGGGGAGCGGGTCTCCTGACCGGGTGCTGCGGTGACCCGGATCGTGTCGCCGTTGACGAGCACCGCGGTCTGGCCGCTGGCGATTGGGTGCCGGTCTGCACCGATGGTGCCGAAACCGGAGAGGACGTAGGCGAGTGCGTTGAAGTCCGACCGCCAGGGGATGTCCACCTGCGCGCCGGGGGCGAGTGTGATGTGCGTGATGGTCAGGGGAGTGTGTGAGATCCCCGGGCCCTTGTGTCCGCCCACCTCGCCGGCGAGGATGCGTACGAGCGCACTACCGTCGGTGCTCGTCACCATCGCGGAGTCCAATCCCTGCAGGTCCTGGTACTGCGGTGCGATGCGCTTCTTCTCCTTGGGCAGGTTGATCCACAACTGTACGCCGTGAAACAACCCACCGGACTCCACCAAGTGCTCCGGTGGCGTCTCGATGTGCAGGATGCCGTCGCCGGCGGTCATGTACTGGGTGCCGCCTTCGAAGATGGTGCCGCCACCCCCGTGCGAGTCCTGGTGCAGGAACTGCCCGTCAATTAAGTACGTGAAGGTCTCGAAGCCGCGGTGCGGGTGCCACGGGGTGCCCTTCGGTTCCCCCGGTGCGTATTCGACCTCGCCCATCTGGTCCATGTGAATGAACGGGTCGAGGTCCTGCGGGGTGATCCCGGCGAAGGCGCGGCGCACCGGGAAGCCCTCACCCTCGAACCCCTGTGGTGCGCTGACCACGGTCTTCACCGTGCGTATGCGTGCGTCGGGACGCGGCTCGAGGCGCGGGAGGGTCATGGTGTCTGCGGTGACGGCGGGCATGTTGCTCCTTTCAACCCTTCTAGTTTAGCGTTCAACTATCTCCGAGGCAACTGGTGACAGGATGGCGGAGTGATCCCACCCGTCGTCGTTCCCGCCCTCGGCCTCACCCGGATCGTCATCGGGGCGGGACTGCTCATCAACCCGGCTGGTATCGGCCGCGCCCTCGGTGCCACCGACCCCGGGCAGACCGCACCGGTGGGGCGGCTCCTGGGTGCGCGGGAGATCGCCATCGGTGTGGGCACCTTGGTGGCATGGCGGCGCGGTCAGTCCACGGCCCCCTGGGTCGCCGCGCAGGCGATCAGCGACGGAAGCGACACCGTCGCCTTCGCGGCCGCCGCGATCTCCGGTCGGGTGTCGCCGGTACGCGGTTGGGGAATGGCGGCATTCGCCGCGTCGGGGGCGGTCAGCGAGGCGCTCACTGCGGTTGCACTCGCTCGCGAGGATCGCGCCCTCCAGTGACCGCCGTTCAACTCCGCGACCTCCAGGCCCTGAGCTTCGACTGCTACGGCACATTGATCGATTGGGAGACAGGCATCGCCGCGGTCCTGGAACCGTGGGCCGCATCCCATGGCGGGTCCTTGTCCCGCGAGGGACTCCTCACCGCGTATTCCAGCCACGAAGCCCATGCGGAAGACGAACACCCCAGCGACCTCTATCCCCAGATCCTGGCTCGAGCTTTTCGCGGCCTCGGTGCGCAACTCGGCATCCCCGTGTCCGACGACGAGGCGGAGGAGCTCGCAATGTCGGTGCCGCAGTGGCCGACCTTTCCCGATTCCGCCGAGGCGTTGGGGAGACTGTCAGAACGCTACGCCTTAATCATTCTGTCGAATATCGACCGGGCGTCCTTCGCCGGATCCAACAAGCACCTGAAGGTGACGTTCACCAGCATTCTCACCGCGCAGGACATCGGATCCTTCAAGCCGTCCATACGCAATTTCCATGCACTTCTCGATGAGGTTGATCGACTTGGCATCCCGAGGAGTGGACTCCTGCACGTTGCGCAGAGCCTGTTCCACGATCACGTCCCCGCCAAGTCCCTCGGGCTGCCCACTGTCTGGATCAACAGGCGGCACAACAATCCCGGATGGGGCGCTACTCCGGCTCCACCGGAATCCGTCACACCTGACTGGACGTTCACCTCGATGAAGGCGTTCGCTGACGCGGTCGACTCTGAAAGCTGAACTAGCTCCTCTCGGGCACGTCGAGTTCGGCGATAAGTGTGCGGACGCGCTTTTCTACCTCATCTCGTATCGGTCGTACATCACTCACTTCCATCCCTGCCGGATCGGGGACGGGCCAGTCCACGTAGCGCTTCCCCGGGAAGATCGGGCAGGCATCGCCGCAGCCCATGGTGACAACGACATCTGCCGCACGCACGATCTCGTCCGTCCACGGCTTGGGGAATTCCTGGGAGATGTCGATGCCTTTATCCGCCATCGCCGCCACCGCTGCCGGGTTGACCGAAATTCCTGGTTCGGATCCACCCGACCAGGCGATCGCCCGATCACCTGCATAGGCCTTGAAGAATCCCAGGGCCATCTGGGAGCGACCCGCATTGTGGGTGCAGAGGAAGAGGACAATCGGCCGTCCATCGTCGTCCTTGCCTTCAACTCGCGCGAGTGCGGTGAGTCGTTCGCGGGCAAAGCGCTCGGCAAACAGTGCCAGGTACTCGTCGTTGGTAAGTCGTCCTGAAATCTCGTCGTACGAGGTGATGAGAAACCGCTCGATCGTGTCCGCGCTGAAGACGCCCTCGAAGTTCTTCTGCAGGAGGAGTGACGAGGAACGCAGGGTGAGGAGGTGAACAGTCGGAATATCGTCGCGCTGGACGGTCGTCATGCGGATGCCTTTCGTGAGCGTGTGCGAAGAGATATGCGGGGAGCAAGATTCGAGACCCGGTCACGGAGTTCCACGACGGTGGCCGTGAATGCCGCATCGGTGCCCACGGATGCGGGATCGGGAATCGACCAGTGGATTCGCGGGTGGGCGAGGTCGGGGAGTTCCTCGTTCACCGCGTCACACACCGACACGATGACGTCATCGGGGCGCAGGACGTCGTCGATCGAACGTGGTCGAGGTGCCGTGACGGTCACGCCAGCCTTTCGTGCGGCTTTGACGGCCCGGGGATTGATCCGATCGGCGGGTGAGGTGCCGGCCGATGCGCTGGGAATGTCGCTGGCCTCGCGCCAGAGCGCCTCAGCGAGGACCGATCGTGCCGAGTTGTGGGTGCAGACGAACACCACGCGCGACGCCTTGAACGCGCCCGGCATATCGATGGGTCCTTCGAGCGCTCCGGGGACCGACTGGACGTAGGTGCGACGACGGTCGTTCTTCGAATGCACGCGCCGAATGACGCCTGCCTCTTGGAGGACGTTGAGATGGTGGGCCAGGAGATTGGCTGGGATCTCCAGGGATGCCGCCAGAGCGTCGGGGGAGAGGTCCTGGACGGCGAGCAGCTCGACCACTGCGAGACGCGTCGGATCACCGAGGGCCGCGAAAATCCGCGCCCTATCCTCACGCGTAGCTGACGGCTGCTTTCCCATTGACTCAATAATTATTGAACTATATTCTGCTGTCAACTTAGGGAAAGTGAACACTCGGTGAAGCGACGCACCTTGATTCGACGGGCGAGTGCGGAGTTCCTCGGCACCTTCCTCCTCGTGGCGACGGTTGTCGGCTCCGGGATCATGGGCAGCCTGCTCAGCGACAACCTGGCGCTGACACTTCTCATCAATGCGCTCGCGACGGTCGCCGCACTCGGGGTCCTCATCTGGGTCCTCGGGCCCACCTCGGGGGCGCACTTCAATCCGGTGGTGTCCGGGGTGGAAATCGCCCGCCGGGAGATGCCGGTCGCCGAAGGCGTCGTCTTTATCGTCGCCCAAGTCGTCGGAGCCTGCCTCGGTGCAGTGCTCGCCAACGTCATGTTCCGTCTCCCGCCCGTGGAGACGTCGGGAACTGTGCGCACGGGAATGGGCGTGTGGATCGGGGAGATCGTTGCCACAGCGGGGCTGATCCTGGTCATCGGGGCACTGACCCGCACGGGGCGTGGGCACCTCGGACCGATTCTCGTTCCGGCCTGGATCGGAGCGGCCTACTTCTTCACGTCGTCAACGTCCTTCGCCAACCCGGCCGTAACGATCGGTCGGTCGCTTACCGACACGTTCGCCGGCATCGCGCCGGTATCGGTTCTGCCCTTCATCGCGTTCCAGATCATCGGAGCGATTGTGGGCGCAGTCCTGACCGAATGGTTCTATCCGCGACGCGGGCTACCGCCCGAGCCGCTCGACCTACCGGGGCCGGTTCACGGGCCGCCTCGCTGAGACACACCCCCGTTGACATGCATATACCCCCAGGGGTATAGTTGTGAACATGTCATCGGTCTCCGTGGAGGTCAGGTATGTGTAGTCCAGCTGTGTGTCGCAGGTGCCGCAAGGTGACGTACACCGGGTGCGGCATGCATGTGGAGCAGGTGCCGGCGACTGTTCCTCCCGAGCAGCGCTGCACCTGCCGGTAGTCGATCAGCATGGACACCATGGGTACACCGCCCACCCCCCAGTTGAACGTCGTCGAAGCTGTAGCGAAACTCGGAGAGGGCGCTCTACTGCTCGACGTTCGCGAAATCAACGAGTGGAACGCGGGTCACGCACCCGAGGCCGTCCACGTACCCCTGGGTGAGCTGGAGTCCCATATCGGTCGACTGGATCAGGCTCGGGAAATCGTGGTGATCTGCCGTTCCGGACGGCGTTCCGACGATGCCGCGAGTGCCCTTCGCTCCATTGGATTCGACGCGTACAACTTCGCCGGCGGCATGCAGGCATGGCAGCGCGCAGGCCGCGATGTCCTCACGCCCTCCGAGGATCCCGGCTGGCACTGAGTGCGCATGACCACGCACTCACCGCCTACGACACGACGTATCTCCTGCTTGCGAAGGATCGGGGCCTGCCATTGGTGACGCTCGATTAGCTCCTGGCACGGGCGGCGGTGAAGGCGCAAGTGGAGCTAGTCCTGTGAACACACGCGGACGTGTGCCGTGGGGTGAGTGACGGGACTCGAACCCGCGACGTCCTGGACCACAACCAGGTGCTCTACCAGCTGAGCTACACCCACCATGGTTCCGTGGGAACCATCACCCGCCGGAGCGGGAACCTGAGGATACCGGACCTCAGGATGGGTAATGCACGACGTGTGATTCCCCGATCGCCTTGGCCGTGGTGGCGTCCGGTCCGGGTGGGGGAACCATGATGGCGTCGCGGTAGTAACGAAGTTCGGCGATGGATTCGCGGATGTCGGCGAGCGCTCGATGATTGCCGGTCTTGGCTGGCGCGTTGAAGTAGACCCGAGGGAACCACCGTTTGGCGAGCTCCTTGACGCTCGAGACGTCGATGAGCCGGTAGTGACAGTGGGCATCAAGCTCGGGCATGTACGCGGCGAGGAACATCCGGTCCACGTAGACACTCGATCCGGCAAGGGGAGCCTTGCGGGCCTCGGGCACGCGTTCGCGCACGTAGGCGAGAACCTGTCGCTGCGCGTCGTCGAGAGCAATGCCGTGTGGGATCTCGTCGATAAGCCCCGAGGCGGTGTGCATCTCGACCACCACGGGCTGCATCCCAGCGAGCGATGCGTCACCAGGCTTCACAACCAGCGAGATTCCCTCGTCTACCTCGGTCAGGTCCGCTTCGGTGACGATGCAGGCGATCTCGACGATCTCGTCCCGAGCGAGATCAAGCCCCGTCATCTCCAGGTCGATCCAGATCAACCGATCCTCTGCTGCCACGCAATCACACTAGGGGATCGCGGCTTCCCGCACCCCTGTGCGCAGCGTTCGCTCACGAATCAGGCTGCTGTGCCCACCCACCGCACCACGTCGGATTCGGTGAGGATTCCCACGAGCTTTCCGCCCTCCTCGGTCACCGGCAGCGCCTCCACCGCACGGTGGCTCATCTCGTGCACGGCTTGCTGCGCCGTGCTGTCGGGACGGATCGAGCCACGCGGGACCCGGGCGAGGACATCGCGGACCAGGAGATTTCCCCAGTGATCGATGGTGGACGGGGAACCTGCAAGCACTGCGCGGTCGCTGAGCACGCCGAACGGGACCCCGTCGTCGTCGAGAACCACGAGATGGCGCAACCCGGAGACGAACATCAACTGCCATGCATCCCCGAGAGTCTCGCCCGTCTCGTTCGTGAGGACAGGTCGGGACATGATGTCCGCGACTGGGGTAGATATTCCCGTGCTCACGCTGCATCGCCGTCGGGTTCCTCATAGGGAACAACGGCGACGGGAACGTGGGCCTTGTGCAGGACCGCGTTGCTCACCGAGCCGAGGACTGCCGCGGCGGTGGGGCCGCGGCCGCGTGTGCCGACGACGATCATCGCGGCATCCTTGCCTTCGACGAGGAGTGCATCGGCCGGCGCCGCGCGAACGAGTCGCTCGTGCACCCTGACATCCGGATACTCGGCGCGGAACCCGGCCAGCACCTCCGCGGCAAGGCGGACTTCGTCGTCGGCGACATCGGTGAACGGGACGGGCACCGGACCGCTGGGCACCACGATGAGGTCGTAGGCGGGCACCTCCCATGCGTGCACCGCGATCAACTCCCACCCGTGCCTGCTGGCCATCTCGAAACCGAAACCGAGTGCCACCTCCGAGTTCGGTGAACCATCGATTCCCACCACCAGGTGATGCGACGCAGGAACGTGCGCGTCACGGAAGATCACGGTTGGGCACGCGGCGTGCGCCGCCACCTGGCTCCCGACCGAACCGAGGAGCAGGCCACGGAAACCACCGTGCCCCCGGGAGCCGAGGATGAGCAGGTGCGCGCTCTGTGAGGCGTCGAGGAGGAGACCGCTGGGGGACCCGATCTCGACACACACCTCGATATTCGTGCCCGGCAGCGCATCGGCTTCGTGCAGGAGCTCGATCCGCGCCTTCTCCTGAAGGCTGGTGACCAGATCAAGCGGGGGCGGAATTGTGGCGCCGAATCCGGCGCCCGAGACGGGTGGGAGCACCGCGTGGGCGAGTGTCAGTCCGCGGCCCCGGGAGATCGCCTCGTCCGCCGCCCACCGGGCGGCGACCCTCGCGGTGTCGGAGCCGTCGAAGCCCACCACCACACGCCCATGCCACACCGCTGACGTCACGTGCTCACTATTCCCGTGCGGGAGGCTTCCATGCAAGGCGATCCGACGTTACCGGGACTTTTGTCCCATCACAGCCCGTCGAAAAGTACCCCGATGAGGGTCGGCCCCACGACGATCAGCCAGAGGATCAGGAAGCCCAGGGCCACGAACCGGACGATGTTCCAGATTTTCCGGGCCTGCGGTGTCGACGCGTGAGTGGTGAGGTGCCACCCGAACATCAGTAGGACCCCCGCGATCATGGCGCCGAGATTCAGCCACAGGTTGTCAGCGTTCACGATTCCCCGTCATATCGATGCTTCACAGGTGCGACCGCACGAAGGCGATCCGCTTGTCCCACGCCGTACGCGACAACGCGATCCGCGGTGCGATGTAGTCGAATCCATGCAGGGCACCATTCCAGATGTGCGCCTCGACGGGAACACCCTCATCGATCAGTCGTCTGGCGTAGGCGACGTCCTCGTCGAGAAAGATGTCCATCGAACCGGTGTCGATGTAGGTGGGTGGCAGCCCAGCGAGGGAGTCGGCACGCGCAGGGGCTGCGTAGGCGGAGATTCCTGGTGCTCCGGCCTGACCCTGGAGATAGGCATTCCAGCCGATCGAGTTGTCTTCGAACGTCCACGGAACGAGGCGGGAGGCGAATCTCTCATCGGCGTGAGTGTTGCGGTCGTCGAGCATCGGGTAGATGAGCACCTGGCAGGCGAGATCGAGGTGGGTGATATCGCGATTACGCAGCGCTGTCGCTGCTGCAAGTCCGCCACCCGCGCTGTCGCCGGCCACGCCGAGGGTCGTGGCGTCGAAATCCGATAGATGCTCGTGCGTCCAGATGAGCCCAGTCATGCAGTCGTCGATCGCTGCCGGGAAGGGGTTCTCGGGCGCCAATCGGTAGTCCACGGACACCACGGTGCACCCTGTGTGCGAGGCCCAATAGGAGCAGCGCGCGTCGTAGGCATCGATGTGGGACAGGATGAGGCCCCCGCCGTGGATGTAGTAGAGAACGCCGCGACTCGGCATCGGTGCCGGCGTGTAGACCCGCAGGCGAAGCCGTCCGTCATCGATCCACTCGTCGCGGTGTGTCACACCGGGGGAGGGATAGAACCGTTCCGCTAGGAACGCATCGATCGGTCCTGACGTGTCCCGGCGGGCGACGATGTCATCCTTCGGGATCCCGGCGAGCTTCAGACTTTCGGGCAGCAGGCGCAGGCTGGCGCCGATGACGCCGGCGTCGATTCCTCCCACGAGCATGGCCCATCGTGGCATGCGCGCGCCTTGGCCATGGGAAAAGTAGTGATCGGCTATACAGGGGAGGTGTTTCGACTTCCGGTCATCGCCCTGGTGACGCTCGCTTTCCTCGTACCCGCCTCGGCGCGAGCCGATACCCCTCCGCCGGACGTCGCATCGGCCCTCGCCGGGTTCCCGACGGATCCGGCGGCTGCGATGGCGGCGTGGACGGGCTGGGCGGCGATGACCCCGATGACCTACCGCACGACCACCTCGGCACCCAAGGGCCGGGTCACCTGTCGGATCGATGCCGCCCGCGTCTCCCGATGTCTCTACGCGGCGGAGGTGATCGGCCGCGGCGGGAGGAACATGGGGATCCGCCCGATCTCCGACGTGGTCACGACTCCCTCGGGCAGGCAGTACTTCCGGGACCCACCGATCAAGAAGTGGACGTCGAACACATTCGGTGCGAACGAGAATCCGATCACGAACACGTCGCGCTTCTACTCGTACAACCCATGGCAGCCCTGGCTGACGCCCGGGATCCGATACGCAACCTCCGTCGATGCCCGCGGCTGGTTCACGATCACGTCGTCGAACCCCTCGCCGCGTGACGATGAGCCGCCCACCATCGTGACCGCGGTCGCACCGGATGGGGGACGAGCATCGCTGGTTCAGCGGAACGCTCAGGGTCGCGCGCTGGAGCGCACGCGGATCGACTTCACCAGCGTGCCCCCCATCCAAGTCCCGCCTCGCCGCTAACCTCCCCGCATGACGCGTCGATGGCTCGTGCTAGGAGTTCTCTCCGCCGCACTCGCCCTCGTGTCCCTGGACAACACGATCGTCAACGTGGCCCTGCCACGGCTGCAGGAAGACCTCGGTGCCACCACCGCGCAGCTGCAGTGGGTGGTGGATGCCTATTCCGTCGTCTTCGCCGGCTCGCTTCTGCTCGCGGGAGCTCTCGGCGATCGGTTCGGACGTCGACTGTTGCTGATCATTGGACTCGTCATCTTCATCATTGCGTCACTGGGTGCAGTCTTCGCCGACACCGCGCTCGCGCTGACACTCTGCCGAGCGCTCATGGGACTCGGTGGGGCGTGCATCATGCCCTCGACGCTGAGCATCCTGGTCCAGGTGTTCCCAAGTCCGCACGAGCGGGCGCAGGCGATCGGGATCTGGGCCGCCGTGGCGGGTGTTGGAGTCGCCATCGGCCCGATCATCGGGGGATTCCTGCTCGAGCACTTCAGTTGGCATGCGATCTTCTGGGTCAACCCGCCCCTGTCGCTGCTCATGCTCCTCGCCACCGTTGCATTCGTCCCGGAGTCCTCGGACCCGGCCAAGCCTCGCCTCGACGTGCGCGGTGCTCTGCTCTGCGGGGCGGGACTTATCGCCCTCGTCATCACGATCATCGAGATCCCCGAGTCGGGGATCGACGCGTTCACCATCACGACGGCGGTGCTGACTGTCGTGTTCCTCGTGTCCTTCGTGTGGTGGGAACGTCGGGCGCCGCGGCCGCTCCTCCCCATGGGTCTCTTCGGTGTTCCGCTCTTCCGCGCAGCGGTCATCACCGTCGGTCTCGTCTACTTCGCGCTGATGGGCGCGATGTTCTTCCTGCCCCAGTTCCTCCAACTGGTGCAAGGAATGACCCCGCTGCAGTCCGGGCTCGCCGTCGTGCCGGGGGCGGGGGGTCTGCTTATCGCGTCCCTGTTCAGTCCGAGGATCGCCGATCGCATCGGCACCCGATTCACCGTCGTGCTGGGACTCGGTGTCGTGACTCTGGGCCTTGCCTCCTTCAGCACACTCACGGCCGCCGCGCCCTACGCATTGGTGGGTGTCACGTTCTTCTGCGTCGGCCTGGGTCTCGGACTGACACTGCCGCAAGCCACCAACGGGGTCCTGGCAAGCGTTCCCCCCGAACGCGCGGGCATGGGCTCGGCGGTCAACGATGCGATGTCGGAACTGGGTGGGGCATTCGGGGTCGCGATCCTCGGTGCCGCGATGTCGATCACCTACCGGCAGAACATCGAGCAGGCCATCACGGACGCCGGCGATGCCGTGAACGTCCTGCCCCCCGGCGCCCTCGACGCGGCACGGGAATCACTCGCGGCGGCCTCGATCGCGGCGCAGCAGCTGCCTGCCGAGATCGCGACGATCTTCCGAACTGTTGCGGGCGACGCATTCGTCGGTGGCATGAACTGGGCACTGTTCGTCGGTGCCGGAATCGCGGCGCTCGGCGCCGTCTTCGCGTGGTTCAGTTTCCCGGCTCGCGTGGATCGAGTGGCGGAGTAGCTAGAGCCCAGAAGACCACCGCGGATGCTGCTGCCACGTTGAGGGAGTCGACACCTGCCTGCATCGGGATGCTGACGGAGACATCGGCGGCCTCCAGAGCTGGCGACGTCAGACCATCGCCTTCCGTTCCCAGGACGAGCGCGACTCGCTCAGGGGCGTGCGCGGCGAACTCCGACAATGGGATCGCGCCGGGCCCGCGAGGTGTCACCGCGGCGATCGTGAATCCACGTTCCCGCAGAACCGCGAGTCCTCCCGGCCAGGGATCGATGCGCGTCCACGGAACCGCAAACACCGCCCCCATCGATACGCGCACGCTCCTGCGGTAGAGGGGATCGGCGCAGCGGGGTGTCACGAGAACGGCATCCATGCCCAACCCGGCTGCAGAGCGGAAGATCGCACCCACATTTGTGTGATCCACGAGGTCCTCAAGGATCACCACTCTGCGCGCGTGGGCGACGACGGCGTCGATGCACGGCAACTCCGGACGGTGCATCGCCGCGAGTGCCCCGCGATGGACGTGAATCCGGTCAGGCCTTCCAGGACGTCGCGGGATCCGACAAAGACGTCCACATCGGTGCTGTCGATCAGATCCGTGAGCCGGTCCACCCACGTGTCCTGCATGAGGAGGGAGCGTGGTCTGTGACCCGCCTCGACCGCGCGCCGAATAACTTCGGCACTCTCGGCGATGTAGATGCCGGAGGTGGGTTCGTGCCGGGACCGCAGGGCAACGTCGGTGAGGGAGACGTAGTCACGCAGACGCGGATCCGCGGGATCGGTGATTCGAACGATCCCCATGTGGAGGCTAGAGCCCGCAGTCGTCGATGATCGTGGTCAGGAGTGCGCCGAACATCTCCGGATCCATGGCGCCGTCCTGCAGCCAGGTCTCCTTCATCAAGGCGTAGTACTCATCCGGATTGGTGGCCAGACCGCCGCAGATCTCCGCCTTGACCTCCTCTGGTTGGCTGAACCACATCAACTCGGCCTCCGGGAGGTTCGCGATCACTTCGCCCTTGTCGATGGCGGGTGGTGCCGCCGAATTACTCGAGATGAAGTAGGCCAGGCTGCCTCCGGCCAAACCGAGGATGAGAAGGACGACGAGGGTGATGATGAGACCACGACTACGGAAGAAACCCACGCCCCCAACTTACGGGAGGACCGCATACCGTCAGGCGGAGCCCGACTGGTACGAACGAGTGACTGAGGCGACCACGACGCTGTACTCGCTGTAGAAGCGCTCGCGACCGAGGCGCTGCGCCTCCAGGTGTTCGGCCACCTGCTTCCACGCGACGGCCGATGCCTCGTCGACCCAGTACGACACGGTTACCCCGCGCCGCGTGACTGGATCGCGCACCGACTCGACTGAGAGGAAACCGGGCTGTCGCCGCACCATGTCATCCATGGATGCCGCGACAGCCCGGTACTCGTCGTCGTAGTCGGTTGTCCTCGTACTTGTGAAGATCACGGCGATGGCCGGGACACCGAACGCGAGATCAGTGGACATTTGGATCAGATCCCCGTGGTGCTTCGCGGATAGGCGACGTTCGGATCCGTTCGAACGTCGACCACGCTGGGAACTCCGGACGCGAATGCACGGTCAAGGGCGGGCCCGATGTCTGCCGCTGACGTCACTGTTTCGCCACTGCCACCGAGGTCGATCATGAGTCGGGCGTAATCGGTGGTCGGCAGATCCGCAATCACGTCGTAGCCGTAGAGCATGCGCATCGGATGGCGTTCCAGTGCCCATCCGGAGTTGTTGCCGACCACGATCACGACGGGCAGGCGGTGGGTGACGAGGGACTGCAGGTCCATGAACGAGAACCCCAATGCGCCGTCACCCGCGAGCAGCACAACGGGTGACTGTGGGTGCACGAGTTTCGCGGCCATGGCGTAGCCGGGGCCGGTTCCCAAACATCCATAGGGTCCCGGATCAAGCCACCTCCCCGGTTCCGCGGGTTCGATGAACTTCCCGGCAAAGGACACGAAGTCGCCACCATCACCGATCACCACGGTGTCATCGGTGAGCCGGGGGATGAGCGCTCCGTAGATCGCCGCGGGATGGATCGGCGCGGTGGTAGACGTGAAGACCTCCGTGTCGGCCTCCCGGGCACGCGCGGTGTCGGAGGCGAGGGTCGCAGCCCACTCGCGCCACGCAGTCCTCCGCTGTCCACCACGTCCGATGACGGCGCTCGTTGAGGCCTCGAGAGTGACGGGCAGATCTCCCGCGAGACTCGTCGCCTGCAGGTGTCCGGCCACCTGCGAGACATCGTCGACGATGTGCACCACCTGCGCGTCCTTGAAGTCGCCGTAGTTCAACCGGAAGTCCAGGGGTGTCCCGATCACGATGACGACGTCGGCGCCCTTGAACGCGGCCGATCGCGCACGGGTGACGAGTAGCGGATCACTCGGGGGCAGGATGCCCCGTCCCATTCCGTTGGCGATGGCGGGAATGCCGAGTTCGTGGATGAGTGCGCGCATCTGTTCGACGGCGCCCGCCTGCCACGTGTCGCTGCCCATCACGATCACCGGGTGGTGGGCCTCGGCGATCACGCGAGCGGCGGCTTCGACCGCGTCGCCATCCACCCCGATCGGAACGTGCTCGTTCGTGCCGGGGAAATTCGCCACGGACGGCGTGAACAACACGTCCATCGGGATGTCCACGAACACCGGACCCCGGTGCGCGCTATTGGCGAGCGAGAAGGCCCGGGTCATGTCGGCATGGATCTGCGCGGAGTCGTGCACGGTCCAGGACGCTTTGGTGATCGACTCCAGGATTGGTGGCTGATCGAGTTCCTGCAGTGCCCCCGAGCCCCAGCGGTAATCCGGTGCGCGGCCGCCGAGGACGACCAGCGGCGAGCCGTTGAACCATGCGCCCGCGATGGCACTGACGCCGTTGGTGACGCCTGGGCCCGCGGTGAGGGCGGCGATTCCCGCCGTGCGGGTCAACTTGCCCGTCGCCTCCGCGGCGAACACCGCGGTCTGCTCGTGTCGGACGTCGATCAAGCGCACGGGCCCGGCGTGCTGCGCATCGCGCGGAGAACCGGATTGCTGCACCGTCTCCTTGCCGCCCACGGCAGCGTCGTAGAGCGGGAATATGTGCGCACCGCTTAGCGTGAACAACGTCGATGCGCCTGCGTCACGGGCCGCGTCCATCACGTGCGCACCACCGTGGACAGCACCAGGCGGCGGCGGTTCACCGAACATGGGACTCCCTCACCGCAGGCATCACAGCATCGGGATCATCGCATGTGGATGATCCGGGGTAGCGAGGTTCAGGTACGAAAATGTGTCCTAGGGAGCCACGGTCCGCACGGCGACGACTCGGTCCTTCTTATTCGCGACTCCGAGGAGTCCCGGATCGGCGTTGCCGCATTCATCCTGGGAAGCTCGGCAGGGGCCCATCTCCACCCCATAGAAGTGGAGTCCTTGCTTGCCCAGTTCCACGGTGAGTCCGAAGGTTCCGTTCTTGTTCACCGTGGTGCATGCCTGATCGAGGGTCTGCGACCCCCAGCCGTCGCTCGCGGGCGTGGGTGCGAACCGGATCAAGCACACGGTGTTCTCACCTTGAGTCCAGGACGCCAAGGCCTTCATCGCCCGCGGGCTGAGCGTCCCGGTGAAACTCACGGGCTCGCCCGCCACCTCGCGGCGTGCGCTTGCTTTGAGGCAAGCGTAGTCGGCGGGATCGGCGGTGCACGCGCTCTTACGAGGCTTGACCGTGGTGTCCGCCGATGCGGCGGGAAGTGCGAGAAGGGGGACGAGGAGTCCGAGGGCGAGCGAGGCAATGATTGTTCGGCGCATAGTTCGAGGGTATATCGACTCTCCGCGCGATGTCGGTATTCATGCCCCGCACCCGCGTACCCTGCACGGTGTGTCAAAAGGGGGTATGCGAAAGGACCGAATTGAGCCTGTTTCGTGTGGGCAGTGGCCTCGTGGACTTGACCCGGGGTTATTAAACCCGGCCCACCACCCCATACGTATATAGACCCGGTTTGATTCTGCGCGATATTCCAAGGGCCGTGTGGGTGTCACGCCGCATCGCCTCGCGCGACCAGGCCCTCCTTATCGCTCTCGTGAGCGTGCTCGTCCTGGGCACGGTGGGAGCGCTCGCCCTGTGGTGGACGGGGGAGACCGTCGGCTCCTTCGACTTCGACGCTCTCGTGGCGTCGAGTCCCGAAGGCACCGCGCTCGCGGCACCCCTCACCCTGCGCATGTCGGGAGTGCTTGTGCTGTGGCCGATAGCCGGCGTGCTCGTCGTCTTCCTCGCAGCGCTCAGCGACTGGTGGCGCGGACGCTCACATGAGCGAATCGACGCCCTCGCGTAGGCCTTCCCTTCTCGAAATCGCGGCAGTAAACTTCACGTGGCCCAGCGCAATGGCTCCCGCATCCGAGTGAACGAGGTGTATCCATGGCCCAGCACCGATTTTTCGACGACGAAGGCTTTGAGTTCATGGCGCTCATCACGCTCGGCTCTGCGCCCTATCGTCTGTCTGAGCCCGGCGAGGTCTTCGCCACCACGGACCGCATCACCAACGCCGATCCCGATTCGTGGTTTGACGAGTGGATGGCCACGGCGCGGCGGGTCCGTCGGATCGCCGAGGAGGCCGAGGCAGCCGGCCACCTCGCTTCTGCACGCGACGCCTACCTGAGAGCGGCGAACTACGCGGCCTCAGCGTTCTTCTACGTCCTCGCGACCAAGGACCCCTCGCGCGAACTCGCCACGTGGAAGTGGCACCGAGAGTGCTTCGACCACGCCATGCGACTGTGGCCGACACCGGTCGAGCACATCTCAATTCCCTACGAGGGCACCCACCTGCACGGCTACTTCTGGTCCGCGGGGCCGGAGCGCAGGCCCACCATCATCCTCAACAACGGGTCCGACGGCCCGGTCAGCGACATGCTTGAGATGGGTGTCGTCGACGCGCTTGCCCGTGGCTACCACGCGATGACCTTCGACGGCCCCGGCCAGGGGCGTGCCCTGTATGACCAGAAGCTCTACTTCCGCTACGACTGGGAGGCCGTCATCACTCCGGTCGTCGACTTCCTCGTCAAGCGTCCCGACGTCGACCCAGCAAAGCTTGTGCTGGCCGGCAACAGCCAGGGCGGCTACTGGGTGCCTCGCGCCGCGGCGTTCGAACACCGACTGGCTGCCATCATCGCCGATCCCGGAGTCATCGACGTCCGCACATCGTGGACCGGCAAGCTGCCGGAGCAGATGCTGCAGTTGCTGGCGGCCGGGCAAGACGAGCAGTTCGACCAGATCATGACGCAGATCGAGGGTGCCAGCTCCGAGGTGCGCACGAGCCTGTCTAAGCGCATCGAGCCCTACGGCCTGCCCACCCTCTCGGCAGTGCTGCACGAACTCGACAAATGGAACCTGACCGATGTCGCGGGCAAGATCACGTGCCCGACGCTCATCACCGATCCGGACGATGAGCAGTTCTGGCCCGGCCAGTCCCAGCAGCTCTACGACCTGATGACCGCACCCGGCAAGGAGATAACGCACTTCACTTCTGCCGAGGGTGCCAATTGGCATTGCGAGCCCATGGCTCCCCAGGTGCGCGGTCAGCGGGTCTTCGACTGGGTCGACCAGGTCCTGGGTTAGTCGGCCGCGATCGGCGCGTACGCCGCGTCGGTGAGTTGCAGCAGATCCTGCGGGGCGCCTACCCTGAATCCACGCGGACGGCACCGGGCCGTCCCAATGCCGGGAGGGCTCCATGGCCCGAGGCCGTCACCAAAGCCGCCGCGACATCCGCGCCATCCGTGCCGCTCGTGCCGGCATCGCCGTGACAATCGGCGCCCTGCTTGCCGCCGGGCTCGCGATCCCCACCAGTGCCGCAGGCACCCCACCGAATGTCGGAGTGTCGAACGTGTACCCGACGGTGTTTACTGCGGCTCCCGACACAAACGTCACTGTGACCGTGGTGAATCCCGCAGGGACTCCCTCGTACCTGACACCGAGCACCACGGCCCAGTTCAAGAATTGCACCCAGGGTACCCAGGGTGTTCCAGATGGCGCCAAGAGCGCCCCGGGCACCTTGGCTCCAAGGGTCGCCTCCGCGTCGAATCAGAACCGG
>VGCC01000017.1 GCA_016870195.1 Actinomycetota bacterium
AGCCAGAAGCAGGTCAAGAAACTCATTGCCGGACCCGGCGTCTACATCTGCGACGAGTGCATCGACCTCTGTAATGAGATCATCGAAGAGGAATTGACCGAGGCCACCGGTGCCTCCCTCGGCGAGCTTCCCAAGCCCCGCGAGATCTACGAGTTCCTCGACCAGTACGTCATCGGTCAAGAGACGGCGAAGAAGGCGCTCTCTGTTGCTGTCTACAACCATTACAAGCGTGTCCAGGCCGGGGAGTCCACCCGCGATGACGTCGTGGAACTCGCCAAGTCCAACATCCTCCTGCTCGGGCCCACCGGATCCGGCAAGACGTTGCTGGCGCAGACGCTCGCGCGCATGCTCAATGTCCCCTTCGCGATCGCTGATGCCACGGCGTTGACCGAAGCCGGGTATGTGGGTGAGGACGTCGAGAACATCCTGCTCAAGTTGATCCAAGCGGCGGACTATGACGTCAAGCGCGCCGAAACCGGCATCATCTACATCGACGAGATCGACAAGGTCGCCCGCAAGAGTGAAAACCCGTCCATCACCCGCGATGTCTCCGGCGAGGGTGTGCAGCAGGCACTCCTGAAGATCCTCGAGGGAACCACCGCATCGGTTCCTCCCCAGGGGGGTCGGAAGCATCCGCATCAGGAGTTCATCCAGATCGACACCACCAACGTGTTGTTCATCGTCGGCGGTGCCTTCTCCGGACTCGAGCAGATCGTCGAGCAGCGACTGGGAAAGAAGAACCTCGGCTTCACCTTCGACCTCGTCGATGGCGAGCGCGAGGCCGGCCCGAAGAACATCGACGACGCTTTCGAGCACGTTCTCCCCGAGGATCTGTTGAAGTTCGGGATGATCCCGGAGTTCATCGGCCGCCTGCCGGTCTTCACCTCGGTCACCAAGTTGGATCAGGAGGCCCTCATCGCCGTCCTGACCGAACCGAAGAACGCGCTGGTGAAGCAGTACCAGCGGTTGTTCGACCTGGACAACGTCGAGCTCGAGTTCGATGAGGAAGCCCTCACAGAGGTCGCGGAGCAGGCTCTCAAGCGCGGGACCGGTGCGCGTGGTCTGCGCGCCATCCTCGAAGAGGTCCTTCTGCACGTGATGTACGACATCCCGAGCCGCGACGACGTCGCGAAGGTGGTGATCACGGGCGAGGTGGTGCGCGACCACGTCAATCCCACCCTCGTGCCCCGCACGGCTCCGCGCCGTGAGCGCAAGGAGAAGTCGGCCTAAGCCTCGGCCACGATCGCCCGCACCGAGAGCGGTGCATCATCCGAGGCAGGAGCGAGGATCAACTCGTCCACCCCGCCCGCAGCCCGCAGATCATCGCGCGCCTGGCTGATGGAGTGGATGACATCGGGAGTTCCCTCGATGCTCGCCTCGGTGAGCCGCGCCTTCATGGACACCTTCGCATCCGATTTCACCTTGCGCAGGCCACTCAGCGCCTCGGACACCCGCTCGAGGATGTGCGGATCGCCCCCGGATGGAAACTCGGTGTCACTCGGCCAGGTGGATCGATGGATCGAGCCACGGCGCGTCCACGACCACACCTCCTCCGTCGTGAATGGGAGGAACGGAGCGAACAGGCGCAGTTGGATCGAGATCGCGAGGGTGAGTGAGGCGCGAGCGCTCTCCGAGTCGGGCCCGGTGGCGTAGGCACGCTCCTTGACGAGTTCGACGTAGTCGTCGGTGAATGCCCAGAAGAAGGTCTCGGCCACCTCGAGCGCACGCGCGTAGTTATACGCCTCGAATGCGGTAGTGGCCTCCTGCACCACGGACCGCAGCCTGGCCAGCATCGACAGGTCGAGGGGGTTGGCGATGGCGGCCATGTCGTCGATCGGCCCCATGCTCAAGGTGAACTTGCTGGCATTGAGGATCTTGATCGCAAGACGACGACCGATCTTCATCTGGCCGACGTCGAAGGCGGTGTCCGTGCCAGGGCGACCCGATGCGGCCCAGTAGCGCACTGCGTCGGAGCTGTATTCGTCGAGGAGTGCCATCGGGGTCACCACATTGCCCTTGGACTTGCTCATCTTCTTTCGATCCGGATCGAGGATCCAGCCCGAGATGGCGGCATCGCTCCACGGGAGGCAGCCATCTTCGAGGTGCGAACGCACGACGGAGGAGAAGAGCCAGGTGCGGATGATCTCGTGGGCTTGCGGACGCACGTCCATGGGGAAGACGCGGCTCCAGAGATCCGGGTCCCGTTCCCATCCGCCCGCGATGTGCGGGCTCAAGGAACTCGTGGCCCAGGTATCCATGACGTCGGGATCGCCGATGAACCCGCTCGCGGCGCCGCGCTGTGACTCGGTAAACCCGGGCGGGGCATCGCTGCTCGGGTCGATCGGCAGGTCCTTCTCATCGGGGACGATCGGACGTGCGTAGTCCGGGTTGCCCTCGGAGTCCAGCGGGTACCAGAGCGGAATCGGCACTCCGAAGAATCGCTGACGCGAGATGAGCCAGTCCCCGTTGAGTCCTTCCACCCAGTTCTCGTAGCGCACGCGCATGTGCTCCGGATGCCAGGCGAGTTCCCGACCGCGTTCGAGGAGTTGGGCGCGCAAGGCCGGCTCCCGACCACCGTTGGTGATGTACCACTGCCGCGTCGTGACGATCTCGAGTGGCTTGTCACCCTTCTCAAAGAACTTCACCGGGTGGGTGATCTCCCGTGGCTCGCCGACCAGGTCACCCGATTCGGCCAGGATCTCCACCATGCGTTCGCGTGCCGTGTGACTCGTTGCTCCCGCGATGCGGGCATACGCGTCGGTTCCGGAAGTCGAAGTGATCCAGGCGGGTACCTCCGAGAGGATCCGCCCATCCCACCCGATGATCGGGCGGGTCGGGAGTTGCAATTCACGCCACCAGGTCACGTCCGTGAGATCGCCGAAGGTGCAGATCATCGCGATACCCGAACCCTTCTCGGGATCGGCGAGCGTATGCGGAACCACCGGGACCTCCACGCCGAAGACCGGAGTGGTCACGGTCGTTCCGAAGAGGGGCTGGTACCGCGCGTCGTCGGGATGCGCGACCAGGCCGACGCATGCGGCGATCAATTCTGGGCGCGTGGTCTCGATGAAGACGGGTTCGGCGTCGGCACGGTGGAATCCGATGCGGTGGTAGGCGCCGGGGCGTTCCCGATCCTCGAGCTCCGCTTGTGCCACCGCGGTGCGAAACGTCACGTCCCACAGGGTGGGTGCCTCGGATTGATAAGCCTCGCCGCGGGCGAGATTGCGAAGGAATGCGAGCTGGCTCGTGCGTTGGGCATTGCGATCGATCGTCTGGTAGGTCTGCGTCCAATCGACGGAGAGTCCCATGCGCTTCCACAGGTCCTCGAACGCCACTTCATCCTCGACCGTCAACTTCTCGCACAACTCCACGAAGTTGCGGCGCGAAACCGGGATCTGCTCCTTCGGGTCCGGGTTTTCCGGCGGGGTGAAGTCCGGGTCGTAGGGGAGGGAGGGATCGCAGCGGACACCGAAGTAGTTCTGCACGCGGCGCTCCGTGGGGAGGCCGTTGTCGTCCCAGCCCATGGGGTAGAAGACCTCGAACCCGCGCATGCGCTTGTAGCGCGCCATGCAGTCCGTGTGGGTGTAGCTGAAAACGTGGCCCACGTGGAGGCTTCCGCTGACGGTCGGGGGCGGTGTGTCGATGGAGTAGACCTCGGGACGGGTCTTGGTCCGATCGAACCGGTAGGTCCCGTGCTCCTCCCACCACCGGGACCACCGTTGCTCGATGCCATCGAGAGTGGGCTTGTCCGGGACCATGGTCGGCAATCCTAGGTTCCTAGACTGCGATGATGACCGCGGATGCCCTCTGGGAAGAACTGCAGTCGCGTTGGCCGGAATCGCAACTCGAGCCCTCGCTCGCGCGCATCGCATCCGTCGTCACATTGATGGGGGATCCGCATCGGGTCTTCCCGGTGATCCAGGTCGCAGGCACCAACGGTAAGAGCTCGACCTCGCGCATGACCGAGTCGATCCTTCGTGCCTATGGCCTCCGCACGGGCCTGTTCACATCACCGCACCTCGTGCGGATCGGTGAGCGCATCTGTCTGGACGGGATCCCGGTCAGCGATGAACGCCTGGTCGCGACCTGGCAGGAGGCCGAGCCCTGCATCCGGGTGGTCGACGCGCAGTCGCAGGCCGATGGCGGTCCCCGCATGTCCTTCTTCGAGGTGCTGACCGCACTCGCTTTCGCCATCTTCGCCGACGCCCCGGTCGACGTCGCCGTGATCGAGGTCGGAATGGGGGGCACGTGGGACGCGACCAACGTGGTCGACGCGCAGGTGTGCATCGTCACACCCATTGGACTGGACCACATGGAGTATCTCGGCGAAACCATCGCGGCGATCGCGGGGGAGAAGGCGGGGATCGTCACGGGTGACGCGGACGTTGTTCTCGCCGAACAACCGCGCGAAGCCGGAGAGGTGCTCCAGGAGCGGTGCGCGATGCTCGGGCTCACCCCACAACGCGAGGGAATCGAGTTCGCCGTCACGGATCGAGTGGTGGCGGTCGGGGGCCAGATGATCGGTGTGCGTGGCACACGCGGGGTCTACTCCGATCTCTTCCTTCCCCTGCTGGGTGATCACCAGTCGCACAACGCCGCGTGCGCGATCGCCGGGGTGGAATCCTTCCTGCACCAGCCCCTCGACATCGACCTGGTGCGTGATGGTCTGGCACAGGTGGTGGTCCCGGGACGGTTGCAGATGGTCCGCCAGGGTCCCGCCGTCATCATCGATGCCGCCCACAACCCGCATGGCGCCGCAGCGTTGGCGTCATCCGTGCAGCAGTACTACGCGTTCGATTCGATCATCGCGGTGGTGGGAATGCTCCAAGGCAAGGATGCGCTGGGTTTCCTCGAGATCCTCATGCCGGTCATCGATGAGCTCGTTATAACGGCGCCGCAGTCACCACGCGCGATCGCTGCGGATGAGTTGGCCGCGATCGCCGAGTCGGTATCGGGCGTGCTTCCGATCAGCGTTGTGGCCTCTGTCCCAGACGCGATCGATACTGCGATCGGGATTGCCGAGTCACGCCCGGGTGTGTCCGCGGTCATCATCGCCGGCTCCTTCGTGCTCGCCGGCGACGCCATGCGGGTTCTGGATGCGGCTCCGTGGCGGGACGCACCATGAGGGTCCTCGGGTCCTCCGTTCTTGGCTTTGAGGCGATCGTCGTGCTCCTGGCGATGCCGCTCCTGGCCGTCAATGGCTACGTCGACTCGATGGGAGTTGCTTTCGCCATCGGTGGAGCGATCGCAATCGGTTTGATCCTGGGCATCGCGGTGATCACGCGGCCCTTCGGTGTGTGGTGGGGCTGGGCCATGCAGGTGGTCGTCCTCGCCCTCGGCTTCTGGATCCCGACGATGTGGATCCTCGGGGGCATGTTCGCGATCCTGTGGTTCGTCGCCGTGCGCATGGGCGGTCGCATCGACCGCGCACGTGCCGGTCAGTAGGCTGCCGAACACATCACATGAAGAAGACATCGAGTGAGTGAGTGGAGTCAACGTGTCCGAGCGAACCCTGGTCCTGATCAAGCCCGATGGCGTGGCGCGCGGCCTCGTCGGTGAGGTGCTCGCACGCATCGAGCGCAAGGGATTCCGCGTCGTCGCTCTGGAGATGCGCACGCTGACCCGCTCGATCGCGGAGACGCATTACGGCGAGCACGCGGGCAAGCCGTTCTTCGAGTCCTTGGTGTCTTTCATCACGGGTGGCCCGTTGGTGGCCGCCGTGATCGAGGGCCCGGATGCCATCGTCGCGTGGCGCACGATGATGGGTGCCACGAATCCCGTCAACGCAGCACCCGGAACGATTCGCGGTGATCTCGCCACCGAGACGCAGAACAACGTGACTCACGGTTCGGATTCACCCGAGTCCGCTGCACGTGAGATCGCGCTGTTCTTCCCCGGCCTCGGGTGAGGATCCGCGCACTCACCGCACTCGCGGCCGGCGCGCTCGTCGCCATCGCCGCACGTCGACCCACGCTCGTGCCGTGGCCACGTCCGGTGCGGATCGCATTCCCGGCCGTACTCGCCGGCGCGTCGGCCGCAGTGGTGGCAGGTGCCCCCGACGCCCCCCGTCTCCTCCGCCCCCGACGCATGGCAGTTCTCGCGGGTGCCGGTGCCGGGCTGTGGTGGGGTGGACGCATCGTTCGAAGCCGACTCTTCGAGCGACTGACCGCGTCGAGTCGTGAACTCGATGTGGCGTTTCGCGAACCTCCCACGAGTCCGCATGTCAGTGGGTCATCCATGTCGCACGTGCCCCTGGCGTCGCTGGGCCGCGAGGGTGCCCGTTTCGTCCATACCCGCGCCCACGAGGATGCCATCCGGATCTTCATCGGCGCTGACTCGGCTGCTCGTCCCGAAGACCGGGTCGAACTCGCCATGGCGGAGCTGGCGCGCACCGGTGCATTCGATCGCGGCACCCTCGTTGTGCAGGCGCCTGCAGGGACCGGGTACGCAAATCCCACCCCGATCGATGTCGTGGAATTGCGCACTGGTGGAGACTGCGCATCGATCGTCGTGGGCTCGGGACTTCTTCCGAGCTTCCTGTCCCTCGGAACTGCGGAGCTCGCCGCACGAACGCAGCGTTATCTCCTCGAGCGGCTGAGTGCGCTTGGCGGGCATCCACGACTCCTTCTCTATGGTGAGAGTCTCGGGGCGCTCGTGCAGCAGATGGCGCTACCCGCAGGTACGACGGACCTCGACCGATTCGGTATTCACACCGCGTTGTGGGTTGGCACTCCGGGAGGCGTGCGCGCGGATCGGTTCCGTTCCCGCTGTTCGTCCTACGTCAGCATCGATAGTCCTCGTGATATCCCGCATCCTCGTCCGCAGGAGCGGGTGTGGTTCCTTGAACACCATGGTGATCCGGTCGTGCGCTTCCGTCGGGAGTTGATCGGCACGCGTCCGGACTGGTTGTCGGGCCCACGTGGTCGCAATGTGCCGGAGGGCATGCGGTGGTCTCCGGGTATCACGTGGGCCCAGGTCCTTGTCGACACCGTCTACGCCACCGATGTCACCCCGGGCGAGTTCGAGAGCATCGGCCACGATTATCGCGCCGATCTCGGCACGGTCGTGACCGCAGCATACGGATTCTCCGATGAGTCACCGTCGCCCGAGGAGCTCGAGGAGACGCTTCGGAGCCGCGAGCGTGACCGGGCCAGGGATGTGGGCGAGCTCTAGAGGGGCGTCTACACTGGAGTTCCGGCCTTAGGGCCCGAGTCCGTGTTGAAAGGCGTGTGAATGGCCTCTCCTACCTCGACCTTCATCGGGCGAGACATGGCTGTGGACCTTGGCACCGCCAATACGCTCGTGTACGTGCGCGGCACGGGAATCGTGCTGAACGAGCCTTCCGTCGTCGCCATCAACAGCACCACCGGCGGCATTCTCGCCGTGGGTTCCGAGGCCAAGCGCATGATCGGGCGCACGCCCGGCAACATCATCGCTATCCGTCCTCTCAAGGACGGCGTCATCGCCGACTTCGACACAACCGAGCGCATGCTCCGCTATTTCATCCAGAAGGTGCACCGCCGTCGTCACCTCGCCAAACCCCGACTCATCATCTGTGTTCCTTCCGGGATCACGGGGGTCGAGCAGCGCGCCGTGAAGGATGCTGGTTACGCCGCTGGTGCGCGCAAGGTGTTCATCATCGAGGAACCTATGGCGGCTGCCATCGGTGCGAACCTGCCCGTGCATGAACCAACCGGCAACATGATCGTCGATATCGGGGGTGGCACCTCCGAGGTCGCCGTCATCTCGCTCGGTGGAATCGTCGTGAGCCTCTCGGTGCGTGTAGGCGGCGATGAGCTCGACAACGTGATTATCCAGTACATCAAGAAGGAGTACTCCCTTCTCCTCGGTGAGCGCACTGCGGAGGAGATCAAGGTCGCGATCGGCTCCGCCTTCCCCGCACCCGAGGAACCACATGCGGAGATTCGCGGTCGCGACCTCGTTACGGGTTTGCCACGCACTGTTGTCGTCAGTGCGGAGGAGATCCGCCGCGCCATGGACGAGCCTGTCGCTGCCATCGTCGATGCAGTCAAGGCGGCGCTCGATCGGACGCCACCGGAACTCTCGGGCGACATCATGGATCGTGGAATCGTGCTGACCGGTGGCGGGGCACTGCTGCGCGGATTGGATGAGCGGTTGCGCCACGAGACCGGAATGCCGATCTTCATCGCAGACAATCCACTCGACTGTGTAGTCCTCGGATCCGGAAAGTGCATCGAAGAGTTCGATGCACTGCAGCAGGTTCTTGTCTCCGAGCCGCGCCGCTGATTAGTAGAGCGGGATCGGGCAGACTGCACCCATGTTGTCGCGGCGCCTGCGGATCGCACTGTCGATCCTGGTCGTCGCCTCATTGACATTCATCATCCTCGATCTCCGAGGAGGCGAAGGCCCACTTTCTAGTGCGCGTGCTGCACTGTCATCCATCATGGGTGGTGTCCAGTCTGGTGCTGCCTTCGTCTTCGCCCCCCTGACGTCGTTCAATTCGTGGTGGGGAACTCTCAACGCGCAATCGCAACAGATTCGCGACCTCCGCGCAGAGAACGAGAATCTGCAACTTCAAGTGAGGATCGCTGAAAATGAGCGCGCACGCGTCGACGAGATGAATGCGCTCCTGAAGGTCTCCTCGGTGGGTGAATACGCGATCGTTCCCGCGGAGGTGATCGCCGTCGGTCCCGCCCAGGACTTCTCATGGACCGTCACGATCGATGCGGGCCGCGATGACGGCGTCGAGCCGGACATGACCGTCATCAACGGGCAGGGTCTCGTGGGACGTGTCCTCAAGGCCTTCGCCACCACGTCCACGGTGGTGTTGATCGTCGATGCCTCGTCGGCGGTGGGTGGGCGGATCGCCACGACGGAGGAGATCGGCATCGTGTCCGGAACGGGGCGCCAAGACTCCCTCGACTTCCAACTCCTCGATCCGCTGGCCGAGGTGCGCTCGGGCGACGCCCTCGTCACCTTCGGGTCGAAGGGGGGTCGGCCCTACGCCCCGGGGCTGCCCATCGGCGAGGTGGTCGAGGTGACGGGCACCGCGGGTCAACTGACGCGCGTGGCGACCGTGCGGCCGTTCGCGAAGGTGTCGGCGCTCAGCATCGTGGGCGTCGTCGTGCAACCTCCGCGCACCGATCCCCGGGACACCCTCGTCCCGGGCCCGGGGGCCGTGGTGTCGCCGCCGGCACCGAGCTCGGAGCCCACCTCCGGGATCGAGGTCGAGCAGCCGGCCACGCCTGCACCGGAGGTGGCGCTCGAATGATCTGGCGTCAGGGCCTACTCATCCTCGGGGTGGTCTTCGTGGCCGATGTCCTCCAGGCGACCGTGCTCAGCCGGCTGGGCATTCCCGCTGCCACCCCCGATCTGCTCGTGGTCGCGGTGGTCGCGCTCGCCCTGGCCCTCGGCCCCACCGAGGGTGCTATCGCCGGCTTCCTGGCCGGAGCACTCGTGGACATCTCTCCACCCTCGGACACCCCCTTGGGGGTGAACTCCCTGGTGTACCTGGTCATCGGATTCGTCACGGGATTCGTCATCCATCCCCGTGACCGCACCGTGTGGGTGTCGATGGGCCTCGTCGGATTGAGCACCGCGGGGGCGGCCCTGGCCACCGCTGCGATCGATGCTCTCTTAGGCAGCCCGCGGGTGATCTGGTCCGAGGTCCCGACCGTGGTGCTCGCATCCGCCCTGTACGGCGTGTTGCTCGCGCCGCTCGTCATACCGGCGGTCGCCTGGTTGGCGGCGCGCGTTGCCCCTGCGCCGCCCGCGGAGCTACGGCTCCCCCCGCGCATCACCGATATGTCCTGAATGCCCCTCGTGGGGCCGGGGAACGCCCTGTGACCCGCGCCCGTCCCAGGGAGGGAACCGGGCATGGGGGATCATGCTGGCTGAGGAAGGGAGGGGTATGCGAGAGCGATCGAATCTCCGGCTCCTCATCCTGATGGTGCTCGTGGGCTCCCTGGTCGTGACGCTGCTCGGCCGCCTCTACTACCTCCAGGTCATGACGGGGGAGACCTATCGGGTGGCCGCGGCGAACAACACCGTGCGTGAGGTGGTCGAGCCGGCGGTGCGCGGCCTGATCCTGGACCAGGTGGGTCGACCACTGGTGTCCAATCGCACCTCGCTGGTGGTCACGGTCGACCGGCTCGCACTCCAACGTCAGGCAGATGGCGGGGATGGCGTGATCCAACGACTGTCCCGGATCCTCGACATCCCCGCGGAGAAGATCGCCGACCGCCTCAAGACCTGTGGCTCCGAGGGCGCGAAGCCGCCTCCGGTGTGCTGGAACGGTTCGCCCTACCAACCGATCCCGATCGCGCGCGATATCGATGCGCAGGTGGCTCTCTCCATCATGGAGCGCCGTAGTGACTTCGCCGGCACTAGCGCGCGCCTGGAAGCGATTCGTGAATACCCGGCACCCTTCGACGTGAACGCCGCGCACCTCCTGGGTTACCTCGGCCCGGTCACCGAGGAGCAGCTCGACGAGCAGGGTGGCACCACAGCCTGGGATCGACTCCGGCGCACCGACACCGTGGGACGCTCGGGACTCGAGTCCTACTACGACGAGGAGCTCCGAGGGAAGCCAGCGGTCACCACCCTTGCCGTCGACACTGCCGGTCGAGTCACGGGAACCATCGACCAACGCCCTCCATCGCCCGGGAACTACCTCGTATCGAGTATCGATGCCCGACTCCAGTCCGTCGTGGAAAAGGAATTGGTTGCAGCTGTGCAACGTGCACAGGAGCAGGGGTATCCCGGTGATTCGGGTGCAGCGGTAGTGATCGACGTGCGCAACGGGCGCATCCTCGCGATGGCGAGTTATCCGACGTACGACCCGGCTATCTGGGTGGGTGGGGTCACCCAGAAGCAGTACGACCGACTGGTGGCAAGTGACTCCCTCGCATCGAATGCGATGCAGGGTTTGTTCGCACCAGGTTCGACGTACAAGGTGATCAGCACCGTCGCTGCGGGGAAGGATGGATTCAGTCTCTACGGGGATTACAACTGCCCGCGCAAACTCAAACTCGGCACCCAGACCTTCCGGAACTACGAGTCCGCGGGTTACGGTCGGATCTCGCTACGACGCGCGATCGAGGTGTCGTGCAACACCGTGTTCTACGGGATCGCAGATGCGATGTGGGAGCGGGCCGGCGGCGACAAGGCCACGGTGTCTTCGCCCGATCCGATAGCGAGCGCCGCACGGATGTTCGGACTCGGGGAGCCCACGGGGATCGACCTCCCCGAAGAGTCCGCCGGGCGAGTCGCAAGTCGCGAATTCAAGATCGCAAACTGGGAGACCAAGAAGGACACCTGGTGTCGGAACGCGGTCGAGGGATATCCCGAGACACGCAAACGCGACCCGAAGTTGGCGGACTACTTCACGGCCCTGGACAAGGAGAACTGCGCGGACGGATTCCGTTGGCGCGAGGGAGATGCCCTGAACGCGGCGATCGGCCAGGGTGACACCGCGGTCACGCCGCTGCAGATGGCGATGGTCTACGCAGCGATCGCCAACGGCGGAACCGTCTATGAGCCGCGCCTGATCAAGGGAATTGTGTCGGGTGACGGGGCAGTCGTGGAGGAGTTCAGGCCCGTTGTGAAGTCCACCGTCAAGGCACCGAGGTCCGCGCTGCGCTTCCTGCGTGAGTCCCTTCCCGGTGTCACCACGGATGGCTCGGCGCGTGTGCCCTTCGCGGGCTTCCCGCTCGATGCGATCCCGGTGGCGTCCAAGACCGGCTCGGCGCAGGTGACCGGGAGCGAGGTGTCCACATCGTGGTTCGCCGCGTACGCACCAGCGGACAAGCCTCGTTATGCCGTGGTGATGATGGTGACCCAGGGAGGCACCGGCTCCAAGACCAGCGGCCCCGGAGTCCGGGCCATCTTCGAGGCACTCTTCGGCGTGCGGGGGTCGGACATCGACCCCCGACGTAGTGTGCTGTTTGAAGGTCGTCCGCAGGACGCACTTCCCAGAGTTCGTTCGGACGGCACCCCGGTGATCCCGCGGAGTGCGGGCACCGGACTCCCGGAAGCGAGGCAGGAGTGACGTCACTCGGCAGGGTTGTCATCCCCGGTGAGGTGCCCACGGTCCCCGGGCGTCGGCGCGGGGGCTACTGGCGCGACCTGGACTGGGTGCTCCTCATCGCAGTCTTCGCGCTGACCATCCTCGGATCCGTGCTCGTGTGGTCGGCGAGCCGCGCCGACCTCGCGTCGGACTCCGATCCGCAGTCGTATCTCAAGCGCCACCTGATCACCGTCGGCGTGGCGATCGGCCTGGGATTCCTCGCTTCGCATCTCCAATATAGGTGGCTGCAGGCCTGGACACCGGTGCTGTACGGGGCAGCCATCGTGCTGCTGCTGATCCCTTTCCTCCCCGGACTAGGGACGACCATTTCCGGTGCGCGCGCGTGGATCAACGTTCCCGGCGGATTCAGCCTCCAGCCGTCCGAGATTGCCAAGGTCGCAGTGATCTTGATGATGGCGGCGCTGCTCGCCGAGCGTCGAGACAACGAGACTGAGCCAACGTCGCGCGAGATCTTGCTCGCAATCGGATCTGCCGCACTGCCGATTGGCATCATCCTGTTGCAGAACGACACCGGGACGGTGCTCATCCTCGGTGCGGTTGCGGTCGCACTCATCGCCGTTGCCGGAGCTCCCACACGTTGGGTTGTCGGACTCATCGGAACCGCCATCCTCGGGCTCCTCGTTGCCGTGCAGGTCGGGCTGCTGCGCGAGTACCAAATCGAGCGACTCACCTCCTTCATCAACCCCGCCGAGGATGCGGGCAACTCCGCGTATAACGCGAACCAGGCGCGAATCGCGATCGGTGGTGGTGGGCTCTACGGGTACGGGCTCTTCGAGGGCCCGCAGACCCAGGGGAATTTCGTCCCGGTCAACGAATCCGACTTCATCTTCACCGTCGTCGGCGAGGAGCTCGGCTTCCTGGGCTCGGCTCTGCTGATCCTGTTGCTCGCGGTGGTCCTGTGGCGGGCGTGTGTGATCGCGTGGCGGGCCGATGACATGTACGGCCGCTTGGTCGCCTCCGGTGTCGTCGCCTGGTTCTCATTCCAGATGTTCGAGAACGTGGGAATGGCGCTCGGGATCATGCCGATCACGGGTATCCCGCTGCCGTTCGTGTCCGCAGGAGGGACGTCGATGATGTCGACGTATATCGCCGTGGGGCTCTTGCAGACCGTGCGTCTGCATCGCGCGTCCACGCTTCCCTAGCGCGCCGGTACCCTGGTCGGGTGCCCATCGATACCCACCGCGGTGCAAGCGTCTTCCCCCAATTGGAAGACGTGCTCCCACTGGTGAACAAGCCGATCCAATACGTCGGTGGGGAGATCAATGCGCGGGGCAAGGACTGGGAGGCGACCACTGTCCGCTGGGCCTTGATGTACCCGGATGCGTACGAGGTGGGGGCGCCCAACCAGGGGGTGCAGATCCTCTATGAGGTGCTCAACGAGATCGTCGATGTCCTTGCCGAGCGCACGTACGCCGTCTGGCCCGATCTCGAAGTTCTGATGAGGAAACGCGGAATCCCCCAGTTCACCGTGGACTGCCATCGCAGTATCCGCGACTTCGATGTCCTCGGGATCTCCTTCTCCACCGAACTCGGCTACACCAACATGCTCACCGCACTCGATCTTGCGGAGATCCCCATCCACGCCGCGGATCGGGACGACTCCCACCCCTTCGTCATCGCGGGCGGCCATGCGGCCTTCAACCCGGAGCCGATCGCGGACTTCCTCGATGCGGCCGTCCTCGGCGACGGCGAGGAAGCCGTCCTGCTCATCACCGATCACCTGCGCACCTGGAGCGGCGAGGGCCGTCCCGGTGGCCGCACCGAACTGCTCCGACGACTGGCGCGCACGGGCAGCGTCTACGTCCCGGCCTTCTATGACGTCGAGTACCTCGACGATGGTCGGATCCGTCGGGTGACCCCGCGTGACCCCGATATCCCCTGGCGGGTGTCCAAGCACACGTTGATGGACCTCGATGCATGGCCGTATCCCAAGAACCCGCTCGTTCCGCTTGCTGAGACGGTGCATGAGCGCATGAGCGTGGAGATCTTCCGAGGGTGCACCCGCGGGTGCCGTTTCTGTCAGGCCGGGATGATCACGCGCCCTGTGCGGGAGCGCAGCATCACCGGGATCGCGGCGATGGTGGACCAAGGGCTCTGCGCCACCGGATATGAGGAGGTGGGTCTGCTCTCGTTGTCGAGTGCGGATCACTCCGAGATTGCTGATATCGCCCGAGGTCTCGCCGACCGATACGAAGGATCTGAGACATCCCTCTCGCTCCCGAGCACGCGGGTCGACGCGTTCAACGTCGACCTCGCCAATGAACTCTCGCGCAATGGTCGACGCAGTGGTCTCACGTTCGCTCCCGAGGGTGGAAGTGAGCGCATGCGCCGGGTGATCAACAAGATGGTGACGGAGGAGGACTTGATTCGCACCGTCACCACCGCCTACGCAGCGGGATGGCGCCACGTGAAGCTCTACTTCATGTGCGGGTTGCCGACGGAGACTGACGAGGACGTGCTGCAGATCGCGTCCCTCGCGCGTGAGGTCATCAAAGCTGGGCGTGCTGCATCCGGCCGTTCCGATATCAAGTGCACCGTCTCTATCGGTGGCTTCGTACCCAAACCGCACACACCGTTCCAGTGGGCGGCCCAGCTCGACCATGTGAGCACCGATGCACGGCTTCACGCATTGCGCGATGCCATTCGCGCGGATCGCAGTTATGGCAAATCGATCGGACTGCGGTACCACGATGGCAAGCCGGGGATCGTCGAAGGGCTGCTCTCCCGTGGTGATCGACGGGTGGCGCGGATCATCGAGTGTGCCTGGCGTGATGGTGCGCGGTTCGACGGGTGGAGTGAACACTTCTCCTTCGATCGATGGATGGCGGCGGCCGACCAGGCATTGGCGAGTGAGCCTGTGGACGTCGATTGGTTCACCACACGTGAGCGTGACCGCACCGAAGTCCTGCCGTGGGACCACCTCGATTCCGGGCTCGACTCCGAGTGGCTCTGGCAGGACTGGCAGGACTCACTCTCCGAGGTCGCGGTCGATGACTGCCGCTGGACCCCGTGCTTCGACTGCGGTGTCTGCGACCAGATGGGAACCTCGATCGAGATCGGGCCCACCGGGGTGACCGAACTTCCCATGCCGCGCGTGGGCGCGGGAGCGTGAAGCGCACCCCCGATCGCACGGTTGCCCCCGTCGCCCAGCGTGTGCGACTCGAGTACGCCAAACGCGGGCGCCTTCGGTTCTCGAGCCACCGCGACTTCCAGCGGGCGCTCGAACGGGCTATCCGCCGAGCCGGGATCCCCATCGCCTTCAGCGCCGGCTTCTCACCGCACCCGCGCATCTCCTACGCCAACTCCGCGCCCACGGGCACGGCGTCGGAGGCCGAGTACGTCGAACTCGCATTCACCGAGACCCTCGACCCCGCATGGGTGCGGGAGAGCCTGGACGCCTCGCTTCCGGAGGGCTTCGACGTACTCCGAGTGGTCCAGGCGACCCCACCCGACCTCGCGGGCCGATTGCAGGCCAGTCTCTGGCGCATCGCCCTGCCAGGCGTCGCGCCCTCCGTGGCTGAGGCGGCGGCCGAGTGCCTGCTGGGGCTGGAGACTGCTGAGGTCTCCCGCATGACCAAATCCGGAATGCGGACCTTCGATGCCCGCGGTCCGGTGGTCTCCCTCGTGGTGGAGCCGCAGGAGTCCGAGGATGGATGTGCCATACTCCACGTGGTCGTCCGGCACGTCACACCGTCGGTTCGACCCGACGACGTTCTTTCAGCACTGCGGAACGTGGCCGACCTCATGCCGCCAGCACCCCCGAGGGTGACGCGGCTGGCACAGGGGCCATTCGATCCGCGCACGGGCAGCGTGGGAGATCCCTTCGCGCCGGACGTCGTTGCGGAGTCGGCGTCGCAGCACTAGCGCGCACCGGCACCACACCAGGCTTGCGAGAGGCGGTTCGCCGCCCCATTGAGGAGTACGACCCATGGTCGATGAAGATGTGTCACCACCGAAGAAGCGCACCCGCCGTGCGGCAGTCCGGCCCTCGGGACCACCCGTGGAGCCAGCCTCCGAGGCTGTCGAGAAGCCGAAGCGCACCCGCAAGAAGGCCGCGAGTGCCGAGGAGACCGCCGAGCGCAAACCGCCATCGGTGATCTTCCAGGCGGCGGCCGCGGACGCTGCCGCCAAGGCGCCTGCGAAAGCCGCCGCGAAGTCCACCGCGAAGCCCGCCCCCAAGGCCGCCGCGGCACCCGCGGACGAGGAATCCGGAGAGGCCAAGCGACGTCGGCGTGGTGGCCGAGGCCGCAAGCGCCGGGTCGGCGAGGACGACGTACCCGAGGGTGCGGACACCGAATCCTCGGACGAGTCGGATGACATGGAGGACTCAGGAGACGCGTCCGGTACACGTCGTCGGCGTCGTCGTCGCCGCCGTGGCAGCGACGGTGACGGTGAGCCGTCGCCGGATGATCCGCCGAACACGGTGGTCAAGGTGCGGGAGCCGCGACGCAAGGGTGAGGAGTACCTGCGCGGGTCGACCCGCCTCGAAGCCAAGAAACAGCGACGCCGCGAAGGCCGCGAAGCCGGTCGTCGTCGGGCGCCGATTCTCACCGAAGCCGAGTTCCTCGCCCGCCGTGAGTCGGTCGACCGGGTCATGGTCGTGCGTCAGGCGCCGGAGCGCATTCAGATCGCGGTGCTTGAGGACGGGGTACTCGTCGAGCACTACGTCACGCGAGGAACCCAGTCGTCGATGGTCGGCAACGTCTACCTCGGGCGGGTCCAGAACGTGCTCCCCAGCATGGAGGCGGCCTTCGTCGATATCGGGCGTGGACGCAATGCGGTCCTCTACGCGGGTGAGGTGAATTGGGATGCGGCCGGATTGGATGGCCAACCCAAGCGCATCGAGTTCGCGCTGAAGTCCGGTGATCCGGTCATGGTGCAGGTCACCAAGGACCCGGTGGGACAGAAGGGTGCCCGCCTCACGAGCCAGATCTCGCTCCCCGGCCGATTTCTCGTCTACGTCCCCGATGGGTCGATGACGGGCATCAGTCGCAAACTCCCAGATACTGAACGCACGCGCTTGAAGTCGATTCTCAAGCGCGTTATGCCCGAGGACGCCGGCGTGATCGTTCGTACCGCGGCAGAGGGCGCAGCGGAAGACGCACTTGAGGCGGATGTGGAGCGCCTTCAGGCACTCTGGTCGGACATCACCGATGCCGCATCCAAGGCATCGCCGCCGGAATTGCTCTACAGCGAACCGGATCTGTCCATCAAGGTGGTCCGTGACATCTTCAACGAGGACGTAACGAAGCTCGTCGTCTCCGGTGACAATGCCTGGACGACCATCGACGCCTACATCAGCGCTGTGGCACCCGACCTTCGCGATCGACTCGACCACTGGGTCCAGGACAAGGACGTTTTCGCCGAGTACCGCATCGATGAGCAGCTGATGAAGGCGTTGGATCGTAAAGTCTGGTTGCCGTCCGGAGGCTCCCTCGTCATCGATCGCACCGAAGCCATGACTGTGGTCGACGTCAACACCGGGAAGTTCACCGGTCAGGGTGGCAACCTCGAGCAGACCGTCACGAAGAACAACCTCGAAGCCGCCGAGGAAATCGTGCGGCAACTTCGCCTCCGTGACATCGGCGGCATCATCGTCGTGGACTTCATCGACATGGTTCTCGAGAGCAATCGTGATCAAGTGCTTCGCAGACTCGTCGAGTGCTTGGGACGCGATCGCACGAAGCATCAGGTCGCCGAAGTCACCTCCCTCGGTCTCGTACAGATGACCCGCAAGCGGATCGGTTCGGGTCTGCTCGAGTCCTTCTCCGAGACCTGCGAGCAGTGCAATGGGCGCGGCATCCGGGTCTCGCTGGACCATCACGAACACAGCCCGCGGGGGCGCAAGCCCGCCGGCGTCATCGACCCGGCTGAGGTGGCGGCCCGCGCCCTGTCGAGGGCCGATGAGCCCGAGCCCGAGGAACCGGACGAGGCGGAGCCAGCGGCCCAGGGGGCGATGTGACGGGAGGGGCCTCCCTGCCGTAGTCTTTTCCCTCGTGCCCCTGAGGGGCTCCCTGGAATAGTGGAGTGAATCGTGTACGCCATCGTTCGTGCCGGAGGCCGGCAGGAGAAGGTCGCCATCGGCGACCTCGTGGTCATGGACCGCGTCACCGGTGAGCCCGGTGGCTCCGTTTCCCTCCCGGCCGTGCTGGTGGTGGATGGCGCGAAGGTCACCTCGGATGCCGCTGCACTCGCAAAGGTCACGGTTACGGCGGAGATCGTTGATCACCGTCGCGGCCCCAAGATCGACATCCTGAAATACAAGAACAAGACCGGGTACCGCAAGCGTATGGGTCATCGTCAGGAACTCACCGCGGTGCGTGTCACCGGGATCAACACGGGCAAGTAGGAGTAGTCATGGCGCATAAGAAGGGTGCATCGAGCACTCGCAACGGACGCGACAGCAACGCCCAGCGTCTCGGTGTGAAGCGCTTCGCGGGCCAGGCGGTCAATGCGGGCGAGATCATCGTGCGTCAGCGCGGGACCCATTTCCACCCGGGCACCAACGTCGGCCGTGGCGGCGACGACACCCTCTTCGCCCTCGCGGCGGGGACCGTCGAGTTCGGGAGCCATCGCGGACGCCGGGTCGTCAACATCGTGGCGGCCTCCTAGAGGACGCGATCGACATGCGAGGGCGGGTCCACTGACCCGCCCTTTTGCATGGTGAGGAGGACATAGATGGCGACATTCGTCGACCGGGTCCTCATCCACGCCAGAGCAGGCAATGGTGGCAATGGATGCGCCTCCGTCCATCGCGAGAAGTTCAAGCCACTCGGTGGACCCGACGGCGGTAACGGTGGACGGGGTGGCGACATCGTGGCGGTTGTTGATCCGCACATCACCACATTGCTCGAGTTCCACCGCTCACCGCATCGCGCTGGTGGGAACGGGCGGCCAGGACAGGGTTCCCACCGCAACGGCGCCGAGGGCGAAGACGTCGTTTTGCGCGTTCCGTCCGGAACGCAGGTCACCACGACGTCCGGTGAGGTCCTCGCGGATCTCGTCAGCGCGGGCGAGCAATTCGTGATCGCCCGGGGCGGCCGAGGTGGCTTAGGGAATGCAGCCCTGGCCTCGCCGCGACGCAAGGCCCCGGGCTTCGCCCTCCTCGGTGAGCCCGGTGAGCAACGCGAGATCATCCTCGAGCTCAAGACGGTTGCTGATGTCGCACTCGTCGGATATCCCAGTGCGGGAAAGTCCAGCCTGATCGCGGCGATGTCGGCCGCGCGCCCCAAGATCGCCGACTACCCATTCACCACCCTCGTTCCGAACCTGGGGGTCGTGACGGCGGGCGAGGTCGTGTACACGATCGCCGACGTCCCCGGCCTCATCCCCGGCGCCAGTCAGGGGAAGGGGCTGGGCCTGGAGTTCCTGCGTCACGTCGAGAGGTGTCAGGTGCTCGCGCACGTCATCGACTGCGCCACCCTCGAGCCGGGACGTGACCCGGTCGCGGACCTCGATGTCATCGAAGCCGAACTCGCCGCGTACGGAGGTCTGCAGGATCGGCCACGGGTGGTGGTGCTGAACAAGATCGACCTCCCCGATGGTTGGACCATGGCCGACCTTGTGACCCCTGCACTTGTCGAACGCGGGTACCCGATCTTTCCAGTCTCCGCCGTCACGCGCGAGGGGCTCCGCGCGCTGTCCTTTGCCTTGGCAGAGCGGGTGCAGCAATCGCGCGCGGTCACCGTGGAGGCGTCGGCGCCGCGCATCGTCATCCGCCCGGTCGACGATCAGGGCTTCACCGTCGTGCGCGAGGGCGATGCCTTCCGCGTACGCGGCCAGCGGCCGGAGCGTTGGGTACGCCAAACCGACTTCAGCAATGACGAGGCCGTCGGGTACCTCGGGGATCGCCTCGCGCGACTCGGTGTCGAGGAGGAACTCGTCCGTCTCGGCGCGCAGCCGGGGAACGAGGTGCGCGTGGGATCGGACGACAATGCCGTGGTGTTCGATTGGTACCCGACCATCGGCTCCGTTTCGCACCAGGGCCCACGCGGGACGGATGTCCGGCTTGACCTGGACCAGCGCGATCTCGTGGATGGAGGTGAGGACGATGGCATCGACTGAGGACGTGCGCGCGCGTATCGCGCAAGCGCCGAGGATCGTGGTCAAGGTTGGTTCGTCGTCGCTCACTCGGGATGGTGCCCTGGATCCGGATCGACTGCGTGCCCTCGTCTCCGTCGTCGCCCAGCGTCGGGAGCAGGGAACCCAGGTCGTCCTGGTGTCGAGTGGCGCCATCGCGACGGGGATGCCCTCGTTGGGACTGCGCGCGCGCCCGCGAGATCTCGCGACCCAGCAGGCGGCAGCGAGCGTCGGGCAGGGGCTCTTGATCGCCCACTACACAGCGGCTTTCGCCACACATGGATTCACAGTGGGTCAGGTTCTGCTGACATCCGACGACGTCACGCGGCGCACCCACTATCGCAATGCGCAGCGCACCTTCTTTCGGCTACTCGAGTTGGGCATCGTCCCCATCGTCAACGAGAACGACACCGTCGCGACGGATGAAATTCGGGTGGGGGACAACGATCGACTCGCAGCCTTGGTCGCGCACGTGGTGCAGGCCGAGGCGCTGATCCTCTTGTCGGATGTGCCGGGTCTCTACGACGGACCACCCGAGCGTGGAGACGCACGGTTCATTCCCGAGGTGCACTCGACCGCAGATCTCGCCGACATCGCCATCGGTGGCGTGGGGTCCGCCGGTGTCGGGCTCGGCGGGATGTCGTCGAAGGTTCAGGCGGCGGGGATCGCCGCCTCCGCCGGGATCCCGACCCTCGTCGCGGCCACGGTGGACGCCGCCGAGGCACTCGGTGCCGCGTCCGTGGGCACGGTCTTCCACCCCACGGGCAGCCGTACGTCAACGCGCCTGCTCTGGTTGGCGCATGCCACGACACCCTCGGGTTCGCTCGTGCTGGACGACGGTGCGGTCGAGGCCATCGTGGAACGCCGGTTGTCCCTGTTGCCCGCGGGCATCACTGGGGTCAACGGGACATTCCTCGCGGGCGACCCGGTGGACTTGGTCGACCAAAACGGAGACACCGTCGCCCGTGGTCTGGTCAACTTTGACGCGAGTGAGTTGCCATCCCTGGTGGGGCGATCCACTCGCGACCTGGCCCGTGAGCGCGGGCCGGAGTATGAGCGGGAGGTTGTCCACCGAGACGATCTGGTGGTGATCCGCGGATTGGGGTGAGCGTGAGTCAGGAGACCAGCCCCCTACCCGTCATCACCCCTCCGCTCGAGCCCGAGCACATGTGGCACGTCACGCTGACCGTCTCTGGCGATGTTCAGGATCCCGGCTCGGTCCGTTCGGCACTCCAACGACTCAGCGAACGTCACCCCTTCCTTATGGATGCGCGCTACTCCGGGGATCGGGCGGAGATCCGCTACTGGGAGGAGGCCGAGAACCTCGCGACCGCCGTGGATCTTGCGTCCCGGGTATGGCGGATGAATGCGGATGCCGCGGGACTTCCCGGCTGGCACGTGGTGGGAGTGGAGGTCGTCGACCGGGCCACGATGCGACACCGCGGCGAGCGGGATGCGGGATTGCGCCTGGCCGGCGGGCGGATCACCCCACTCTGACGCCGTACGCTAGGCGCGTGGACGACCGCGAAGACGTGCTGGCCTGTGCCCGACGGGCACGGGTGGCTGCTCGAGTGCTCCGGACGTTGAATCGCAATGCCAAGGACGCCGCCCTTCATGCGATGGCCGATGCACTCGTCGACCAGGCCGACCGCATCGTGTCGGTCAACGCCGACGATGTCGTGCGGGCACGCGGCAACGGCACGTCGGAGGCGATCATCGATCGGCTCACCCTGACCCCCGATCGTGTCGGGGCGATCGCCGATGCCCTCCGCGATGTCGCAGCGCTTCCCGATCCCGTCGGGGAAGTGGTGCGCGGGTACAGCGTTCCCAATGGTCTGCGGATCCGTCAGGTTCGGGTTCCCCTCGGGGTCGTGGGCATGATCTACGAGGCGCGCCCGAATGTGACCGTCGACGCCGCGGGGTTATGTCTGAAGAGCGGCAACGCGGCCCTGCTGCGTGGCTCCTCCTCGGCCGCAGCAAGCAATGCGGTCCTCACCGACGTCATGCGCGAGGCACTTGTGGCCTGTGGACTCCCGGCCGACGCGGTGCAGCTCGTTCCGGGAGACTCCCACGAGTCGGTGAAGCATCTGATGACCGCGCGCGGCCTCGTTGATGTTCTCATCCCGCGAGGCGGCGAATCCCTCATTAGAAGTGTGGTGGAGAACTCGACGGTGCCGGTGATCGAAACGGGGGTCGGCAACTGCCACGTCTACGTGGATCGCGACGCCGACCTCGACAAGGCAGTCGCGATCGTGATGAACAGCAAGGCACAACGGGTGAGCGTCTGCAACGCGGCCGAAACCCTGCTCGTCCACGCGGAGATCGCCGATGCCTTCCTGCCGCGACTCCTGGCCGCGCTCCGCGAGGCCGGGGTCACCATCCACGGCGACGAGCGTTTCGCGCTGCACGCCACCTCCGCGGGCATCAAGTTCGCCGAGGTCACGGATGAGGACTGGGCTGCGGAGTATTACTCCCTCGATCTCGCCGCGGGCATCGTCGACGACATCGATGCGGCGATCGCACACATCCAGCGCTGGTCCTCCGGTCACACCGAGGCCATCGTCACGGACAGCCAGTCGGCGGCCCAGCACTTCATCGCCCACATCGACTCCGCGGCGGTCATGGTCAATGCATCCACCCGGTTCACCGACGGTGGCGAGTTCGGATTCGGGGCGGAGATTGGCATCAGCACCCAGAAGTTGCATGCCCGGGGTCCCATGGGATTGACTGAACTGACCACGACAACATTCATCGTCACGGGAGACGGCCACATCCGCACGTGAGGGTAGGCTGATCATCAGGAGGCATCATGAATTGGATTGGCGCTGCGGTGGCGGCAAGTGAGGCGGGGGAGCACGGTGGCGGGGTTTCGCCGTACGTCTTCGGAGGCTTCGCGTTCCTGGTCTTGGGTGCCCTGCTGGTCGTCACGATGATGATCAACGTCGATCGCTGAACTTCCTTCATGCGCCATCGCATCGGGGTGATGGGGGGAACCTTCAACCCCATCCACCACGGTCACCTCGTTGCGGCTTCGGAGGTGGCGCACCGGTTTGATCTGCAGCGCGTCATCTTCACCCCCACCGGAGTGCCCTGGCACAAGGCGCCCCTCGGCCTGGCGAGCGCCGAGGATCGGTACCTGATGGCCGTGATTGCCACAGCATCCGATCCGCGCTTCGAGGTCTCGCGGGTGGACATCGATCGCGAAGGACCCACGTACACCGTCGACACCCTGAGGGATCTCCAGGCGCAGTTCGCGGAGGAGTCGCCCGCGGATACCGTGGACTGGTTCTTCATCACGGGTGCCGATGCCCTCGCAGACATCGTGGGGTGGCGGGACCCGGACGGGATCCTGGCCCGCGCCCACCTCGTGGGTGTCACCCGACCTGGACACCGACTGAGCAACCCGGGTCTGCCGAGTGATGCCGCGACCTTGGTCGAGGTCCCCGCGCTCGCCATCTCCAGCACGGATATCCGCGAACGCATCCATGCGGGTGCACCGATCGACTACCTGGTGCCGGGTGGCGTGGCCCTATGGATCGACAAGCATGATCTCTATCGATGAAGGGAACTGATGGCAGCGTCCGATGAGGCGATAGCACTGGCCACCGCTGCTGCGGAGGCTGCAGCCGACAAGTTGGCGACCGACATCGTCCTGCTCGATGTCAGCGAACAACTTGTGATCACCGATGTCTTCGTGTTGTGTTCAGCCGCCAATGAGCGTCAGGTCAAGGCGATCGTCGACGCGGTGGAAGAGCGCCTGCATGGAATGGGTGCGAAGCCCCTGCGTCGCGAAGGCGAGCAGGAGAGCCGGTGGGTGCTCCTCGACTATGGCGACATCGTCGTGCACGTGCAGTTGGCGGAGGAGCGGATCCACTACGCGATCGAGCGGTTGTGGAAGGACTGCCCGGTGGTGCAGCTTCCCCCTGCCGTGACCGCCGACCACCGATGAGCGCCAACCGACGCCTGGTCCTCTGGCGCCACGGGCGCACTGCCTGGAATGCCGAGCAGAGATTTCAGGGCCAGACCGATATCGCACTCGACGAGGTCGGGATGGAACAGGCGCGGATGGCGGCTCAGTTCCTCCAGCACCTCACCCCCGACCGCATCATCGCCTCCGATCTGCAGCGCGCTGCAGTCACCGCGCAGATGCTCGGCGACCTCGTCGGTCTTCCGGTGATCACGGACCCGGACCTGCGCGAAACATTCGCCGGGACGTGGGAGGGCTTGGTGCGCGCCGAGTTGATGCGCGATCACGCCGCAGACTTCACTCGATGGGCGTGGGATTCCCATACGCGGCCCGGGGGCGGTGAGACCCGCGTGGAGGTGGCCGAGCGCATGGTGCGGGCCATCGAGCGCGAGCTCGCGCACGTGCCGGAGGGTGGGACGCTGATCATCGCCACTCATGGTGGTGCCGCGCGTGCGGCTATCGCATCACTTCTCGGGTTGCCCCCGGACCACTGGTCGTGCCTCGGCGTCTTGAGCAATTGCGCATGGTCCGTGGTGCGCGAGGACTCCACCGGCTGGCGACTCCAGGAGTACAACGCGGGTTCACTTCCGCAACCGGCCCTGGCCGACGACCGATAGTCGACCCTCAGGTACGCTGCCGTGTCCCACCGGGGCTGTAGCGCAGTTGGTAGCGCACCTCCATGGCATGGAGGGGGTCAGGGGTTCGAATCCCCTCAGCTCCACCGCGCGTAGACCACCGTCCGGGTCCACTCTCGGCGGTCGGGTTTTCGGGTGTTGCGAGTCCGATCTGGACTACCCGAGCGGCGTCAGCCCGACGATGTAGACGGGGCGGGATGCTTAACGGACTCAACCGTCTCGTCGTCCGCGTGCTTATCCGCGCGACGCAAGAGGACGTAGCCCAGCAGACCGCCAAGGAGCATCAGCACGGCGGTGATGTACATCATCGTGGCAAAAGCACCGCCGTAGGACACGGTCGCGTCTGCCAGCGCCTCCTTACCCACGGATGTCGTGGGCGCAGTGCTCTGTGCGGCGTACGTCGTGACGGCGTCGAGGCCGGTGCCCACCTGAGTGGCGGGGACACCCGCAGCTTCTAGCTTGGCGACTGTGCCGCCGAGGGTGAGCTTGTCGATGACGATGGTGGAAGCCGCAAAGCCGATCGCGTAGAAGAATTGACCGAAGGTCAGACGTGAGCTCGATACGGGACCGAAGTACTTTGCGGGGGCCTCCTTCAAGATGAGCGAGCCGTAGGGCACGGCGGCAATCACCACGCCTGCGCCCACGAGGAACTCGCCGGGGAGGAAAGTCCAGAGGGACTTCCCGGTATGCGTAAGGGCCAGCAGAACCATGCCCACGGCGCTCACGACTCCGCCCAGGAGGAGCACTGCGCGCGCGGACAACTTGCCCGACGACATGAGGCGGCCGGTGACTAGGCCCGCAACGATGCCGGCCAAGAGCAGCGGCAACTGCCACATGGCAACCTGGAGGGTCTTCAGCCCGTTGACGTATTGCCAGAGGTTGGTCAGCTGCAGGAAGGCCACGGCATTGCCGAAGTTGTAGACGAAGCCCGCGACAATCGCTGCCAGGAATATGGGGTTCTTCAGGATCTTCAGGGGGAAGAACCGCTTGTCGTCGCGCGACTCCCAGATCACCCAAACGATGAGAAGCGCGATCCCGACTCCAATACCGCCCAGGGCGATGGGGCTGGTCAGGCTCTTGCCGAGTTCGCTGATTCCGCCCAGGAGGCCGATGATGCCGAGCCCGAGCAGGACCTGACCGAGGATGTCCTTGCCAGGGAGCTTCAGTCGGGGTTCTTTGGGGAGCAGGATCGGCACGATGAAGAAGCTGATCGCACTCGCAATGGGGATGACGAGGAATGCCGTGCGCCATTGAATGGATGACAGCGCGCCGCCGATGAAGGTGAGAATCATCGTCGACACCATGAGCACTGCGGTGAACATGCCCATGGCCGCGGCCAACTTGCCGGGCTTGGCTGCGGCGCGAATGTAGGCGAACGCCGCGCCGTAGACCGCGCCGAGACCGATACCGGCGATAACACGCCCTACGAGATAGACGGGCGTGTCTGGAGCAAGGAATACGACGAGGTCGCCGACGATCGTCACGACCAGGGCAACTTGCAGAACCTTGCGTCGGCCGAGGGAGTCTGCGAGCAGACCGGTCGAAATGGCCGTCGCCGCGAGGGCCAGTGTGGAAATGCTCGCCGCGAGTGACGTGCCCCCCATGTCCAGGCCGCGCGCCGCACCCACCAGCGCTGTCGAGGCGATATTGGGGTCTGTGCCCTGAAGCGCTCCGAGAATGCCGAGGAAGGCCAGGGCCAGGGCTGGTTTTTTGACCGGGTTCTGCGCTGGCGAGGCGGGGCTCGCGCCTGGCGTCGGTGCTGCAGCGGACATGGGAACCTCTCGTCTAGGAGTGCGCTGATGCTGGGGGCTGATGAAGCGCAATACCGGGAGATTTCCGGTATTCGGCAATTGACCGCGTTGGCATCCGGGCGCCCATTAGCCTTGGCCGACATTCGTGTCTGAGGAGGCTACCCATGTGCACCAATTTCAAGTATCCGACGGCGAAGGACGGCACCTCCTGTGTCGGCCGCACCATGGAGTTTCCCAACGAGATTCCCTGGCAGATCGGCGTAGCCGCCAGTGACTTGAAGGGGGAGTGCACGCTCGTCCCCAACGGGAAGACCTGGCAGGCGAAGTACGGCGTTGTCGGCATGTCGGCCTTCAACAATCCGCAGTGGTACGCGGATGGGATGAATAACGTGGGCCTCTCCGCACACCTGCTCTACATGCCCGACCATTCGACGTACTACCCCCCGAAGGGCGACGGTTCCGACGTCGGGATCCTCGACCTCATCGCCTTCGTGCTTGGTACCTGCTCGACGGTTGTCGAGGCCAAGGCGGCCGCAATGTCCGTCAATGTTGTCAACGTCGAGCCCAAGCAAATCCCGGTACCCCTGCCGTGTCACCTCGTCCTTCACGACAAGGACTCGTGCGCGGTCGTGGAATTCCATCCGGAGGGTCCGGTGGCGACCGACAATCCGGTCCAGGTTGCGACCAACTCCCCGTACATCGAATGGCACCTGACGAACGTGTGCAACTACCTGAGTCTTAGCCCGGACAACCCGGCCGCCATCACGATCGGTGGAACGCAGTTCGCCCCCTTTGCACAGGGTCAGGGCTTCCGGGGCATCCCGGGCGACGGTACTTCCCCCTCGCGTTTCATCCGCGCACTCACCGACGTGCGTTTCGCGCCGGCGCCCGCAAACCAGCAGGATGCTGAACTCCAGACCATCCGGGAGTTGCACGGCTTCGACATCGCAACGGGAAGCATCATGGAGCCCGCGATTCAAGGGGGCCTAACGCCCGAGCTCACCATCTGGTCGACGGTGTCCAACCTGACCGGCAATCGCTATCTCTACAACACCTACGACGATCCGCAGTGGTTCGTAATCAATGTTGCGACGACGGACTTCAGCACATCGCGATCGGTTGCCTTTACGCACTCGGGCGGCCCGGTTCCCCTCACCGTCTGAAGCCAAACCGTCCGAACGGAGCCCCTCATGCCGACCACGATCCTCAAGGCCGCGTCGATTGTCACGATGGATGTTGCCAATCCGCGAGCCGAGGCAGTCGCCTTCGACGACGCGACCGGCAAGATCCTCGCCGTCGGAACGGTTGCCGAATGCCAGTCGGCGGCGCCCGGTACCGCGGTGACCGATCTCGGTACAACAGTTCTTATGCCCGGCTTCATCGAGGCCCATAGCCACCCGATGCTTGGCGGAATGATCACGCAGACGCCGTCGTACTGGATCGCCCCCTACATGGGCTATCCACATATCAGTGATGTTCACGCACTGTGGACGAAGGTCAACGCCGAACCCCCCCCGATCAGCCCGTCGTATTCCAGGGCCTTGATCGCCTGCTCCAACAGGCTTCGATGCCGACCAACACAGATCTCGATGCCTTCTTCCCGACCCGTCGCGCTGTCGTGCTCGACAACTCTGGGCACGTGGCCTACTTCAACTCCGCGGTCATCGCCTTCAACAAATGGGCAGGCGGTAAGCCCCCGCCCAATCCGCCGGGTGCGCACTTCGGCCGCAATCCCGACGGAACGTCCAACGGCATCGCCTACGAGACCGCTGCCCAACTCGAGGCCGTACTGCCGACTGTGAAGGACGCGGTTCCCCATCCCCTGGAGTCTGCGGCGCGGTGGCTGCAGTACATGGCGGGCTTCGGTATCACCGCGACCTCGGAAATGACCTACTCCACCAACATGCTCAAGGGTTATGAAGCGCTTACCACCCGCCCGGATTCCCCCGTGCGCATGTCGCTGTATCACATGGCGATCGACTCCGACGCCGGTGTGCAAGTCGAGTCGCCCGACCCCGCGATGCTGCGCAAGCAGGGCGTGAAGTTGTGGGCCGACGGATCTCCCTGGGTCGGATCGATAGCGTCGTCGTTTGCCTACCTTGACACTCCCGCAGTGCAGAAGGCCGAAATCCCGCTGGGTCCCGGTGGTACGACGATGATGAATTACACCCGCGTGGAACTCGATGCTCTGCTGGCGAAGTACGCCCCCATGGGTTGGCAGATGTCCTTCCACGTCAACGGCGACGTGGGCCTCGACATCGTCCTCGATGCATATGAAGAAGCCCTGGTGAACAACAACCTCATGGGCACCGACCACCGCTGGCGCGTGGAGCACTGCGGTGGATGCCGCGGCGACCAATTCGAGCGCGCGGTGTCCATGGGCGTGACGATCTCTCTCGGCCCCTTCCAGTACATCTATTGGGTAGACCTCCTCGATGGCACGATGTTTCCCCCCGAGATCGGCTCCCAGTGGATGCGCTGGGGCGACGCGGTACGCGCCGGGGCTCACCTTTCGTTCCACAATGACGGACCTGTGAGTCCGCCTATCCCATTGCTCAATATTCAGACTGCCATCACGCGCACGACAGACACCGGCCAGGTGCACGGCGCGAATCAGATCATCAGCATCGAGGATGCCCTCAAGGCAGAGACCATCGGTGCGGCATACATGCTGCATCGTGATGATGAGATCGGCTCACTTGCCGTGGGCAAGTTCACCGATCTTGTCGAGCTCTCGATGGATCCATACCTGGCGGAGCCTCTCAAGCTTGCTTCACAGGTGAAGGTGCAGGGCACATGGCGATCTGGACGCAAGATCGACCTTGATGCCTACATGCAGCAGATCCAGGCGGTGGAAGCCGCGGGCACCCACCCGGTAGATCACGCGACCCCGATCCAAGCCCACAAGTGCTGATAGGCGCACCCGGCATCCCCTCGATACCGGCCACGTTTCGGATGGAGCCGAGCACGCGACCGGACGAGGTGTTCATGAAGATGAGGCCCGCTTCATCGCAGGAAATGAGGAGGGTGGAGCTGTCCGGCGTGACGGCGAGACCCACCGGCTGGTTGTTCTTGCACGACTTCAGGGGGTAGCGGCCCTAGACCTTGGCCGAGGTGAGGTCGACCTTGGCGATATAGCCCTTGTCGATGACGTAGACGAATGCCGCGGATCCTTTGGGTCCGATCACCACGGCATCGGCCTGGCCTCCCACGGGCACCTTCTTCACGAGGGCCCCGCTACGTGCGTTGGTGATGCGCACGGCCTACTCCTGCCAACTGCTCGTAACAACCCGGGTGCCGTCGGGGGTGATGGCGAGTCCCATGGGAGTGGGTCCGATTGGCACCGTGCGCGTGACTGCGGGCGTTGTGGCGTCCACGATCGCCAGGGTTCCCGGGCCGCGACCCGTCAGCGCGCTTGAGGCCACAACCACGGTGGAGCCTGCCGACGCTGCGAGGTTTGGAGAATCGGGCAGTGCCACGTTTGCCGACGCGGCTGCCAATGGAGGGGCGGGATCGGCATACGCCGCGGGTGCGAGCGAGAGCCCGACCGTGCAGAGGGATGCTGCAACCAGTGAAGCCCCTATTCCCGATCTATTCACGTTTCATCATCTCCCCGAGTTCCTTGAGCGCTTTCTGTTGCTGCGAGTTCAGTTGCATCAACTCGTCGAAGCGGCCTTCCACGGTTTCCTGCTTTGCGGCGCGACGCCGCATCGGGGAGAGGAACAGATTGGCCAGGTAACCGGTCAGGGTGCCGAAAATGCCCACGCCGACGATGATGATGAATGTGCCCATGATCCTGCCTGGGTTGGTGATCGGGTACTGGTCCCCGTAGCCAACCGTGGCCATGGTGACTATGACGTACCACAGGGAGTCGGATGCCGAGGTGATGTTGGCCCCCGGGACGTTCTGTTCCAGGCGCAGCATCTCGAGACTGCCGAACTCCAGAACGAGCATGCCGATGAGGAGCAGCATGAGTAGGGCGGTCTCGGCGCGCTCCTTGATAAGCGCCTGACCCACCCGTCGCATGCCGTAGGTCCGGATCAGGCGATAAACGCGAATCAGACGAAACAGGCGCAGGATGTTGGTCTGCTGGAAGGGCAGAGCCGAGATCAAGTCCGCCCACCCGGCACCGCGTCCCATGTACTCCTTCTTGGATGGCGCCTTGATGAAGCGGACGATGAAGTCCAGCAGGAAGATGAGGGTAAGGACGAGATTCATCACCGTGATGACATCGGCGAGATTCGCATCCCGGACGAAGATCAACAGGCCGAGGTTCACGATGGACAGGATCGAGAGTCCTGCCATGAAGATCTCGTACCCGAGATTGCCCTCGCTGCCGGCTTCCTCTGCCAATTGCTGGGTGTCCGTCACCCGTCCATCATCCCGAGGGATGGGCACCGCATGGGCTACCCACGCCGGTCAGGGATGGGGTTCACTCTCCAGTGCGGGGGCGCGCCTGGTGGCCAACCACGATCCCAGGAGGATCAGCGGCAGTGCCGCGACCATTCCAAGTGTCAGTGGTTCGGCGAGGATCACGATGCCGAGGATCACGGCGACGACCGGATTGATGTACGTGATGAGGGTCGTGCGTGAGGGGCCGACTTCTGCGATCAGCGCGAAGAAGACGATGAATGCGAGGGCGGAGCAGATTGCGCCGAGGATCACGACCGGTACCCACGCGCTCGTCGGTATCGGCGTGCTGGGCCACGTGACCACCGCGATAGGCGCGAAAAGGATTGTATTGACGACCATGGCCGCCGCGATCACGGCGAGGCTCGGCAATTCACCCAGTTTGCGATCCACGATGATCGGGCCAAGCGCGTAGCCGAGTACCACGATCACCATCGCGGCAAGTGCCGGGAGGTTGCTTCCGGTGAGGTCGAACCCGACGAGTACTCCGACCCCCGCGAAACCGATGACAAGCCCGACCACACGGGTGCCGGTCAGCCGGTCATCTAGGCCGACAAGGCGCGCGAGAATCGCCGTGACGATCGGAACCAGGGCAATCAGGAGCGCTGCCAGGGAACTCGTGATCCGCTGCTCCGCCCAATTCAGGGCGGACCAGGTGAAGGCCATCTCGATGAGAGCGAAGGCGATCACCCAGCGCCAGTGGCCGGCCAGGGATCGCCACTGTCCCTTCGCGATCACGATGGGAAGGAGGATGGCTCCCGCGATGGCGACGCGAAGGAAGACGAGCGTTCCGGGAGAAAACGTCTCTACGGCGATCTTGATGAACAGGTACGGGATGCCCCAGATCACGCCCAGGGAGACGAGAAGGAACCACCCGCGCGGAGTCACCCGCGCACGCTAGTCCAGGGCCTTCACTCGCCAGAGGAGCGTCCCGCAGTAGACCAGAACAGCACCTGCCACGGTGAGTCCCAGGCGCAGCCCGATGTCCTCTCCGAGCGGATCGCCGGCAAGACCGATCATCGCGAGGATCCAGATCGTGACACCCGAGACACCAATGTGGTAACTCACCCAGATGAAGGCAATGGCGATCGCCGAGCCGATGGTCGCGAACACGACGTAGAAAGTCAGAGTGGGCTCCAGGAGTAGCGAGGGAATGCCGATGATCGCGACACCCAGGGCAGTTCCCGCCACCCGTTGGATGACACGTGTCACTGTTCCGTTCCGTTCCGGTTTGGTCATCCACGCAACGGCGACCGGAAGCCAGTAGGCATGGGGGATCGTCCACAATTCCGAGATCGCGGTCGCGATGGTCATCAGGATGGCAAGCCGGATGCCGTGACGAAGGAACTGTTTCTGGTCGGTGCGCAGCGCGCGGATGCTCGGGTGGTGGACGGGATCCAGTGCAGGGAGCGCACCGTGCTGACGGATCGCTCCGATGATGACGCACACCCCCGTTTGCAGAAGGCCGCCGAGTCCGATGAGTGCGGCTTCACGGGGGGCATTCACCGCGCCCATGGGCACTCCCGCGTACGCGGCAAACACCACGAGGGACACCAGGCCGGCCACGGCCGCCCGCGGACCCAGGTACCCGACCGCTCCGCAGACGAGCGCAACGGGAGCCGTGATCAGGATGGTGAGGACGACCGACTCGGAGACGGTCACGGCGATCGCCATCGCGACCATCAACCACAGGGTGGTCCAGAGCATGGTGCGCCATCGACGCCCGAAGGGCAGGCCGGATTCGGCGATCGCCGTGAAGACCGCGCCGATACTCAGGGGAAGTGCCAGGTCGATCCGCCCGGTCGGTACGAGGACGAGCAGGATGACGGTGGCGACGAGGGTTCCCCGGAGGGCGTCCCACCAGTCCGCACGACTGAAATCAGAATCCACCATCATGCCCACGAAGCGAGGGCGAGGCGCCTGGGAGGGCATGCGCCATTGTCTCGCTCGGTCGGGTGTCCGGGAAGACCACGACGCGCGATCACCTAGACTCCCGGCACCGCCGACAGCCAGCCGGAGTGGAGCGCCCCCGCGCTCTGAGAGGAGTGCGTGATGGCCGATCGTGTCGATTCCGTCGTAAACCTGTGCAAGCGTCGTGGATTCGTTTTCCCGTCCTCCGAGATCTACGGTGGCACCCGCTCGGCGTGGGACTACGGCCCGAACGGGGTCGAACTCAAGGAGAACGTCCGCCACCAGTGGTGGCAGCACATGGTGCGTGGACGCGATGACGTCGTCGGGATCGACTCGTCGATCATCCTGGCTCCCCAGGTGTGGGTGGCCTCCGGACACGTGGACGCCTTCGTCGATCCCCTCACCGAGTGCAAGAAGTGCCACAAGCGGTGGCGTGCGGACCAGTTGCTCGAGGCCTACGCCGAGAAGCACGGTCATGAGGCGGCCACCGGTCTGGCGGAGATCACGTGCACCAACTGCGGCACCAAGGGTGACTTCACCGAGCCCAAGGATTTCAACGGAATGCTGCGCACCACCGTCGGACCGGTCGAAGACGCCGGTGCGGTCCACTACCTGCGCCCGGAGACCGCCCAGGGCATCTTCGTGAACTATCTCAACGTGATGAACGCGGCGCGGAAGAAGCCACCGTTTGGTATCGGCCAGACGGGCAAAAGCTTCCGGAACGAAATCACGCCCGGCAACTTCATCTTCCGCACCCGCGAGTTCGAGCAAATGGAGATGGAGTTCTTCGTCAAGCCCGGCACCGATGAGGAGTGGCACGAGTATTGGTTGAAGAACCGCTGGGACTGGTACGTCGATCTCGGTATCAACCCGGAGAACCTGCGGTTCTTCGAGCACCCGAAGGAGAAGCTCAGCCACTACTCCAAGCGGACCGTGGATATCGAATACCGGTTCCGGTTCGCGGGGAGCGAGTGGGCCGAGCTTGAGGGCATCGCCAACCGCACCGACTTCGACCTCACGACGCATGGTGAGAACTCGGGCACCGATCACTCGTTCTTCGATCAGGACTCGAACGAGCGGTGGGTTCCCTACGTCATCGAGCCTGCGGCGGGGCTGACCCGCGCCGTGCTCGCCTTCCTGCTCGATTCCTACGACGAGGATGAGGCGCCGAATTCGAAGGGCGGCGTCGACACTCGGACCGTGCTGCGCCTCGACCCGCGCCTAGCCCCGGTCAAGGCGGCCGTTCTTCCGCTCTCCCGGAATGCCGACCTCTCACCGAAGGCACGCGACCTCGCCCAAGAGCTGCGGAAGCGCTGGAATGTGGACTTCGACGACGCAGGCGCCATCGGTCGTCGCTACCGGCGTCAGGACGAGATCGGCACTCCGTACTGCATCACCGTGGACTTCGACACCCTCGAGGATTCCGCGGTGACTGTGCGGGATCGCGACACCATGACCCAGGAGCGGATCGGCATCGATGCGCTCACCGGGTGGTTGTCCACGCGCCTGCCACCGAGTTAGTACTCGTCCGGCCGATCAAGTGGGCACGGTGCCGTGACGGGGCTGCCACAACATGCACACTCGGCATCGAGGAGGTAGCCCGTAAGTTCGTAGTCCTCGAATACAGCTCGAATGACGAGGATGTTGCATCCGCACATCACGCACGCATTCGTGGGGATCCCGCGTTGATCGATCGTTGCGGCGGAGGAACCAGGTTCAGGAACCATCGGCGGCACGCTTGAGCGCCTGACCCGCGGTCATTCGAACCACCGTCCGGGCAGGGATCCGCAATTCCTCACCGGTGCGCGGATTTCGGCCCGTGCGTGCCGCGCGCTGGGCAACGTCAAGGGTGAGGAAACCGGGGATCGCGACCTTCTCCCCTCGGGAAATCGCAGCGGTAATCGCGTCCTGGACAGCCTTCAAAGCAGTATCGACAGTTCCCTGGGGGAGTCCGGAGACGCTGGCAGCTGCCGCGACGAGTTCGGTCCTGTTCATGGCACTCCTTATTGAAAACGATTGCTTTTCACTGTAGCACGGCTCGGCGCGGTCCAGGGGGCATTAGCCGCCCGGCGGGGCGTAGCCCTCGCTCACTACGCGCGCGGCATTGCGTGGCAGGACGAGGCTGGCGAGGAAGCCGAGCAGGACGAAGGCACCCGCGACGAAGGCCACGAGCTTGATCGCGTGGGCGAAGCCGGCGGACGCGGCCTCGGTGATGATGTCCCCGTCGGGCTGCTGGGCCAGTGCGGGTATCGCCTGGCCCGCGGAGGAGGACACGACGTCGGAGATCTGCTGGGCCTGTTCGGCCGGGACGCCGCGGTCGGTGAGTTGGCCGGCCACATTGCCGAGGCCGAGGATCAGCGTGGTGCCGATGATCGCGGTGCCGATGGCCGCACCCACCTGGCGTGAGGTGGACTGCACGGCACTCGCCTGACCGGATTCCGCAACCGGGATCTCCGAAAGGATCACGCCCGTGAGTTGCGCGGTGGCGAAACCCACTCCGAGACCGTAGATGAACAACCAGGGGGCCATTCCCCATCCGGTGATCGTGGTGGAGAGCACGAACGCGAGGCCGAAGATGCCGATCGCTTCCAGCAGCATGCCCAGTTGCAGGACGCGCACTGGTCCGAATCTCTGGGAAAGCGGAGCACCCATCCCAGATGCGACAAAGGAACCGATCGCCAAGGCGAGCAGGATCACGCCAGTCTGCAGTGCGTCGTAGCCACGGGTGGCTTGAAGGAACAGGGGGAGGGCGAACAGGAGCCCGAACTCGCCGAGGCTGACGATCAGGGCGACCGCGTTGCCAGCGCCGAAGGTCCTGATTCGGAACAGGCGCAGATCGAGCACGACGATCTCGCCTGCGCGAACACGTCGCGACTCGACAACGAGGAGGAGTGCCAGGAGAACGACGCCGAGTACACCGGAGACCAAGACGAGGGAGATCGAACCCTTGGGCCACGTGACACCCCCGATGAGGAAGTCCTGGGTGGAGATGACCCAGCCGTAGCGCTGGCCCTCGATCAGCGCGAAGACGAGTCCGATGAGCCCGAACGTGACGAGCAGCGTGCCGGGCACATCGAGGCCCTTGCGGCCGAGCACGTCACGGGTCTCGGGCACGACGCTGAGGACACCCAGGATCACGATGATCCCGATCGGAACGTTGATAAGGAACGCCCAGTGCCATGAGGCGTAGGTGGTGAGCCATCCACCGACGAGCGGGCCGAGCGCGGCCATGCCGCCGATGGTTCCGCCCCACACCGCGAACGCCACAGCGCGCGACTTGCCCGTGAAGACGGCGTTGATGATGGACAGCGAGCTCGGCAGGATCATCGCCCCACCGATGCCCTGAAGCAGTCGCGCGCCGACCAGTTCCACCGCTCCGCCCGATGCGGCGACAAGTGCGCTGGCGGCGGTGAAGATGATCACGCCGAGTACGAAGATGCGCTTACGGCCGAAGCGGTCAGCGAGTCGGCCGAAGAGGATCAGCAGCGACGCGAAGGCAAGTGCGTAGGACGCATTCACCCACTCGGCATCGGTTGTGGTGAGTCCGAGATCGGTGATCATCGTCGGGATGGCGACGTTGACTACCGTCGCGTCGAGGATGATCATCGAGACCCCGAGGGCCAGGAAGACCAGTGCTATCCATCGCCGTTTGCCGGTCAGGGCTACTGCCACTTCGGTCATGAGGCCCCTTCTGCCGGGAGGGAGTCTGCCGTACGTAGCGGGTGATGGGAGAATGCAGTGTGAGTGTCGCAACCACTATTCAGGGCCTACGCGTGGGCGACACCGTCATCGATCCGCCGGTGGTGTTGGCTCCGATGGCGGGGATTACCAATCGCGCCTTTCGGCGCCTCTGCCGCGAACAGGGCGCAGGACTCTATGTATCGGAGATGGTGACGTCCCGGGCACTGGTCGAGCGCAACGCCACCACCATGGACATGGTCACCTTTGCCGAGGATGAGAACCCCCGATCGGTGCAGCTCTACGGCGTGGATCCCGATGTCATGGCCCGCGCCACGCGCATCATCGTCGAGGAGGATCGCGCCGACCACGTCGACCTGAACTTCGGGTGCCCGGTTCCGAAGGTCACTCGCAAGGGCGGCGGAAGTGCCTTGCCGTGGAAGCGTGACTTGTTCGCGCGCATCGTGCAGGCGGTCGTTGCGGCCGCCGATGATCGCGTGCCCGTCTCGGTCAAGATGCGTATGGGTATCGATGACGATCACCTCACGTACCTCGAGGCTGGTCGCGCTGCGGCGCAGGCGGGTGTCGCCTGGGTCTCACTCCACGGACGCACCGCTGCGCAGATGTACTCGGGGCGCGCGGACTGGAATGCCATCGCGCGCCTCAAGGAGGAACTCCCCGACACACCTGTCCTCGGCAACGGGGATATCTGGACCGCGCTGGACGCACTCGCCATGGTCGCGCGCACCGGGTGCGATGGGGTAGTCGTGGGTCGCGGTTGTCTGGGCCGGCCGTGGCTCTTCGGGCAACTCGTGGCCGCTTTCCGCGGCGAGCCGATTCCCGACGACCCGGATCTGCGCACGGTGATCGCCACCCTGCGTCGCCATGCCGAACTCCTCTGCTCGGACTATGGAGAGGGGAAGGGCTGTCGGGACATGCGCAAGCACATGGCGTGGTACCTGAAGGGCTTCAGCGCTCGGCAGGCCGTCCGGCAATCCCTGGGGACGGTCTCCACCCTGGAGGAACTCGATGTTCTGCTAGCCCAGATCGACCCCGACCAGCGGTTCAACGCCGAGGTCGGTGCCGGTCCCCGCGGCCGCACCTCCGGGGGGCGCCCTCCGAGCCTCCCCGAGGGATGGCTGGATTCGCCAGATCTGGCCGTCGACCAGTGGGGCGTTCTCGCTGAGGCGGAACTGTCCGTGAGTGGCGGGTGACGCACCTCACTCGCTCGACACACCCTGTTCGTGTGGCATCACAACGCTTGCATGGTGTGTGTTGGGGGCGTGACGGCAACCCACACCTATGTATACGACTTCACCGAGGGTGATCGGTCGCAGGCCGACCTGCTCGGTGGCAAAGGTGCCAACCTCGCGGAGATGACCCGGTTGGGTCTCCCCGTTCCCCCGGGTTTCACCATCACCACGGAGGCCTGCCGGGTCTTCTTGGACACTGGAGCGAGTCCGGCCGAGCTCCCGGCGCAGATCGAGGCGGCTATCGGACGATTGGAGTCGGCGACCGGGCGCACCTTCGGTTCGGTCGAACGGCCTCTGCTGGTCAGTGTGCGCTCGGGTGCGAAGTTCTCCATGCCGGGAATGATGGAGACGGTCCTCAACGTCGGACTGAACGACGAGACCGTCGAAGGCCTCGCCCGCGCATCTGCGGATCGTCGTTTCGCCTACGACTCGTATCGACGCCTCATCCAGATGTTCGGCAAGACCGTCCTCGGGATCTCGGGACACCTGTTCGAACTCTGTCTGGACAAGGCGCGTGCGGATGCCGGGGTCACATCGGATTCGGACCTCTCAGCCGAGCAGATCGAGCAGGTGGTCGCGCGCTACAAGGAGATCATCGAGGAGCGCTCGGGATCACCGTTCCCCCAGGATCCGCGTGCCCAATTGGCCGCGACCGTAACCGCGGTCTTCGCGTCGTGGAACACCGAACGCGCCGTGATCTACCGCAGGCGCGAAGACATCCCCGACGACCTGGGAACCGCCGTGAACATCTGCACGATGGTGTTCGGGAACCTCGGGCAGACCTCGGGCACCGGGGTGTGTTTCACCCGTGACCCGGCCACGGGTCACCGGGGGAGTTATGGCGACTACCTGCCCAATGCCCAGGGTGAGGACGTGGTCGCTGGGATCCGCAACACCCTGAGCCTGGATGAGATGAAGGCCCTGGATCCCGCGGCCCACGACCAACTCCTGCGCACCATGGACCTGCTCGAATCCCACTACCGCGACCTCTGCGACATCGAGTTCACCGTGGAGCAGGGGACGTTGTGGATGCTGCAGACCCGTATCGGCAAGCGCACCCCGGCGGCGGCGTTCCGCATCGCCGTCCAACTCGTCGATGAGGGTGTCATCACCATGGATGAGGCCGTCATGCGCGTGACGGGTGCGCAACTCACACAGTTGATGTACCCGCAGTTCGATCCGGAGTCGCTACGCACGCACTTCGTGACGGGGATGGCCGCGTCCCCGGGTGCGGCCGTCGGGCGAGCGGTCTTCGACTCGGCCACGGCCGAGGAGTGGGCGGACCGCGGGGAACAGGTCATCCTCGTGCGTCGCGAAACCAACCCGGACGATCTCGGCGGGATGATCGCCGCGGAGGGGATCCTCACCTCCCGTGGGGGGAAGACGTCCCATGCGGCCGTCGTCGCGCGCGGCATGGGACGCACATGCGTCGCCGGTGCTGACCAGCTGGTGGTCGAGGTCGATGCCCGGCGCGCGTCGGCCAACGGGACGATGATCGTCGAGGGCGACGTCATCTCGATCGACGGATCAAGCGGCGAGGTGTATCTCGGCTCGGTACCGGTGATCGAGTCACCGGTCGCCCGGTACCTCGAGTTCGGCCTGGAGCAGGGACTCGCGGGCCTGGGGGAGTCGGACGCCGATCTCGTGCGCGCCGTTCACCGGGTTATGGAGCACGCCGATGCCACGCGTCGGATGCGCGTGCGCGCCAATGCGGACAACGGTGCAGACGCCGCGCGCTCGGTGAGTTTCGGAGCGGAAGGAATCGGTCTGTGCCGCACCGAACACATGTTCCTCGGTGATCGCCGGGTCTATGTCGAGCGCATCATCCTCGCCAGCTCACCGGATGAGCAGCAGCGGGCCATCGATGCACTCCTGGAACTGCAGCGGCCGGACTTCATCGAGATCCTCGAGGCCATGGGGGATCGTCCGGTAACGATCCGGCTGCTCGATCCGCCGCTGCATGAATTCCTCCCCGATCGCGCCGAGTTGATGGTGCGCACCGCCCTCGCCGAACGCGATGGAACCACGACGGCCGAGGACGTCGAGCTCCTCGCGGCGGTGAATCGGTTGCACGAATCGAATCCCATGCTCGGACTCCGCGGTGTTCGCCTCGGATTGGTCATTCCCGGGCTCTACGTCATGCAGACGCGGGCGTTGGCCGAGGCCGTCTGCGAGGTGCGACGCCGCGGCGGCGCACCCCAGGTCGA
>VGCC01000018.1 GCA_016870195.1 Actinomycetota bacterium
CATGCCGTGGGTCGCCGCCCACACCATCACGTCTAGTCCAGGCCGGATGCCAGGCTTGAGCAACTCCCACTCGTCCAGATCGTCCAGGGCGGCCACGAGTTTGCGGTAGGGACCTGCCGCTTCGGGCGGAACGTGCTTGGACGCGCAGATCGGCCCGAACGTCAGTTGGAAGAGGTGAGTCTCATCGAGCGCAAAAGCCAGATACGCACGCCCCAGGCCGACAAATCGGGCACGCGCCGCCTCCGCGGTCTGGGCAGGGTGTGCAGCGAGGACCCGCGCCATGCGCTCATCCAGGGCAGCAAGGCCGAAGGCCCCAACGGCCCGCAGTAGGTCGTCCTTCTGCGCGAAGTGGTTGTAGGCGGCAGAGGGAGACACATCGACGGAGTGGGCGACACCGCGCAGCGACACCTGGTCCGCGCCGCGGAGACGTACCTCGGTGAGCGCCTGCTCAACCATCGCCTCAGCGAGGGCGCCGTGGTGGTAACTGCGCGCCATGCCTCCTCCAATCTTGACACTGTTCATATGTCCTGACAGAGTGCACATATGAACAGTGTTTATACTACCGCAGAGAGTGATTCCCGCGCATCGGCCAAGGCCGCGGCCGTCGGAGCCGGGTGGGTCAGCATCCTCCAGGGACTGCTCATCTTCGTGCCCATGGTCGTCCTCGGCGCCGCCATCAACTGGCCGGAGAGCCTCAGTGACCCCGCCGACATCGCACTGCCGCGACTCCTCGAAAACGAGGGCGCGGTGCGCTTCGGCTACGTCGCTTACCTCATCTATTCGATCCTGTTTGCCGTGACGATCGCCCTCCTCGTGCGCTACGTCAAGGGCGCAGCGCTCGGAGTCCTCGCTGCTGTCATCATCGGATTCGCGATGATCTCCGCGCTCGCACGCTCCATCGGGATTGTTCGCTGGTTGGTTGCCGCCGCCGCAGTCCTGTCCACCACCGTCGAATTGTTCGGCTCCGACGCGAGTTCGCTTATCTTCTTCGGGACAACGCTCGTCCAGCTGTGGTTCCTCGCGGTCGGTATCTGGCTGTTGGTCCGAGGTCGCACGCGCATCGCGAGTTAGTTACGATTCCATCCACGTCGAAAGGGACACGCATGGCCACCCCGATAGACACCCATCACGCTTCGACGCCCGGGCTCTTCCACCGCCTCGGCGCATGGGTGGCCCGACATCGCTGGCCAGTCCTCATCGCGTACCTCATTGCGATGGTGCTGTTCGGCGTCTTCGGAGTCCAGGTCTTCGGCGCCATGAAGTCCGAGGGGTTCAACTACCCCGAAAGTGACTCGAGTCGAGCCGCCGCGGTGCTCGCCGAGGACTTCGGAATCACGGATCCTGCCGCGATCCTTGCCATCGAGACCCCGACAGACGTCGACAACGACTCCGCCGCGGCCACGGCGGTGCTCGATCAGGTGGCAGCGGTGGACGGCGTGGAATCGGTGATCTCGTACTGGTCCACGGGAGGCGCTCCGGCATTCCTCGGCAACGACGGGCGTACCGGGCAGGCGATCGTGGTCGCCGAGGACGGAGTGGACCGAGAGGAGCTCGCGGCCGAGATCGTCACGCAGGTCGGAGGCGAGCAGGGTGACCTCGTCGTCTACGCATTCGGCGGGGAGATCATCGGCAACGCCTTCAACGACACCATCACCGGTGACCTCGCCCGTGCGGAATCGATTGCGATTCCCATCACCGCGTTGATCCTGCTGTTCGTCTTTGGTTCCGTGGTCGCCGCGGGCCTTCCCTTCCTGGTCGCGGGTGGAACGATCCTGGGTTCGTTCCTCGTGCTCTTCCTGCTCACTCGGTTCACCGACGTGTCGGTATTCGCGCTCAATCTGGTCACCGGACTCGGGCTCGCGCTCGGTATCGACTACGCACTGTTGATCATCAACCGGTTCCGCGAGGAGCTGGCAGCTGGACGATCGGTACCGGATGCTGTGGCCGCAACGGTGGGATCGGCGGGACGCACCGTGTTCGTCTCGGGCATCACCGTTGCCGTGGCGCTCGCCTCGTTGCTTGTCTTCCCGCAGTACTTCCTCCGCTCATTTGGATACGCGGGGATCGCGGCCAGCCTCCTCGCCGTCATCGGTGCACTGACCGCGATTCCCGCCCTCCTCGCGATCCTTGGTCGCAACGTCAACCGCTTGAAGGTGCGTCGCGGCGATCTCGCACCGAAGGACGACGGAGTATGGGCCCGGCTCGCACGATTCGTGATGCGCCGGCCGTGGCCGGTGCTGATCGGAACGGTCGCAGTGCTTCTCGTGCTCGCAGCACCAGCTCTCGGAGCGGTGTTCGGCCAGGTGGATGAGCGCGCACTACCCCCGGACAACCCAGCGGCGCAGGCGGGAGAAGTACTCCGCGAGCGCTTCCCGGGGAACGAGGGCTCTCCCTACGAGATCGTCCTGCTGCAACCGGGCTCTGCCGCCGAGGTTCAGTCGTATGCAGAGGAGATCTCACTCCTGCCGGAGATTGACCGCGTGACCACAGCGGAGAGCGTCATCGTCGACGGTGCAGCGGTGGCGCCGAATCCCGATCCTGCGTCGTGGTCGACATCGGATGCGACCCGCATCGAAGCGGTCGGAAACGTGAGACCGATCGATCCTGCTGGAGAAGCACTCGTCGCCGAGCTACGCGGTCTCGATCCTCCCAGTGAGGAGGCCCTCGTCGGCGGACTCGCCGCCGAGTGGGCAGACGCAACGAATGCCGTCATCGACCGAATCTGGATCGTCGCCCTGTGGTTGGCGATCACCACGATGGTGATCCTGTTCCTGTTCACCGGCGGTGTCCTCATTCCACTGAAGGCCCTGGTGCTGAACGTGCTCAGCCTGGCGGCAACCTTGGGCGCGCTGGTGTGGGTGTTCCAGAACGGAAACCTGCAATGGCTCACGGGTGACTACACGGTCACCGGGACCGTGGACATCTCCACGATCGCGCTCATCGCCGTGATCGCCTTCGCGTTGTCCATGGACTATGAGGTGTTCATGCTCGCCCGCATCAAGGAGGAACACGATGCGGGTGCCAGCACCACGGACGCCGTCGCCTTCGGACTGCAACGCACCGGCAGGATCATCACGGCCGCGGCGCTCCTCATCGCGATCGTGTTCGCCTCGTTCCTGACGAGCTCGGCAACCAACATCAAGCAACTCGGCTTCGGTGTGACCGTCGCAATCCTTCTCGATGCCACCGTGGTGCGCGCACTGCTCGTCCCCGCATTCATGCGCATCGCCGGCAACGCGAACTGGTGGGCACCGGCTCCCCTCCGACGCCTGCACGCACGCCTGGGCCTTCGCGAAGGCTGATCAGCGGATCGGGATCACGATCTCGTTGCGACGCAGGAACGGCGGCGTCCACGGGGGATCGAACCTGGCCCAACGCGGTTCCCCCGCAACCTGCCATCCGGCCTCGGTGATCGCATCCCGGAGTTGCTGTGTCCGCTGCGCAAGGTTGCCCGCGCTCCAGCGTCCCGACCATCGCAGCGCCGCGGCACGCTCCCCGGGGAGTGCGCGCAAGGTGACCTGCGGATTCGTGGGAACCGGGTAGTCGGCGAGTGCTCGATCCCCGGGGAGCACGAAAGACACCGTCCACGTGCGCGGGCCCGATGCTTCCTGCAGGACGGGGGCGGTCATCGCCAGGCGCTCCCCCGCCGCCTGCTGGATCACCGGGGCGGTCATCGCAAGAGACGCCTTCGCCTGATTCGCGCCCGAGATATAGGTGACGAGCGGCCGGAAGGCCGTGTTGGCCGCCTGCTCGACGTTCCCGGTTACGGTGACGTCGGCGACAACGCAGGATTCGTACTCGCGCAACTCCACATCGCCCCGCTTCTCCACGACGCGGTAGCGCTGCTGCTCGGTCATGTCACGATGCTACGGGCCTTGGCTGGTGCTTACGCGGATGCACGATCGTCCAGAGTGCACCACCGTCGAAAGATGACTGAAATGATCTGTCCCAAGTGCCAGGGCGCCTTGCGCACCTACGAGCGCAACGGTGTCCATATCGAACAATGCGGTGACTGCCGCGGAATCTTCCTGTACAAGGGGGAACTCGAGCACCTGGCCGCCGCCGAAGCGCGATGGCAGTCGGCGCCTCCGGCTCCCTCGTCTCCCCCGCCGGCATACAACGCGCCTGCTCCAAGCTACGGCTCACCCCAGCCGGTGTACTACAAGCGCAAGAAGAGCTTCCTGCACGAATTGTTCGACTAGCCCTTACTGGCCAGTCAGTCTGCCCCAGGCCACGAGGACGGACAGCGCGAGCAGGATCACGTTGAACAGGATCACCGGGAATTCGCGACGACGCAGATGCACACCGATCGCGAGGACCATCACGATCGCCAAACCGATGGCAGCGAGGGGGGTGAGGATCGGGGCGATACCGGTGAGCTGCGGGAGGATCAGGCCGAGGGCACCGAGGATTTCCGCGACACCGATCAGCTTGATCGCGCGAGGCGAGTAATCCGCAGCCCAGGCCATCCGAGACACCATGGTCTCGATCGGCCTGGTCGCCTTCATGAAGCCGGCCATTCCGAAAGCCAGAGCCAGCAGGATTTGCACGATCCACAGGACAGTGTTCATTGCACGCGTTCCTTCTCGGTATTCCCTTGCTCAATGAGCGCTTTGAGGTTGACCAGGGACTTCGCCACGGCCTTCTGGTTGTTGTCGTAGGCCTTGATGAGTTTCAACGCGGGAGGGAACCAGGCGGTGGACCCATCGAAGGTTTCTGTGACGATCGTCGTGGTGGCATCCACCGGTTCGAGTTCGTAGCGCCAGACGTGATGGCCGAAGTGACGCCACCCGATGCGACGCCCCTCCTCGAACTCGACGACCGTGTTCCGGGTCGTATACGGGAATCCCATGTTCATCGACATGCCGAACGAGGAATCCAGACTCAAGCGCTGTGGACCCGAAACGGTGCCCTTGACCGTCCCGGAGCCATCGATATCCGCATGGCGTCGCGGATCGGCAATCAGATCGAAGATGACCTGCGCCGGCGCATTGATGGTGATGCGTGCCGCCCGCATATTCGGGTTTTTCGTATCGACGATCTCGGCGCGCTCGGTCACAGCGTCATGCTACGTGCTGCAGCCTGCGATATTCGTGAATGAATCTCCGGTATCGCAGAGTCATGCTCCGGCTTCATGAACACACTGCGCAGGATACGAGCGGAATTCTGATCCTCGGTTGCTGTGATTCCCCGCTCGGCGAGTGAATCTGCTTGCATTCCGTAGGTTGCGAGGTGCACTTGGTCGCGCGCGGGAGCGTGCGTGAGTTCGTCGAAGATCCGCGCCGTGTCCTGATCAATCGCGCTCATCGAGTCGCGTCGAGTCAGGTAGCAGACGATGTCGAGATCGGGTGGCTGAGCGGATCGGAGATTCGGATCCGTCTCCAGGAGTCCGTGGAAGGTGCGCGCGGCAGAGAGACACGGGGAGAGGAATGTGCCGAGGCCCTCGCGGGTGAGCGGGAAGGCACGCGTGGTCAGCCAGAACGCAGCGGCACTCGCTCCCGCGCGACTGCACTCCAGGGAGATCTCACCGAGGTGCAGTTCATCGGACGTGAAATAGGTGTAGGGCGAGTCGTGGCTGTAGTGCCGGCCCACGGCGGGATCCGCGAAGAGCACTGCACCGCATCCGTATGGCTGGAGTCCGTGTTTGTGCGGATCAATCACGATGGAGTCCGCATCGGCGATGGCCATGAATGCTGGGCCCGCATCACCCAGGTCGTCGGCAAGGATCCGGAAGAAGCCGCCGTAGGCGGCATCCACGTGCACCCGTGCACCATGTGCTCGCGCGATGGGGATGATCTGGTCGAGTGGATCCACGGCACCCAGTCCCGTCGTGCCGAGGGTGGCGACGACCGTGCCGATGCGCCCGGTGCGCAGGACTTCCTCGAGCACCGCGACGGACATCCGCCCGTGACGATCGGTGGGGATCACCACCGCGTCGATGCCGAGTACCTCGGCCGTGCGGGTATGCGTGTAGTGGGCGTCCGCGCTAACCGCGATGGCCATCCCCGGTCGCTCACGCCGCCCTACCCAGAGTGCTTCGAGGTTGGCGATCGTCCCGCTGGACGTGAGGTGTCCCAGGTCCGACCCGAACCCCACCATCTGCGCGAGATCGGCAACCACCTCCTTCTCCATCCGCCCGGTGGCGGGGCCGCCGTCGAGTGCGTGGTTGTTCGGGTTGATCAGCATCGCCGCCAGATATCCCAGCACCGCGATCTGATGTGGGGGTTTGAGCATCTGCCCTGCGTAATGCGGGTGGAAGAACGGATACATGTCTCCCGTCAGACGACCCAGGTACTCGTCGATCAGGGCCTCATGGCCGCCGGCACCGCTGCGGGGGAAGGGCGTGAAGGCTCCGTACGAGTCCTCCCATTCCTCGATGGCCGCGACGATGCGCGGTAGCCACTCGGATAGGTCGCGGGACATCGCCACCTATGCTTCCTGAACATGAGTGTCCGGGTGTACTCGGGGCCGCACTCCGATCGCAACCGCGGTCCCGCAGGGTGGGTGCGCGCACTCCCGTGGGCCTTCGCCGGGCTCACGGTGGTCGGACAGATTCTCTGGATCCTGGTCAGCGGGAACGTCCGCCTCGGCCTGACCGCCATCACCGTCGTCACGTTCTTCTGCGCCTCACTCACCCACGCTTACTTCTACCGGGGGCTCACCTGGGCAGCTGGCTACGCGGCCATCACCCTGGCCTTCGGCTGGGGCATCGAGGTGCTGGGCACCATCACCAAGTTCCCGTTCGGCGACTACTCCTACAGCTCCGACCTGGGGCCCGCACTTCTGGGCGTTCCGATCCTGATTCCGATGGCCTGGTCGATGATGTCCTACCCGGTGCTCCTTGCCGCCCAACGTCTTGCCACCACGTCATTCGGCACCGCCTTCATCGGCGGTTGGCTCCTGGCATCGTGGGACCTGTTCCTCGATCCACAGATGACCGGTGAGGACTACTGGGTCTGGAACGAGATCGGATGGACGCTGCCCGGAATTCCGGGAATCCCGCTGCAGAACTTCCTCGGATGGCTGCTGTCATCGATCGCGTTGATGTGGATCCTGGATCGTTTGAAGCGCAAGACGGTCAACGATTCGGTGCCCAATGCGATGCTGCTGTGGATCTATCTCTCCAACATCATTGCCGCCGCGGTGTTCTTTCGGGAACCCGGAGTCGCGATCTGGGGTGGGGTGTGCATGGGCCTGGTGATCGTGCCCTGGTTGTGGCGCCTGTGGACTCAGCCCCGGTGGTGAGGCGCTCCCTGGTTCGTGCGTCGTCCTTGATCGCACTCGGACTCACTGCACACACGGCATACAACCTCACCCGCCTTCGTTCACTTCCCACCTCCGCACCTGACGTCGCGGAGGCCGTCAGCATCCTGATCCCCGCACGCAACGAGGCCGGGCACGTCGAACAGACAGTGCGCGATGCATTAAGCCAGACGGGAATCGAGAACCTGCAGGTGATCGTGCTCGATGACGGGTCGACCGACGCAACTGGAGCGATCCTCGATGCGATCGACGATCCGCGACTCACCGTCATCCACGCACCAGATGACTCCCCACCAGATGGGTGGCTCGGTAAACCCTGGGCATGCGCACGGCTGGCCGAGCACGCATCGGGGACCGTTCTTGTGTTCCTTGACGCGGACGTCCACCTGGAGCCGGGGGCGGTCGCCGGCGGGATCCACCTGCTGCGCACTCTCGGACTCGACCTCGTCGCGCCCTATCCCCGTATCGATGCACCCACTCCCCTCCAGCGTCTCGTGCAACCCCTCCTCACCTGGTCATGGGCGACCACCGTGCCCCTGGGCTGGGCGGAGGAATCCCAGTGGTCCTCGCTCTCGGCGGCCAACGGGCAGATCCTCATCTTCGACGCGAGCGCCTACCACCGCATCGGCGGACACGCCGCGGTGAGCGCGGAGGTTCTCGAGGACATCGCTCTGATGCGCGCGATCAGATCCGCAGGTGGTCGCGCGATCACCGCCGACGGAACCGATGTCGCGTCCTGCCAGATGTATGACAGTGATCCGGGGATGGTCGACGGTTACACGAAGTCGCTCTGGGATGCATTCGGAAGTGCGCCCGGCAGCGTGGTCGGCACTTCCCTCCTCGTCGGCACGTACGTGCTTCCTGCCGCGGCGATGTTCTCCGGCGATGCCCGCACCCGTCGATGGGGTGCTCTGGGCTACGCCGCCGGAGTCGCCGGTCGTGAACTCGTCGCGCGGCGCACAGGCGAGCCGTGTCTTTCGCGGGGCGCACCCGACCCCCTCACCCACCCGCTCTCCATCGGCGCATTCGCTTTCCTCACCGCACTGTCCTGGAAGCGTCGACGTGCGGGCACCACCCAGTGGAAGGGGCGACCGGTATGAGTCGGGTCGTTGTCGTCGGCGCAGGCGTCGGCGGCCTTGCCGCTGCCGCGCGCCTACGCGTCAAGGGACACGACGTCACCGTCTACGAGCAGGCGTCGCGCGTGGGAGGGAAGCTCGCCACGTACCGGCGCGATGGGTTCGCCTTCGACACCGGACCCAGCCTGTTCACCCTCCCCGCGGTGTATCGCGACCTGTTCCTCAAGACGGGAGCACCGCTCGAGGACGAGGTCGACCTTCAACCACTCGATCCCGCCTTCGGGTACCACTTCGCAGATGGCAGCACCGCGGTACTTCCGGGAGTGGATCCCGCGCGCTGTGCCGCTGCGCTCGGCGATCAGCTCGGGGGCTCTACGCAGCAGGAGTGGCTGTCCTTCATGGACCGGGCGAGTGACATGTGGCAGTTGACCCGTCGTCCGTTCCTGGAATCCCCACTCGACGGCTGGCGCACTCTGCTGCCCCTGGCCAAGCCGCGTGATGTGCGCACCGTTGCGCCATTCACATCACTCCGCTCCCTGAGCCATGAGTACTTCCATGATCCGCGGCTCGTCACCCTCGTCGATCGCTACGCCACCTACACCGGCTCCGATCCGCGCAAAGCTCCTGCCGTGCTGGCGACGGTTCCCTACGTGGAACAGGCCTTCGGGGCCTGGCACCTCGGCGGTGGGGTCGGAACCCTCGGGGAGGCGTTGCAGCGACGCTGTGCATCCCTCGGCGTGGACATCCACGTTGATTCCTCGGTGCAGCGGATCACAACGCGCGGTGGTGCGGTCACGGGTCTCGATCTTGGCGGAACCCATGTGAGCGCCAACGTCGTCATCGCCAACGCAGACGCCGGCATCGTCTACGGATCCCTCGTGGACGATCCGGTCGCGAAGAAGGAGCGCGCACGGGTCGACAACGCAACCCCATCACTCGCGGGTTTCGTGATCCTGCTCGCACTCCGCGGGAAATCCACCAACCTGCAGCACCACAACGTGTGGTTCCCCTCGAACTACGACGACGAGTTCGACTCGATCTTCGGATCGGCCCCACGCCCCGTGCCCGATCCAGCCATCTACGTGTGCGCGCCGGACGATCCTGCGATGGCCCCGACAGACCACGAGGCGTGGTTCGTCCTCGTCAACGCCCCGCGGCACGGGCCCGGCGGAGTCGACTGGACCGCCCCGGGCCTCGCCGAGGGCTACGCCGATCACGTCCTCGACGTTCTCGCCCAGCGGGGTATGGACGTGCGCGAGCGCATCCTCTGGCGCGAAGTGCGAACCCCCGCGGATCTCGAAGCGAGTGTGCGCGCACCCGGAGGCTCGATCTACGGCCAGTCCAGCAACGGAGCCCGCGCTGCTTTCTCACGGCCCGCGAACAGGTCGCCGGTCTCGGGACTCTTCCTGGTCAGTGGATCGGCACACCCGGGGGGCGGACTCCCCCTCGTCGGCATGGGTGCCGACATCGTCGCGGGGTTGGTAGGTCGGGCTTAACTGGCGTGCGCCGCGTGGAGATCGAGATTGCGATAGATCTCGGTCGTGGCCGTCGATCGGTTGAGCGTGTAGAAGTGCAGTCCGGGTGCCCCCGCGTCCAACAGGCGGGAGCACAGTTCCGTGGCTACCTCGACCCCGAGTGCCCGTACGGCTTCGGCGTCGTCACCCAATTCGGCAAACCGAGCCGCGAGATCCGCAGGGAAGTCCGCACCGGACAGCGCGGAGAAGCGCTCGATCTGACTCAGGTTCGTGACGGGCATGATTCCAGGCAGGATCGGCATGGTGCACCCGTGCGCGTGGGCACGCTCGACGAGCCGCGCATAGTCCTCGGCCCGGAAGAACAACTGCGTGATCGCGTACTCCGCACCCACGTCCTGCTTGCGGGCGAGCACTCGGGCGTCGCTATCGAGGTCCGGTGATTCCGGATGACCCTCCGGGAAGGCCGCGACACCCACACTGAAGTCCCCCAGGGACGCGATCATCTCCACGAGTTCATCGGCGTGGGTGAGTCCGTCCGGATGTGGTTCCCACGGCCCCGACGCAGGCGGGTCCCCGCGCAGGGCGAGCATGTTGGTGATGCCGCCGGCGGCATATTCCTGGATGACCCCGCGCACTTCCTCACGCGATGCGCCGACACACGTCAGGTGAGCGACCGGGAGGATCGTGGTGTTGTGCGCGATCTCCGTGGTGATGCGCACGGTGCGATCCCTCGATGATCCGCCCGCACCGTACGTCACCGATAGGAAGGTCGGTGACAACGCTTCGAGGCGACGGACCGTCGCCCAGAGTTCGGCCTCACCCGCGGGAGTCTTCGGCGGGAACAACTCGAATGAGAAGGACATCTCGCCCCGTCGAAGCAACTCGCCCACGGAACGAGTCACTCCGGTTCGCGCGACCATGGCGTCAGCCTACGGGGAGACTCATCGCCTGCACCGCCTCAGCGTGCCCCGTAGGCTCGCACTGTGCTCGAGCCTGCACCCATGAGCAATCCCTTGGACGTCGCGGATTTCCGCGTCCGAGTCCAGACAGTCGTGGATCGCGTGCTTCGTGATCAGGGATCCCTGCTCACATCACTCGGAGACGATCTTGCACCCCTCGCCGACTCGCTCAATGGCTTGCTCTCAGGTGGGAAGCGTTTGCGGCCAGCTTTCTGCTACTGGGGATGGCGCGGTTGCGGAGCCGAATCCGCACTTGATGACGGGGTCCTCGAGGCGGCGAGCAGCTTGGAGTTCCTCCAGGCCTGCGCCTTGATCCACGACGACGTCATGGACGGGTCGGACACCAGGCGCGGTCTCCCTGCCGCCCACCGCCACTTCGCCTCACTTCATCGCGAGGAACAGTGGCATGGCTCGCCAGAGGGATTCGGAGTCGGCGCAGCGATCCTGCTCGGCGACCTATGCCTGTCCTGGGCGGATGAAGTGATGCTGACCGCATCCCTTCCACCCGAAGCGCTCACCCGCGCCAAGCGGGTCTACGACGAGATGCGCACCGAACTCATGGCCGGCCAGTACCTCGACCTCCTTGAGCAGGCCCGCCGCGGTGGCTCTGTCGATCGCGCGCTGCGGGTTGTGCGGTACAAGTCCGCGAAGTACACGATCGAACGCCCCCTGCACATCGGTGCGGCGATCGCCGACGCACCCGCCGAGATTTTCGCCGCGTACACCGGGTACGGACTCCCACTCGGCGAGGCATTCCAGTTACGCGATGACGTCCTGGGGGTTTTCGGCGATCCCGCGGAAACGGGCAAGCCTGCGGGTGATGACCTTCGAGAGGGCAAGCGCACGGTCCTGGTCGCCATCGCAGCCGAACGTGCCTCGACAACACAAGCCTCGGTCCTGCACCGCTGCCTCGGTGATCCCTCCCTCGACGCGCGCGGGATCGAGGCACTCCGCGACGTGATCCAGGACACAGGAGCACGCGAATCCACCGAGACTCTGATCGGCGACCTGCTCGACTCCTCCCTGCAGGCCTTGGACACTGCGCCCCTGGATCCGGAAGCCCGTGAGGTCCTCACCGGGCTCGCGTATGCGGCAACGCGACGTTCCTTCTAGCCTGAGCCCATGACCTCCCTCTCCCGCTGGCTGCCGTTCGGCGGCCCGCGCACCGTGACCGGACCCAGCGAGAAGGTCGTGGTGGTCGGTGCAGGTTTGGCAGGTTTGTCCGCGGCGATGCGCCTGGCGGGTGCTGGACGCGAGGTGACCGTGCTCGAGCGCGAGGACGTCCCCGGTGGTCGCGCCGGGCGCCTGGACATCACCACCGCGGATGGCACCTACCGGTTCGACACCGGACCCACCGTGCTGACGATGCCCGACCTCATCGCCGACGCATTCGACTCCGTCGGAGAGGACATGGACACCTGGCTCGACCTCGAGCCCATCTCACCTCTCTACCGCGCGTTCTACCCGGACGGCTCCGTCCTCGACGTGCACTCCGACACCGAGGCGATGACCCAGGAGATCACCGAGGTGATCGGGCCCGACGAGGCGGCCGGATACCGCCGCTACGTGGACTTCGTCTCCCAGCTCTACAAGTACGAGATGAAGGACTTCATCGACCGCAACATCGACTCACCGTTGGACCTCATCACACCCGACCTCGCGAAACTCATCGCGATCGGTGGCTTCCGCAAGTTGGCACCTAAGGTGCGGGAGTACTTGAAGGATCCGCGTACCGAGCGGATCTACTCGTTCCAGGCGATGTATGCCGGCCTCTCCCCCTACGACGCACTCGCCATCTACGCGGTCATCGCCTACATGGACTCCGTGGCCGGTGTCTACTTCCCCAAGGGGGGCATGCATGCCCTCCCGGTAGCGATGGCGGGTGCCGCGGAGAAACACGGTGTGACCTTCCGCTACGGCACCACCGTGGCGTCGATCGAGACCCGCGGCGATCGGGCCACCGCCGTCATCACGGAAGACGGGGAGCGCATCGAAGCGGACGTCGTGGTGGTGAATGCGGATCTCCCCGTCGCCCACCGAGATCTCCTCGGGCGGGAACCGTGGTCGGTCCGTCGCCTGACGTACTCCCCGTCGTGCTACCTGCTCCTCGCGGGCTCATCCGCGCATTACTCCAAGATCGCCCACCACAACATCCACTTCGGGCGTAGTTGGCAGGGTGTCTTCGAAGATCTGATCGACCATCGCAGCCTGATGTCCGACCCGAGCGTCCTGGTCACCAACCCGACCCGATCGGATCCCTCCCTCGCCCCCGCGGGCAAGGAGATTTACTACGTCCTGTTCCCGACACCGAACCTCGACTCCCCCATCGACTGGGAGCGCACCAAGCCGCGGTACCGCCAGGAGGTGCTACGTACCCTCGAGGAGCGCGGCTACGTCGGATTCAGCGACGCGATCGAGGTCGAAGACGTCACGACCCCCGTGGAGTGGGGTGCGCGCGGCATGGAGCGGGGCGCCCCCTTTGCCTCCGCCCACTCCTTCCTGCAGACCGGTCCGTTCCGGCCGAGCAACCTGTGGGGCGAGAACGTGGTGTTCACCGGGTCCGGGACCCAGCCGGGGGTCGGGGTGCCGATGGTGCTCATCTCCGGCCGCCTGGCCGCCGAGCGGATCACCGGCAAGGACCCGAACTACCGATCACGGGCGATGCGCTAGGTCGGGCAGACTGCCCCCGTGAGTTCCCGGGACCTCGATGCTGCTGGCATCACCGATCCGGAGATGCGCATCTCGTATGAGCGCTGCCGCGAACTCAACGCCCAGCATGGCAAGACGTACTACCTCGCAACCCTGCTCCTGCCGCCGGCGAAGCGGCCATACGTCCACGCGCTCTACGGGTTCGCGCGCTACGCGGATGAGATCGTCGATGACCTCTCGTCCACGTTGACCGACCAGGAGAAATCCGACTGGCTGGGCACCTGGGGCGACGCATTCCTCGCCGACATCGGCCGAGGATCCTCCGACGACCCGGTGTGCCGCGCCGTTGTGGACACCGTGCAGCGCTGGGAGATTCCCACCGAGCACTTCGAGGCGTTCCTGCACTCGATGCGCATGGACCTCACGGTGACCGAGTACCCGACGTACGACGAACTGTACGAATACGTCTACGGGTCCGCGGCGGTGATCGGCCTGCAGATGGTCCCGATCCTGGAGCCGAATACCCCCGAGGCCTACGAGCGGGCGATGGATCTGGGTGTGGCGTTCCAGTTGGCCAACTTCATCCGCGACGTGAACGAGGACCTCGATCGTGGCCGGGTGTATCTCCCACTGGACGAACTGGCGCGATTCGACGTCACGCGGGAAGTACTCGAACGTCGGGTCGCGACCCCCCAGGTCAAGGCGGCACTGCGCCACCAGATCGACCGAGTGAAGCGCCTCGAGGAGCGCTCACGCCCGGGGGTCGAGATGCTGCACCCCTCGTCTCGCGACTGCATCGAGGCGGCGCGCGTGCTCTACTGCGGAATCGCCGACCAGGTCGTGGCGATCAACTACGAAGTGTTCAAGAAGCGGGCGAAGGTTCCACTGGTCAAGCGGCTGACTGTGGCCTATCCCGCCTGGCGCCGCGCGGTGCGCGCCCGACACCGCTTCGGTGCCGGCCACCCGCATGGGATCGCCGCTTAACGACGCCAGATCGGCGGCCCCGCCGTAGGGGTGCGCTGCAGACCTCGGCGCCCGAACCACACCCACAGGCTGAGGGAGAGAAGCACGAGGGAGAAGCCGAACAACAGGTCCTCCGCTGGGGCGAAGGCGATGCGCCCGTCGCCGAACATGGGCGGAGGCCCACTCTCGGGCGATGTCGAGCCGATGATCGCAATGTCGCTGTAGAGCACGATCCCGAATCCGGTGAACATCCCGTTGGTGATCAACTGGAAGAACAGGATGATCGCGTAGGAGACCCAGAACGCCTTACGCGTGACCATGCGCGTACGCAGCACAAAAAGGTCGAGAATCAGCGCAGCCAGGACCGCGACGATCCCGATCTCGGTGTACGTCATGCGCCATCACCTGCATCCCACCCCTGAACGCTGCGAACCGCTTCGAAAGTCAGGATCGACGCGATCGGAATCACCATGAAGAAGAACAGTTCGTCGATCGGGATCTCACCAGGTAGGTAGATCCCGAGAACGCGTTCCTCGTCGAACCACCAGTGCCCCTGACTGATCGCGTAGGCATCCCAGACGAGGAACGGCCACACGACGATAACCAGCACCGCGAGGAGTCGGCGCGGTCGAGCGAGTACTCGCGTGCGCAGGACCAGTTCGAGCCAGAGTGAGCCGGCCAGCACGAAGACGAGCACCGCGACGTAGGAGAAGCGACCGAGCACCTACCTATACTGACGCATCCATGGCCGCTCATCCGCACCTGCGTCTCGGACTCCTCGGCGGCGAGTGCACGGGAAAGAGTTCATTGGCCGAGCTCATAGGGCTCGAGACCGGCGCACACGTCGTCGATGAGTATCTGCGTACATTCGTGGAAAACGAGGGACGTCCCCCGCGACCAGAAGAACAGCTCGCAATCTTCGAAACCCAGCGTGCGTGGGACCAGCATTCGTGCCCGACCGACATCCACGTGGCGGATCCGATCCCGGGGATGACCGCCGTGTACAGCGCGGTCTACTTCGACGACGACTCCCTCTTCGATCAGGCGATCGAGGATTCCACCCGATTTGATCTGCTCATCTGGTGCGACACGGACATCCCCTGGGAGCCCGACGGAGCCCAGCGCGATGGTCCCGAGTTCCGTGCAGCCGCACATGCCGTGCTGGCCGAGCGTGTCATTCCCCGCCTGCGCGGCGCGGGCATACCGGTGGTGAAAGCCAGCGGCAGTGTCGACGCGCGCTGGGCGACCGTGCGCGACCAGCTTCCCGAGGCGTGGCACCCCTGATCGGCGCTAACCCGTACCTACACTCGCAAGGGTGGAGACCACTTCCCCGGCCGATCTCCTCGGTGAGGTCATCGACGGTCGCTATCGCGTGCGGCGCTTGGTGGCGCGCGGCGGAATGGCGACGGTCTATGAGGCTGTCGATCTCCGACTCGACCGTGTCGTGGCGCTCAAAGTCATGCACCCTCACTTGGCCGCCGATCCCGAGTTCGTCGCGCGATTCGAACGCGAGGCGAAGTCGGCCGCCCGCCTCAACCATCCGCATGTGGTGTCGGTCTATGACCAGGGTGCCTCCGATGGCCTGGTCTACCTCGCGATGGAATACATCCCCGGCCGCACCCTCCGCGACATCATGCGCGCGCAGGGGCGACTGAGTCCGCAGCAGGCCTTCGCCATCATCGAGCCGGTACTCGGAGCACTCTCAGATGCGCATCGCGCCGGCTTCGTGCATCGGGATATCAAGCCGGAGAATATCCTCATCACCGATGACGGGCGGGTGACCGTCGCGGACTTCGGACTGGCGAGGGCGATGGCCACCTCATCGACGTCCGCGACCACGGGGATGATCATCGGCACCGTCGCCTACCTCTCCCCCGAACAGGTCGAGACAGGGTCGGCGGACGCGCGCTCGGACATCTACTCGACGGGTATCTGTCTCTTCGAGATGATCACCGGTCGCCTGCCCCACGCCGGGGAGAGCCCCCTGGCCATCGCCTATCAACATGTGAACTCGGACGTCCCTGCGCCGTCGCAGTTCGCTTCTGGCATCGAACGAGATGTCGATGCAGTGGTGATCACCGCCACGCGTCGTGATCCGCACCGTCGCTACGCGTCAGTAGACGACTTCCTCGCTGACGTGCAGCGCGTTCGTCGCGCACTCCCCGCGCCCGAGACGTGGAGCAGTAGTCCATCCCATGACACTGTGGTCGTCAGCGCGCCGATGACCACGCACCAGTGGGATCGACCCGAGCCCCGTCGACGCCGCGCCCCGTGGATCCTCTCCCTCATCGCACTTGCACTTGTCTCTGCAGGTGCAGGCGCCTGGTGGTTCCTGCAGGCACAGACCTCCCCGGCACCCGATGTCACCGGACTCACCGTCGCCCAGGCTCAATCGGCACTCGCCGGCACCGGGTATCAACTCGTCGAGGGAACTCCGGAGTTCAGCGAAACGGCCCCAGCCGGGGTGATCATCACCACGGATCCCGAACCCGGCGCTGGTATTCGCGAAGCCGGCACAATGACCGTGATCGTCTCCCAGGGTCCCGAGCGTTACCCGATCCCCGACCTCACCGGGCTGGCTCCGGATGCCGCGGTGGACCAACTCCTCGCGGTCCCCCTGGCCACAGGTGGCCGCACCGAAGTGTTCGACGCGGTGATTCCCGCGGGTCAGGTGGTGGGCACCGATCCGGCAGTGGGCGAGGTCGTGGCACCGAACACCCCGGTGGACCTGCTGGTCTCGAAGGGACCCGAGCCGATCCAAGTGGCGGACCTCACGAACCGCCGGGTCGCAGCGGCCACCGGCTCCCTCGAGGAGCGCGGGCTCATCGTGAACGTGATCGAGCGCTTCTCGGAGAAGATCGAGCAGGGCCGGGTAATCGGCCAGTCCCCGGCACCGGGAACAACCATTCCCTCCGGCTCGACCGTCGATCTCCTGGTCAGCAAGGGGCCACCGCCTGTCGTGGTTCCCACCCTGATCGACATGCGACGCAAGGCCGCCGTCGCCGCACTCGAGGACCTCGGGCTTCGCGTCAACGTGGAAGCCGGCGAGTTCACCCCGCTCAATCGCGTGATCTCGCAGGTTCCCGCCGCGGGAACCGAAGTTCCCAAGGGAAGTACGGTCACGATCAGAATCATCTGAGCACCGAACCATCGGAGCGCAGGATCAGAGCAGTGCGCCCTCGTGCTCCAGGAGTAGCACCTTGAGGTCTGCGCCGAATCCGTAGGCACCAATCGAACCATCGGCATGGATGATGCGATGGCAGGGGACGAACGGCGCAACGTGGTTCATTGCGCACGCGGTCCCGGCCGCACGGACCGCCTTGGGATTGCCGGCGGATTTCGCAAGATACGAATAGCTCGACACCGTCCCCCCGCGGATCTTGCGCAAAGCGCGCCACACTCTCTGCTGGAAGTCCCCACCCGGCTGGTCGACGGGAACCGTCAGGATCGCATCGACATCACCGTCGATCCAGTCCCGCACAGCGTCACTCACGCCATCAACACGTCGCACCGATCGAGTGGCGTCGAGGTCGACGTGCGCCGTATCGCTTGCCCGCGGTGCACCGAACCATGAGGCGATCACGACCCCGTCCTCGTCCGCGACGAATCCCAACGGACCCCACGGGGTCTTCACCGAGGAGCGACGCACTTGCGCGAATCGTCGTGACGTCATGACGCCACCAACGCTCGTGGACTCCCACCGGTCTCCTGCTTCACGAGTCTTCTCAGGTGTCGATCGCTAACGTGCAAGTGGGCGGCGGTCTCGCGCACAGATAATCCGAGTCGGAGGTATCCCCGCGCGCGTGCGACGACATCAGCACGGAACACCGCCTGCGGGTGCTCGGATTCCGGTCGGCACCTCTTGCAGGGGCGGAAGCCGGAGGTCAGGGCCGCGCGGAGGTCGTCGAACCACACGATGTTCTCCGGCCGCGGCGCCCGGCTGGCGCAGCCCACCCGGCAGACGATTCCCGTCGTCCGCACCGCATAGAGAGGGGCCACCCCGCCATCCTGCCGGGCGGTCGCGGGAATGACCAGACCGGAAACGGACCCGTAATTCCGCTGGGCCTAGCGACGAATGAGCATGTCTGCGACGAGGAAGGAGAGTTCGAGGCTCTGCTCGCGATTGAGTCTCGGGTCACAGGCGGTCTCGTAGCGCTCGTGAAGGTCGGCTTCGGCGACACCGCCGGTTCCCCCGATGCACTCGGTGACGTCGTCGCCCGTGAGTTCGATGTGGATCCCACCGGGGTAGGTCCCGAGCGAACGGTGGACGTCGAAGTACCCCTCGACCTCCGCGATCACATCGTCGAAGAAGCGGGTCTTGTGGCCGGAGGCCGCCTCGCGGGTATTCCCATGCATGGGATCGCACACCCACACCACGGGCACCCCGCTGGCATCGACCTTCTGGACGATGCCGGGAAGTGCATCCCGCACCTTCGACGCCCCCATGCGGGTGATGAGGCTGAGTCGGCCGGGGATGCGCTCAGGATTGAGCCGCTCCGCCACCTCGACGATCTCATCGGGTGAGGCATTGGGTCCGACCTTCACACCGACCGGGTTATGGATCATCGATGCGAAGTGGACGTGTGCGCCGTCGAGTTGCCGGGTGCGCTCGCCCACCCAGAGGAAGTGACCAGATACGTCGTAGGGCTTACCCGTACGTGAGTCGATCCGGGTGAGCGCTCGTTCGTAGTCCATGGACAGCGCCTCGTGTGCCGCGTAGAACTCGACGCGCTCGAACTCACTGGGGTTCGCTCCGCATGCCTTCATGAATTCCAGCGCACGATCGATTTCGCTCGCGAGGGCGTCATACCGCTCGCCTGCCACGGATTCACGTACGAAGTCCTGGTTCCACGCATGCACCTGGCGCAGGTCCGCGTAACCACCCTGGGTGAAGGCGCGTACGAGGTTGAGTGCGGATCCGGATGCGTGGTACGCCTGCACGAGTCGCTGCGGATCCGGACGCCGCGCTTCCGCCTCGAAAGTGATCGAGTTGACCGCGTCTCCGAGGTAGCTGGTGAGTTCGACACCGTCGCGCACCTCGACCCCGCTGCTGCGCGGCTTGAAGTACTGACCCGCGAGACGACCCATCTTGACGACCGGCATGGATGCCGCGTAGGTGAGCACCACGGACATCTGCAGGACCGTCTTGAGCCGTGCTCGGATGGAATCCGCGGTGTTGGCCTCGAAGGTCTCCGCGCAGTCGCCGCCCGTCAGGACGAACGCCTCACCCCGGCTGGCCTGCGCAAGACGATCGGTGAGCAGATCGCACTCCCCCGCGAAGACCAGGGGCGGGAGCGTGCGCAGCGTGGTGATGGCGCGGTCGAGTTCGGCCCTATCCGGCCACGGCGGCTGCTGGGCAGCAGGCAACTCCGGCCAGGTGATCATGTGACAAGGGTAGAGGTGCCCTATCCGAAGAAACTACGGGCTTCCTCGTAGCGAGCGATCGGGACCGTCTTGAGCTCGCCTGTGGCATCCCGCAGCGGGACCCGGACGATGTCGGTGCCCCGGAGAGCCACCATCTTCCCCCAATCACCGTCCTTCACCGCCGTGATGGCATTGAGTCCGAAGCGGGTGGCGAGCACCCGATCGAACGCGGTGGGCGTACCACCCCGCTGAATGTGACCGAGCACTGTGGTGCGCGCCTCCTTGCCGGTGCGCTGCTCGAGTTGCTTCGCGAGCCACTCGCCGATTCCCGAGAGTTTCACGTGACCGAAGGCATCAAGCGTCGCGTCCTTGGTGATCAGATCACCATCCACGGGCATGGCCCCTTCGGCGATGACGATGATCGGCGCGTAGGTGGCCCGGAACCGCGACTCCACCCATGCAGCGATCTCATCGAGGGAAAAGCGCACCTCGGGGATCAGGATGACGTTCGCGCCACCGGCCATGCCGGAGTGCAGGGCGATCCAGCCGGCATGCCGACCCATAACCTCGCAGATCAGGATGCGGTGGTGCGATTCCGCCGTGGTGTGCAGACGATCGATCGCCTCCGTGGCGATCGTGACCGCGGTGTCGAAGCCGAAGGTGTAGTCGGTGGCATTCAGGTCGTTGTCGATGGTCTTCGGAACCCCGACGACGTGGACTCCGTGATCGTGCAGCGCCGTGGCGACTCCGAGGGTGTCCTCGCCGCCGATCGCCACGAGGGCATCGACACCGAGGGCTTTCAGGTTCTCCTCGATGCGGGCGAATCCGCCGTCGATCTTGGCAGGATTGGTCCGCGAGGAGCCCAGGATCGTCCCGCCGCGGGGCAGGATGCCACGCACCTGCGGGATTCCCAGTTCCACGGTGAGGCCCTCGAGGGGACCACGCCAGCCGTCGCGGAAGCCGACGAATTCGTAGCCGTACTCGGTGACACCCCGACGCACCACCGCACGGATCACCGCATTGAGCCCGGGGCAGTCCCCGCCACCGGTCAGGACACCGACCCGCATGCCTCATCTCCTTCTATGCAATCGTTGTCATGGACCAACCTACCGAGCACATCCCTACGATGCGCCGATGGGTGCGCACCTGTTGGCCATCGATGCCGGGACGACCGGGGTCACGGCGCTGATCGTGGATGCCTCCGGACATGTGGTCGCCCAGGGATACCGCGAGTTCCCGCAGTACTTCCCCGCGGACGGCCAGGTGGAACACGATCTCGGTGAGGTCTGGGCCGCAACCCTCGAGGCCTGCCGGGATGCCCTCGCTGCCTCCCCCACGCCCCCCGTGGCCGTCGGGATCACGAACCAGAGGGAGACCGTGTGCCTCTGGGATGCCGAGACCCTCGGCTCACCGCGTCGCGCCATCGTCTGGCAAGACCGACGCACCGCGCCGATCTGTGATCACCTGCGCGCGGAGGGTCGCGAACCATTCGTGACGCAGCGGACGGGCCTGCGGTTGGACCCGTACTTCAGTGCCACGAAACTCACCTGGTTGCGCCTCTCGGAGCCCACGACCTGGCACCACGTGGAGTCGGGACGCGTCGTGGTGGGCACCGTGGACTCCTACCTGATCGCCCGCATGACCCGCGGCCTCCACCACGTCACCGACCACACGAATGCATCGCGAACCCTGCTCTACGACCTCGACTCGGCCACCTGGTCTCCGGAATTGTGCGATCTGTTTGGAGTGCCGATGAGTGCGCTGCCCCAGATCGTCCCCTCCACCGGCACGATCGGTATGACCGATCCCGCGTCGTTCCTGGGTCTGTCGATCCCCATCAGCGGAATCGCCGGGGATCAACAGGCGGCACTCATCGGACAGGCGGGCTTCGCACCCGGGGATGCGAAGTGCACCTACGGCACCGGCTCGTTCCTGCTGGTCAACACCGGCGAGCATCGCCCCACCCCGACCCATGGGCTCCTGGCCACGGTGGCCCTGGGATTCCCGGATGGTCGACGCACGTTCGCCCTCGAGGGTGCCGTGTTCATCACCGGCGCTGCGGTGCAGTGGTTGCGGGATGGGCTCGGCATCATCACCACCGCGTCGGAGATCGAGGCGCTCGCGCGCTCCGTTCCCGACTCCGGGAACGTGGTGTTCGTCCCAGCTCTCACCGGCCTCGGTGCACCGGACTGGGATTCGCAGGCACGCGGACTGATCATCGGGTTGACGCGCGGGACCACACGAGGCCATATCGCACGTGCCACTCTCGAGGCGATCGCGTACCAGGTCCGCGATGTCGTGGATTTGATGCGATCCGAGGCCCGGGTGCATCTTCCGGATCTCCGCGTCGATGGTGGGGCCGCGAGCAATGACCTGCTGTGCCAGATCCAGGCCGACGTCCTCGGCGTTCCCGTCGACCGCTCCGCACAACTGCAGACCACCGGACTGGGTGCGGCCTACCTGGCCGGACTCGGAGTGGGCGTCTGGTCGTCGATCGACGACCTCGCCCGGATGCGGGAGTCCTCGGGACGGTTCGTCTCGGATTCCGCCAACCGCGACATCGCTTCCTCGGGCCACCTTCGGTGGCGCCGCGCGGTGGAGCGCAGTCGCGACTGGGCGATCTAGCGACGCGCCGAGGTTGCGTCGGCCGGGCTACCCTCGGCGATGAGCTCTTTCGCCCGAGTCGCGTACATATCCACGTACTCCTGACCGGAGAGTTCCATCAGCGCGTACATGATCTCGTCGGTGACAGACCTGAGAACGAAGCGATCGTCTTCGAGCCCTTCATAACGACTGAAGTCGAGCGGCGCACCGATACGCACACCCACCCGGTACAACCGCGGCAACAGCTGACCCGGGGGTTGGATCTCGTAGGTGTTGATCATGGCCACCGGGATCACCGGGACCTTGGCCTCCAGGGCCATGCGGGCAACACCCGTCTTGCCGCGGTACATGATCCCGTTCGGCGACCGAGTCCCTTCGGGGTAGATACCGAGTAGCGAATCCTCCGCCAACACGCGCGTCGCAGTGGTGATCGCGGCCTCCGACGCACGTCCCCCCGATCGATCCACGGGAACCTGCCCGACGCCCGTGAAGAAGAAGCGACTGAACCACCCCTTGAAGCCTCGTCCGGTGAAGTAGTCGCTCTTGGCCAGGAACACGATCGAACGCGGGACGACGAGGGGAAGGATGAACGAATCCGAGAAGGACAGATGATTACTCGCCAAGATCGCGGGGCCCTTGGCCGGGATGTTCTCGAGGCCTTCGACCCACGGACGAAACAGGACCCGCAACCAGGGGCCGATCAGGATGTGCTTGAGAAACCAATACAGCGCACCCGGCCGCGGGGAATCGCTCATCGGTCTCCTTCTCCTTGGTGGCACACTAGCGGCGACAGTGAGGAGTGGCGATGCCGATTCGTCCCGGAGCCGAACCCTGGTCCCACGATGGTGATTCCCCCGGCATCTGCCTGATCCACGGCTTCACCGGCTCCCCCGCGTCCATGGTCCCCTGGGGGAGGAAGCTCGCCGAGCAGGGCTGGACCGTGCGCGTGCCTCGCCTTCCAGGACATGGCACCCGGTGGCAGGAGATGAATCTGACCCGGTGGGAGGACTGGTACTCAGAGGCGTTCCGCGCGGTCGATGAACTCCGCAGACGTTGCTCCTCCGTATGTGTTATGGGACTGAGCATGGGTGGTGCATTGACTCTCCGTATCGCCGAGAACGAAGGGGACACGATCACCGGCATCGTGTTGGTCAATCCCGCCGTGCACAGCGAGCGTGCTGATCGCCACGCGCTTCCCGTGCTTCGACTCGTCGTACCGTCGTTCCCCGGTATCTCCAACGACATCAACAAGCCCGGTCAGGACGAGATCGCCTACGACAAAATCCCGCTGAAGGCCGCCTACTCCATGACGCAACTCTGGGGTGCCGTGAAAACCGATATTGGTCGCGTGCGGCAGCCGTTGCTGCTCTTCCGCAGCACTGACGATCACGTCGTCGAGCCGTCGAACTCACGCTGGATCCTCGACAACGTCGCGTCGACCGATAAGCACGAAATCGTGTTGCAGCGCAGCGCGCACGTGGCGACCCTCGATTACGACGCCGGCATCATCGAGCAGGAGAGCATCGCCTTCGTACGCCGCCTGGGTTCATGAGCGATTCCCGCCGGCCCGACCCCTCCGACGAGGAGGCGTGGGACGCGATCGTCGCTGATCTGAGTGGTCAACTCGATGGGGGAACTCCCCCGGTCGAGGAGTACGACTACATCGACGCGTACTTCGATGAGGGCTACACCCCGCCCGAACCGCCCCCGATCACCGCACCACCCGATGCCATCGCGCGTGCCGCATGGGCCGGCGCCCTCGGCGGACCCGTCGTCGCCCTCGGCGGTTACGTCTTCGGATTCGGTCCCCTCGTTGGGGCCGTCGGAATCATCGTTGCGATCGCGGGATTCGCGATTCTGGTGGCGCGCCGCGAACGTCACGTTCCCCCGGGTGAGGACCACGGGGACGGCGCGGTGGTCTAGGGCACCCGCGCGAGGTCGGCCGCTCCGATGAGCCCGGCCTTGTTCCCCATTTCGGCGAGTGTCAATGTGGGGATCGGTCGGTAGGGGAAGCCGACGACGTCCCGGTCGAGGACCGCGCGCACGTGCGTCATCAGCAGATCGCCTGCGTCCGCCACACCACCGCCGATCACGAACATCTCGGGGTCAAGCACGGCGGTGAGATCCACCAGCCCGCGACCGAGCCAGGTGCCGATCACGGCGAATGCCTGCACGGCCACCAGGTCACCGGCAGCCGCGGCCTCGGTCACATGCTCCCCCTGCACTCCTTCGGGGGTCCCATCACCCAGGGAGAGGAGGAACGTCGCTTCGGCACGATGCTCGGCCGCCAGGGCCCGTGCTTCACGCACGAGCGCATTTCCGCTCGCATACTGCTCCCAACACCCCTTCCGGCCGCACCCGCAGGGTCGGCCGTCGGGCACGGTGGTGATGTGGCCGATCTCGCTCGCGGCACCGTGTGCACCCCGCATGACGGCACCACCGAGGATGACACCACCGCCGATCCCGGTCCCGACGGTCACCATGACGAAGTCCGTGCACCCACGCCCCGCTCCGACGCGGGCTTCCGCCCACGCCGCGGCGTTGCCGTCGTTCTCGACGACCACGGGTAGCCCGCACGCCTCCTCCAGGATCGCGCGAGCAGGAATGTGCTCCCAACCGAGATTCGGTGCGAAGTAGACGTGCGATCGATGCTGGTCCACGCCTCCCGCGATACCCACTCCGACGCCGACGATGTCGGTAGTGACCCGCAACTCGGCGACCATGTCTGCGACCTGGTCGAGGACCTCGTGGGCGTCGTGCTTGGCCGTTGAACGACGGGCGGTCTGAAGGATCCGACCGGAGGTATCGACCGCCCCGGCCAGGATTTTGGTGCCTCCGACGTCGACACCGATGGTCACATCCACGCGCGCAGCCTAGGTGGTCCACCGACCAGTGATCCAGGCGATCTCTTCCCGCACGACGGGTGTGGCCGGCGCCAGGAGTGAGGTCGCCTGGCAGAGGGCGCAGTCCGGGTGATCCTCAGGCTGAGTATGTGTGGAGTGCGGGGCAAGGATCTGCTCGGTCGCGTAGGCGGTCGCCCAGCCGATCATGCGCTGGGCCTGTGCGAGCACTCCGGTCCAGCCGGCGGGTGCGGGTGGTTCCGACAACCACCAGGGTCGCTGATCAGACATCGGGCCACACCGAACGATCTGGCTCCCACCGCGTCACCCATCGATCGTGCGAGAACTCGAGGTCCGTGAGGGTGCAGCGCGCGAGAAGGGGTGGGAGCTTCACCGCTGAAACGAAGGGCCCGATATGCCAGACCAGGTAGTCACGCCACCGACCCGCGCGTACCTCGACGTCGCTACGAGGAAGTTCCGGCAGATGCCACACCAACTCGAAGTTCTCGCCACTGCGCCGCAGGGTGCGGTCGGCAACGAAGGTGTCGGGCCGAACCTCACCCGTTGGCCAGTCACCGGGATCCTCACGTGATTCGCGCACGATCTCCCCGGCATCACCCCAGCCGCGCACGAGCTCACGCGCAGCGTCGCGGAGTGATGTGCGGTAGTCCTCGGGCCACCCGTGACGCTTCCGGGGCACCGGTCCGACGACGATAGACGTGGGAACACCGAGAACGAGCAGAGTCGCGGTCCCGGCCCACCACTCCGCGACCCGGATATCGAGACGAAGGTCCACACGATCCGTGAGTGCCGTGCCGGCCACAGTGACCTTCATCGCCAACTCGTGCGAGTCACAGGGCCCCGCATACGCGGCGATCGCTATCGCGCAACTCGTGCTTGCGCACACCCCGGCGGGCGTTGTGGTCGGTGTGAGTGCCGACACCATCACCTCGACGGGGATGGCATCCAGATCCCAGGCGCGGAGATCAGGCTCCAGAACTGCGTGACTCAACGCGTGTCTTCAATCCCTTGAGGGCCGTATCGACGATGACCTTCTCGGCCTTGCGCTTGAACATGCCGATCATCGGGATCTTCACATCGACGGACAGGCGGTAGTGGACGGTGGTGCCACCGGAGGCATCGGGAATCAACTCGTACTCACCATCCATGGCGGTGAGCATCTCCCCCTTGGTCAACGTCCAGGTGACACGGGTGTCGCCGGTCCAGTCGTACTCGAGTTCGTAGGTGTCGTTGATCGGGCCCGAGCGCACGGTGAACCGAGCATCCGCGGGACGGTTGTCGTCTTCGTAGCGGCTCAGAACGGTGACGGCCTCAATGCCATCGCTCCACTCGGGATAAGCGGCAAGATTGGCGATGACGTCCATGATCACGGCCGGAGAGGCATCGATCACGATGTCGGAGGACGTTTGCTCAGCCATACGCGCAGGTTACTCCCTAGAGATCTACGAGGAATGGGGCTTCCCTGCCATGGAAATGCCCCACGTTCACACACTCGGTCCGACCGATGCGCGTGCGCGCGGAGAGTGGTTGGTGGACGTGACCGAAGAAGTGGTACCGCGGCTGGTGCTCCTCGACGTAGGAGCGCAGGGCGATGCTGCCGACTTCAAACCGGCGCGCGACAGTGTCGTAGGTCAACTCGGGCACGGCGGGAGGAATGTGGGTGAACAGCACATCCACGGGACCCAACGCCGAGACGGCCCGGGCGTACTCATCCGGATCGATCTCATGGGGGGTCCGCATGGGGCTGACGAGTCCACCGCCGAGGAAGCCCCAGCGCTGGCCATCCACCTCGATCACTTGCTTGTCCACGACGGTATGTCCCGGACGCAGGTAGTCCGCCCACAGACGAGGAATGTCGACATTGCCGTAGGTGAGATATGCAGGTGACGGCATCGCTGCGAACAGTTCTTCGTACTGCACCCGGACCATCGACTCGAGGATCTGATAACGCGCACCCTGGTCAGTGATCCCCATGCGTTCCCACGCGGCATGGCTCAGAGCGCGCGCTTCCTCGAAGCGATTGGCCGTGCGCAGTTCTATGTAGCGACGAGCGTGGTCGACTCCGAAGAGATCGGCGTAGATCCCATGCCCGGGGTCGTCGTAGTCGAGGAACAGGATGAGATCGCCGAGGCAGACGAACACGTCGCTACCCTCGGCCGCGCGTGCGAGCGCCTGGCCGGCACCGTGGACGTCGCTGGCGATGTGGACGCGCACGTCAGGACCAGGTGGAGGCGCCCTGCGCCTCGAGTTCGTCTTTCAACGCCCACATGATCCGCTTCCAGTGCAGGACCCGCTCGCGACGCATGCCGTCGAGGTGGCGTCGACTCCTCGGCGAATCCGGCAGGGTCCGCGGCTGGATCGACGATCCGGGGATCGTGGGCTCGGCACGGAGGTAGTAGTGGAGTACGACGCCACGGGGGTGCTCCTCGAGCCAGATCTCGGTCGAGCCGACCAGGGGCCCTGCCACGGTCCAGGCCATCCCGTCGAGACCGCGGTCGAGGAAGACCTCGATTTCCAGGTCGGGCCACCACGCCCGCCAGCGCTCGGGTCTGGCCACCACCTCGGCGACGATCCGGCGCGGGACGACCAGGAAGGACTCGTCGACGATGTCCACGGCCGGCATGGGTCAAGGGTGCCACGGCATCCCATTCCGGCATCTGGTGGTGGATTTCCCGCCGGTGCCGTAACGTGATTCGCATCACGTCCACGACCGTCCTGGAGGTCCCGGTGCTCACCGAGTTCAGCGTTCCCCCCGTCGCCCCTACCCCGACCGAGGGCAACTGCACCACGCATGTGCTCGACAACGTCCGTGACGCCCCCCACCAGGTGATCATCTCCCTGCAGCGTGGGGACGCCTGGGTCGGAATGACCTCCCAGGAGTTCTATGAGGAGGTCAAGGCCGTCGCCAAGGGCATCATCGCCTCGGGTGTCCAGGCCGGGGATCGCATCGGCATCATGTCGCGCACCCGGTACGAGTGGACCCTTGTCGACTACGCCATCTGGTTCGCGGGCGCGATCTCTGTCCCGATCTACGAGACCAGCTCCGCTGAGCAGGTGCACTGGATCCTGACCGACTCCGGCTCCGTCGCATGCTTCTTTGAGGCACCTCGCCACCGCGCGATCTTCGACTCGGTCTCCTCCGAGGTGCCCGACGTCACACGGGCCTGGGTCTTCGAGTCCGACTGCATCGATGAGCTCAAGGCAGCCGGGGTTGGCGTGACCGATGAGGAACTCGAGGCCCGTCGTTCGTCGCTGACTCCTGACTCCCTCGCCACGATCATTTACACCTCGGGCACCACGGGTCGCCCGAAGGGCTGCATGCTCACCCACCGCAACTTCATGTTCGAGGTGGACAGCGTGGTGCTCGGCATGAAGGAGGTCTTCCTCTCCCCCGGTTCCTCGACCCTGCTCTTCCTTCCGGTCGCCCACGTGTTCGGCCGCATGGTGCAACTCGGCTGCGTGCGGGCCCGCGTGCGCCTCGGACATGCACCGGATGTCACCGAGTTGCTGCCGCTCCTCGGGTCGTTCCAGCCCACGTTCATCCTGGCTGTTCCGCGCGTATTCGAGAAGGTGTACAACTCGGCGCAGCAGAAGGCCACCGCAAACGGCAAGGGTCACCTGTTCGACACGGCCGCGAACGTGGCCATCGACTACAGCAAGTCACTCAACGAGGGTGGCGGTGGCCTCGGACTCAAGATCAAGCACGCACTCTTCGACAAGCTCGTCTACAAGAAGCTGCGCGCTGCCCTCGGTGGCAAGGTGGAGTGGGCCGTGTCCGGTGGAGCTCCGCTCGGTGAGCGCCTCGGTCACTTTTACCGTGGCATCGGCGTCACGATCCTCGAGGGCTACGGCCTCACCGAGACCAGCGCGGCCTCGACGGTCAGCCGTCCCGACGCACTGTCGATCGGCACCGTCGGCCAGCCAATTCCCGGTGCCAAGGTCAAGGTGGCACCCGACGGCGAACTCCTCCTCGGCGGCGACCAGATCTTCGTCGGCTACTGGAACAACCCCACGGCGACAGCCGAGGCGATCGAGCCGGATGGGTGGTTCCACTCCGGTGACCTGGGCCAGATCGACGACCGTGGATTCGTCAAGATCACCGGACGCAAGAAGGAGATCCTGGTGACCGCGGGGGGCAAGAACGTCGCACCCGCCGTGCTTGAGGACCGGCTGCGCAGCCACTTCCTGGTCAGTCAGTGCGTGGTCGTCGGCGACGCGAAGCCGTTCATCGGTGCCCTCGTGACGATCGACGTGGAGGCTCTCCCCGGCTGGGTGA
>VGCC01000019.1 GCA_016870195.1 Actinomycetota bacterium
GGTCCAGCGGTGCCGGACCCGGTCGACCAATTCGCGAACCTGTGCCTCGGAGCGTTCGTCCAGTACGACATCGTCGAGTGAAACCGCGGGAGTCACCGTCGTGATTCGGGACTTTCGCTGCCCCGAACGCGCTCGGGCTAGCACTGCGGATGTCTCGCTCGATGCCAAGCGCTGCAACTCTTCTGGATCAACATGCGTTGCGATCAGTGCGAGCGCCGGGTCGGCTTCCGGTGCCAGGGACTTCCACCACGACTTCCTCTGGGCTGCCGATGGGAGTGGCACGGTCACGGCTTGGCGTGACCATGCACCGAGGTCGCGACGGGTATCAACAACCGTGATGATCGGGGCATCGATGTCGACGAACTCGCCCACAAGCGGGACGATCGGGACGTCGCTGGTGCAGTACCGGCAATCAAGCACGAGCGGGAGGCCCGAGAGCGCGACCTCGCGAGCCAGCGCGCGCGCCAGAGAGCGGGGGGCCTGATGGTCGAACTCGATATGCGAGAGGTCGACGATGATCGGTTCCAGTCCGATCGAGTCGATGACGAAGCGTCGAGCGTGCTCGAGTGTTGCCGCCCCGGCCCGCCCTCGGAAGATTGCCGGAAGCTCCACCGGTGACGGCAATCCCGGCAACATGTCGGATCCGAGTGGCTCGTGTTCGGGGATCACCACACCACGGAGAACCAGCGCATCGGGGAGAGCGTCACCCACGAGGTAGGCGATGACCCGCTCCGGCACGGTGATGACGCGCGACCCCAGCGGTCGCTGCGCGGGACCGACGTCGACCAGACCGAGCGCAAGGAGTGGAGCATCCGATCTCAGCCGACCACGGGCTTCGCTGTCGAGGAGCGATGACCCAGCCAGCCTGAGCGCCGTTGAGACCAGAGGGCCCCGCGCATCGACGTCGTTGTTGAGGATGATGTAGAAGCGCTCGAAGCGCGGATCGAGTGAAGGTGCGGCGGCACAAAGCAACAGGCCAAGGTCGAGATCGGTGAGCGGCAGGTACTCAGCGAGCAGAGTTAGCGATTCGGGGAGCGCATTCCAGGGGATCACGCCAGTCTCGACCTTTGCTCGGCCTCTTTCCGCTTCACGCAGGATCACGGGGATGGGAAAGGACTTACCACGCCGCGAGTCCGGCACGTCACCCTCGATGTGCTCGGCTTCGATGAGTTCGGCGACGCGTGCCGCCAGAATCTCGAGTGCATAGTCCCAGCGCTCGGCATTAGTCATGGCGGCATCCTTGCGTCGAGCCTTCATGCCAGCTCGCCGATCACGTCGATAACGTGACGCTGATGGGCAGCTGCCATCGAGATTGTCGCCGCACCTGGATGGGATACACGTTCGGCTTCGGTGATCACATTCATGTAGCACTGCAGGTTGACCCGGAGGATCGACTCTGCAGCAGCGATGGCAACCGACAGCGCTTGAGATTTCGACGCCCCGCGCGAGAGAAGGAAGTCACGCACCGGTCGATGCAATGCCTCGAAAAGCCCGGTGCGGGCGTCGAGCAGCAAGTAACTCACCCGTAGGTCGCCTTCGTCGATTCGCCATATGGCTGGTGTGCGTCTTTGCACTGAGCGTTCTATTGTCAGGGTGCCGAATTCTTGCAGGTCTATCGACATCGGCGCACTGACGACAAACGTGGTGAAATCGGTCGCGTACCCGTAGAGACACGCAAGATCGAAGGCATCGCGATGCGGGCCATAGTGCACGTACGTCAGCTCTGTGTCATCGATGAAACTGTAGTTCGCCCCGAGTCGCCCATTTTCCACGCGGTACGGCGCTCCGTGCGGATGGTGGTTCGCAAGTTCCAGGATGGGCATGATGACGGATGAAGGGGAGTCACCTGCTCGCAAAGTGAATGTCCGCGTGCGCAGCATGTCGCGCGGGGTGTCCCCCGGCGTGAAGGATGGGCGGATCCGAGCGATCGCGTGACGGAGCCCCGTCTCCTCGAGGGTCGCTGCCCGAGGATGCGTTGCGCGAAAAGTCGCGAGCTTGTCCGAGGTGTTCCACAGCGCAATGTGCAGGTCCAGTAGATCCGATTGCACCGACGTCAGGGGTTCGGTCGACTCCGTGAGGCGCACGTGGTCGGATTCGTCATCCCAGACCAGGCCGTCGATTGGCACCAGAACCTGCGTTGGCAGGCTGATGAAGGGCTCACCGTGCTTCCCCTCGGAGGTCGCGAGCGCCAGGTGTCCTTCGCGCTCCACCACGATCAGGTCCGGGTCGATTGCAGCATCGTGCCTGACCAGGAGCTCGGCGATCTCGGTGACGAGCTCGTCGAGCCCCGCGGTTGTCATGTCCGTCAGGAGGACCCGTGTGGAGTGCGACAGGGTGGGCGCGGCGCTGCTCATCGCGGCGCGGAGACTGCTCGGGCAACCGGCATTGAGGGCACCAGGTGCGTCCCGAGTGGGCCGTCGAAGGCGGTTGCCGTCTCCGGATCAGTGATGGGCCGGCGCACACTGAGGTGCACGACGCCTGCAATCAGAGCGCTATCCACGGTGCTGCCCACGGGGGACCGTGCGAGAGGACACCTTGGGAAACTAACGCACCCCCTCCTACCCCTCCTACCCCTCCGAATGGGGGGGTCTGGTGTGGGGTCAGCTGCGTTGATCCTGCTTCTTCTTGCGCAACTTCTCCCAGGCGCGCTTCTCCTCGGCCCAGCCTTCCGGGGTATAGCCAAGCGGGATCTTTTCCTCCTGGGGTGCGTCGTTCTGGATAGGTCCAAGACCCGGAACCTTCTTGAACCACTCAGCAGCCGCCGACGATTGCGGCGTCTCCGGCTGCTTGATCTCTTCCTCGTCTGGACCCTGCGACGCGGCTGCGTCCTTCATCTCGCTGGTGTTGGCATCGCTGACCACGTCTTGGTCGTCCGGTTCTTCGTTGTCCGCTTCAGTGATCGCAGGCAGCGAACCGCTGTTTCGGGCACGTCTTGCGAGCGCGTCGAGGTGCCGGCCGGGCATCGGGCGATTACGCAGCACCTCTTGTGCCGCGCTCAGTGGATCCCCTTCCACCTCGCCTGAACCTCGACTTGATCCCTCGCCATCCAAACTGCCGACGTCGCCTTCGCTGTCAGACCCAAAGCCGTCCAAACTGCCCCCGTCCTCCTCCTCGATTGGGCTTTCGTCTGCGGCGACCTTCGCGTCCTCACTGCCCGACTCAGCACCGCCCCTTGCAAGCCAATCGAGATACACCCGCTCACGCGTAGCAGCCTTCTCATGCTGCATCCATGCGCGAATATTCTCCTTCGTGAGATCTCGACCACCCATCTTCAGCGCGGCCCCCGCTGCTCGGCTCACCTTTGAAGACTCGTAGCTCTTGTTCTGCTTTTCGAGCACATCGCGAAGCTCGGCCCGTGCGATATCCGACTGAGGAGCCTTGTCTTCAGCTTCGAGACCGGCGACTTTCTCGTCGGCCCCGCTCAGCAAGGCCTCCCCACCTTCATTCAATAGGACGCCGCGGCGATTGTTCACCCGGTTGGTCGCCGCCTCGATCGCCTTCTTGCGCTTCTTGTTCTGGAAGTAGTTGTACAGCGGAATCGCGCCGGTGACGTAGCCGAGTCCCTTCGCCACGAGAGAGACGGGTTTCAGCAGGCCTTGACCGACCTTCTTCATCGGTCGCTTCATTCGGTTGTGCCAGAAGTTCTTGAAGGCACCGCCGTGATCTATCGCCGGAAGACCGGCATCGCGGTCGCCTTTCTCGTAATTACCATCCTTGAGTTGATCGCGTGTGCGCAAACCGCGCTCAGCGATGCGCCGTGCACGGGCGGAGTCGAAGAATGGATCGTTCGGGACAGCATCCTTTTGCTCTGGCTCCGGCGCTTCCGCTTCCTGCTTTGGTTCCTCCTTCAGCTCCTCAGCGGGCGCTTCCTCAGCGACGCCCCCCGCCCCATTCGCCTCCTTGAGGAAGTGCTCTTTCCCGAAGTAGTGCTTGTTGCGCAACTCCAACGCACGCTGTTTGTCAGCCTTTTCGCCAACCCCGGTGGCCGCATTGATACCAGCGCCTACTCCCTGCAGCAGACCGCCCGCGGCAACGGTTCCGACATCCACCAGCGCGCTCGTCGCCAGCCCGAGGCCAAGTGGGGTCGCAGCGGCAGTAGCCATTCCTTTACCGACTGTCCGTGCACCGGAGAGCGCGGCTTGGGTTGCACCCTTGAGGTATTCCCCCTTGCGCACCGCCTCTTGGCCGTGTTCGGAGCCGTCCACGATGCGACCCAAGCCTTCAAGTGCCTCACCCGGAGCGGCCCATCGCTTCGCACTCGTGCCAGCCGCAAGCTCTTCCTTTGTCTGGTAGTCCGGCGCTGAATTGAGCGGATCGGTGCCGGCATTCCGCTCGAAGGTGACCTCACCGGGCTTCACCTGCATGTTCTGTTGGCTATCAGGATTCCCCGGACCGAGGGACGGGTTCGGTACCTCGCGGGGTTGCGCCGTGCGTTGGACCGTCATGTTGTTGATGTCGGCTGATTCGTTCATGGAGTAGTCGTACTCCGGTCGAATGCCGTATTCGTTGATGGCTTTGCCCAACTTCTTCGCTGCCAGCCGCTGGCGAACAGCGGCCTGGGTCGTGCCTGTCAACTGCCCACGCTGCGTGCGCTGGCCCTGCGCTAAACGCGAGCGCATCTCGACCTTCTTGGCCTGGAAAGCGTCATAGCGATCCATGTACTGACGTCGCTCGTCATCGCCGAAGTCAAGCGCCTCCCTGCCACTCGCGGCCGTGATGCCACGGCCCGCGACTTCAAGCAGCGTGCCGCCGTCTTGCAGCGCCGCCTTGGCCGTGTCGGCGACCTTGATGCCTGGCGCCAACTCCGCCTTGGCGATCGTGTTCATGTTGAAACCGAGGTAGGGGATGTTCTGCTCGAGTATGGAGTTCTCGCCCTTGAGGCCGGCGATCTTGTCGACGCCCTGGCCGATCTTCGAGAGGTCCTTCGTCGTGTCGACTATGCCCTTCGCCGCGCTGCCGACACCTCCCAGGACCTTGCCCGCGGTGTAGGAGTCCTGAGCTCCGGCAGCACCGATGCGGGTGACCGCATTGCCGATCGCCCCGACCCCCTTCCTCACGGCACCTTTTAAACCCCCTGGGGCTTCGCGATCAAAGCCCAATTGCTTCTTGCGCGCGACCCACTCGCGGTCAGCCTTCGCATCGGCGTGATCTATGTCCTGCCGGTCGGATCCCGGCTCAGCGGCATCGCCCTGCTTGGCGACCGGTGCCTGGACTGGAGCTTCCTTGGCTTCGCCCTCTCCGTCGACATCGAAGAGATCATCGGGAGCCCGCTTGAAGTAAGGGTCGTCAGGCTTTTGGACCCGCTTTTGATCGTTGATTTGCGCTTGCGACTGTTGCTCGAGGCGCGCATGTTTCTCTTCTTGCCACTCATTCATCGCGCCTCACCCGCCAACCATAGGCAATTCCAACCGCGCGAGGCGTCCCACCGGAACGAAGCCGGCACGTCGGTACAGGCGAGACGCGACTGCGTTATCGAAATCCATGATCACCTGTATTCGCGGCGCAACAGCGTTCGCAACATATGCGGCAGTTTCGTCCAGGAGTGCCTGCCCTATGCCCGCGCCGCGCAAGGCTGGGTCGAGCCAGAGGCCGCGTAGTTCGGCGATCAGGCCCAGTGCCGGTCGGATCTCCACACGGAATACGCATCGACCGTTGTCATCCCACATACCGATCAGGCGACCCCGCTGACGGGCCTCTTCCCACAGGTTCAGGTAAGTCTGCTCGTCGGGGCTAGCAGCCGGAGGAGCGCCGACCTCTTCATGGAACGCCCGGAAGGATGCCTCGGCGAAAGAAGCCAACTCGTGTGGCGCGGGCAGTCGGATTCGCTCGACCCGGCGTGCTTCCGCGGAACCCTCCCACACCACGAAGTGACGCTCACTCGACAGCGGAAAAGCCTCCCGGACCGAAGCGATGATGTTCTCGGGGCCCATGAGAGCGCGGGTGTCAGGGGTCACGGCAGCGCGCAGGCAGGAATCAAGATCGTGGTCGTCCACCGTCGTGAACAAGACCGCACGAACGACCTGTCCCGTGAGAACGAGTGCGTGGATGTCTGTGTCGGTGAACACGCCCACGCAGCGCCGCGCGATCTGATCCGGATTCCATTCCATCGCTTCGAGACCCGTTGCGATATGCGTGCTGATGGGGAGCGTCTGGGAGAGGAGGGCGCGCAACGCTGGAATGTCTCGGCGCTCGATCGGGCGCACGGACATGGGGGGTGCAGCCATGGTTCCTTGGGCAGACATCATGCAGACCCCCGAAGAAGGACTTCCTGCTGTGCGCCGTGACTTCGCGCGGTGCAGGATCTCACGAGGGCCTGGGCGATGTAGTGCCTGCAACCTTCCCCGAAGGTGCGAGGGACTCCCGTGACCTGGTCCGAGCGCGAGCGGGCATGTTTGCGTTGTCCTCGTCCTCGGACACGGGCACCGGCGCAGGCGCAGGCCCGCGCACCACGCTTGTGGCTCCGTTGAGGGTGTTCCCGATGGTGATCTGCGGGGGTGCGGTCTGGGGCGGACCTGCCGGCGTCGGCATCCCGGCGGGGATGAGGGTCGAGACGGTCAGGGCGATGATCGGGCGGAACTCGCCACCGATGGACGACCAGAGCTCGGTGACCAGGCGCTCGGAGTAGAGCACGCCGCCCACCCGGATCATCGCGGGTCGTCCGGCGCGAGCGAGTTCGGCGAGTACCCCCTCGCACAGTTCCTCGGGTAGGTACTCACGTTGCAGAAGGTTGGTCAGCGCTGCGCCGAGGAGTGCATGGTCGTCCTCCGGTCTCGATGTCCAGGCCGAGACCGCGTAGGAGAACATGAATGTCCGCTCCGCTGGCCGACGGGCGACGATCCTCCCCTCCTCGTCCTTGATTTCGACGATGTCGGCCGAGCGTTGGGCGGTGTCCTCGCGGATGTCGTTGAGGAAGAGGTTCAGGACCGGCCCGGTACGGCGGGCGGACCAATCCTTGGTCGGTGGATCAAGGTCGACCTTCACCCGCTCCTGTGAGTAGGTCTGGGTGCTGAGCAGGGTGACAAGTGCCTTGTCGACTTCCGGGATCACCTAGCCCACCTTGACCGTCACTGCGGGGGTGGCCATGGGGGAAATCTGGCCACCCCAGATACACAGACACTTGGAGGACTTCGTGATCATCGGCGAGCCCCCGATGAGCACGCGGGATGTTGAGATCCATGGGGCTGGTGTGGCAGGAACACATGGCATGGGCGTAAGTACACCCAAGGCAGCTGCTGTGGCAGATGCGACGACTGGGTTGGCGACGGACCGGCATAGACCGAATGGCACGATGTTGACCATCGGCTTGTTGTCCAGGATGTTGCCCGCCGGGGGGCCCTGCGCCATCACCCGATTGATGGGAAGCACATTGAGAGGTGACGGTGTCAGACCCATGCTGCACTTGAGCATCGAGCCGCTCACCAGGGGATTGGACACATCAGGAAGGTAACCGGTGATCGACCGCAGCGCACCCCCCCCGAAGGGGGGGGTATGCAGGTGTGACGCGCGTGGTTACCGTCACGAGGACTCGATTCCAGAAGGGAAACCTGTATGCCTAGTTACCTCTCGCCGGGCGTCTACGTCGAGGAAGTCCCCGCGTCCACCCGCCCCATCGCGGGTGTCGGCACGGCGATCGCGGGCTTCGTCGGATTCGCAGCAGCCGGGCCGAACAACCAGCCAGTCCACGTGACCAATTGGACGCAGTTCACCGAGACCTTCGGCGACATGGTCGAGAACTACGCCTTGGGCAAGGCCGTCTATAGCTTCTTCAACAACGGCGGAGGTCGCGCATACATCGTGCGCATTCCCACCGACCTGCGTCCCAGTGCTGCACCGATGGCGGAGCTGCCGTCGAAGGCGGATAAGCAGATCAGCGCAGTCAATGTCATGGCCATCGACGCCAAGGCAACGGGTATCAAAGTCGATGTCAAGGGAGCCGGCGAGGTCGACGGTGATCCGCAGTACACGATCACCGTGACCGCGGATGGCGGCGTCTCTGAGAGCTACACGGGTGGTCTCGGGTCGGGTCCGGCCAACGTGATCAACCAGGTCAACGTTCAGTCCAAGACCGTGCGTCTCCAGCCCAACGCCGTCGCAGAGGCGCTCGTTGCCTCGGGACTCGAGGAGGGGACCGTTTCCCTCGCGAGTGGCGACGCGGCCTCTGCCGGCACAGTCGACTCCGGCGCGGTGATCGGTGACGCCGCCAAGCGCACTGGCTTCACCGCCTTCGAGACCCTGGAAGAGATCACCATGGTGGCCGCGCCCGACGTCGTCACCGCGCATGCGCGTGGGCTTATTGACCTCGACGCGGTCAAGGCGATCCAGACCGGAATCCTGACCCACTGCGAGTTGATGGGTAACCGCATGGCGATTCTGGACACACCGGGTGGATTGACCGCGCAGGAGGCAAGCGACTGGCGGATGAAGACCGCGGGCTTCGACTCGAAGTTCGGTGTCATGTACTGGCCGTGGATCCAGATGTTCGACCCCACCACGGGTAAGAACGTCTCGTTCCCGCCGTCGGGTCACGTTGCAGGCCTGTGGAGCCGCAATGACGACACCCGCGGTGTCTTCAAGGCGCCGGCGAACGAAGTGGTCCTCGGCGCGGTCGGTGTCGACTATGCGGCGACGCGCCCCGAGATGGACATGCTCAACCCCCAGGGTGTGAACTCCATCAAGTCCTTCCCGGGCCGCGGCATCCGCGTGTGGGGTGCGCGCACCCTGTCGAGCGATGCCGAGTGGCGCTACGTCAACGTGCGTCGCTACTTCAACTACCTGGAGGAGTCGATCCTGCAGGGAACCCAGTGGGCGGTCTTCGAGCCGAACGACGAGAACCTGTGGGGCCGTATCCGCCGCACGATCTCGGCGTTCCTGGTCATGGAGTGGCGCTCGGGCGCTCTGTTCGGTGCAACACCGCAGGAGGCCTTCTTCGTCAAGTGCGACGGAGAGAACAACACCGCCGAGAGCATCGATCTCGGAATGGTGATCGTGGAAGTCGGAGTCGCACCGGTGAAGCCGGCCGAATTCGTGATTTTCCGCCTGTCCCAGTTCTCCGGTGGCACGTCCATCGCCGAATAGTCCACATGCATCACTAGAGGAGATAGTCCATGGCTCTCGCAGAGGGTGAAGCTTTAACCGCCTATTCGTTCGAGTTCTCGATCGATGGGCAGAACATCCCGAACGTCATCGAGGTCAACAACATCTCGCAGGAGACTGCGACGATCGAGATGAAGTCCATGACCGCCTCGGGCAAGTACGTGATCCAGCAGATGCTGGGCCCGCGTCAGTCCGGCCAACTCCAGGTCACGGTCCTGGCGACCGGTGACGGTGGTGTGACCAAGTGGTTCCTTGACGGGCTCAAGGGCGACTTCATGGGTGCCCGCAAGACAGGCAAGCTCGTCTACAAGGACACCTATGGCACCCCGGTTCGCACCATTGAATTCACCAGCCTGATGGTCACCAGCATCACATACGGTGCCCTCAAGGCCGGTGAGGCAACCGGGATCAACATCACCATCAGCATGGGGTTCACGGAGATGACCACAGGCTGATAGTCGATTTCGTTAGGAGTTGGGTTCATGACCGTGACTGAGGTAGGTCCACTACAGACCACGTTCAACTTCGTCTTGCCCCGCGGATACGTCGATGCCAATGGTGTCGTCCATCGCGAGGGCACGATGCGGTTGGCGACCGCGCGCGATGAACTCATGCCCCTTTTGGACCCGAAGGTCAAGGAGCATGAGGCTTTCACGAGCCTCCTGCTCCTTGCCCGAGTGGTCACGCGGTTGGGCACGCTCCCATCCATCGACGACCAGATCATCGGTGGACTGTGGGCCACCGACCTGTCGTTCCTGCAGGACCTCTATCGCCGAATCAACACCGAAGGCACCACCGTTGCCGAGGCGACGTGCCCCAACTGCCAGGAGTCGATCCTGGTGGATGTGGGTGGTGGTGTACCGGGGGAATAGTGACGGTCGGGGCCGATCGCCTCTGGGAGGAGATCGGTTTCCTGGCCTACTACCTCCACTGGTCCTTCGATGATCTTCTCGACCTCACCCACGAGGTGCGCAGGCGAATGGCATCCGTGGTGTCGAACTTCAACAAGATCGCCTCGGAGGGAGCTCGATGAGTGACGCGCCAACAGAGGCTCGGGGTGTACCCGAGCAGCGTGGTGACTTCATGCTCTTGCCACCCTTGACCCCCACCTTCGGTACCCCCGCACTTATCCAACAGTTACCGAAGGAATTCCTCGTTACCCGTCGGCCGCTGGCAGTCTCGACCGAACCCGTCGGCCACACCATCGACTCGGCACTCATCGGCCGGGTTCCAGGGCGCGCGCGACGCCGAATGCGATTCCCTGCCGAGGAGTTGGAGCATCTCGTTGCCCCGCTCGACGACGTGGAGGATGAGGAACCCGCACCCCAGGTCGCGCCCCAACGCTCCGAGGCGCGCGCCCGTGCCGTGGCACGCCCGCGGTCATCTCCCACCCCGCCGCTGCCGACCCGCAGCGACGTCCGCCGGTCCGTCACGAGTCCACCTCCTGCAGCGCGTCCCTCGAGTACCGCCGGAAGCACACGGCAGCCGGTGTCCACACCCGAAACGATCCCCGGGGAACTCGTTGCACCGCCGATGCCACCCTCGACATTCCCGGGTGTCGGCGACTCCTCCTCTGTTGTGCGGCGCCGTGGAGGAGCAGCTCCCGCGCTCCCAGCAAGTCAGACATCCGAGCCGCTGTCACCGCCCGAGCCGAGCGATGTTTCAGACGCGGACGAAGTGATCCCCGCTCACACTGCTGCAGCCGAACCGGACACGACCTCGAATCGAGCCCCGTCACGTGGGGTAGGTGCCTCGGACACCCCGCCCCTCCAGCGTCGTCGTTCGCGGGGTCGGGTCACCACTCCGATCCTCCCCGACGATGACGACGAGGACATTCCACCCGCTGTCAAGAAGATGCTCGAAGAACTTGACGACGTTTCGATGGAGACCCCGGGTAGTGCGATCTCCCCACCTCGTGTGACTCCTGAGGCAACGGAGTTAGCGCACCGAGTGGGATCGACCACAGACGCGTCGAGCAACGGCGGTGCACGGGAACAGCGGTCGTCGCAGATGGAACGAGAGTCGATCCCGGCATCGCCCGAGTCCGCGGTAGCACCGACCCCAACTGCTCCAGCATCCCCGGCGCCGGATTCGTCGACCGTCTCCGAACTGCGGGAAGAGCCCGCACTCTCACCGGGGGTGTCAGACACGGTCTCGGCATCAACGAGATCGTCGCGCGCATCGGTCGAAGACACCGCGGGGGTAGATGCGGCGCTGTTGACGCATCGGACGCCACCGGTCGCGGAGCCATCCGCGACATCTGTGCCGCTCGCATCGGCTTCCGTTGAGCGGAGTCCCTCGGGTGTCTCCTCGTCCACTGGAGGGTCATCGCCTGCGCCGGCGAGTGCTCCGTCACCACCTGGGCCGGTGGCGTTGCCGCAGCCGGGAACTGGTCCAGGCATTGACGTGGGAGCGATCGGTGAAGCACCAGCAACGTCGCTACGCGCGACAACTCTGGGCACTAGCATTGCGGCAACTGATCCGGTGCGCCAGGAGAAGGCGCGTGCCCAGATTCGTCCCGTCCTCGCGGGGCGCACGGGAATTCAGCGGCGTGCACGATCGCGTCCTGCTCCCGGTGGAACATCGCGCGACACGATGTCACGAGGTGCATCGGGACTAGCCGGCATCACGGGAACCCCGACACCGAACGTCGCCGGCCCACGTCGCGTTGAGGTACCCGAGCAGGTGAGGCAGGCTCTGCGCAGTTCGGTCGGTGAACCACCGACACACGTCACCGTCCACGAGGGCTCACGTGCGGCCGAGGAGACCGGCGCAGTGAACGCTGAGGCGTTCACGCGTGACGGGCAGATCTTCCTCGCGGGGGATGCTCCGCTGAGCAGTGCACGCGGACAGGAATTGCTGGCCCATGAACTCACGCACGTGATGCAACAGGGTGGCCGCAACGGGTCGATGCCGGGAGAACACACGCGAGAAGGACAAGACCTCGAAGCCGGGGCACTCGCGGTGGAGAAGGCGATGGCAGCAGGGGCCCACGAGACCATTGCACCCAAGGCGATTGCGAGGCCCTCGCGTGATCCTGAGGCCCCGGAGTTGCATCACCGCCACGACGTGGGGACGCGGGAGGCTTCGCGCCAGAGCAGTTGGACGCCGTCCCCACCACCACCGCCGAGGCCACAGGAGATGGTGTTCCCCCAGGCGCTGGATGTCTCCCCGGACATCCAGCGGCGCGAGCGCGATATGCGTTCCAGTGCGCTATCTCGAGGACTCGGCGCCATCGGGAGTACCTTGGAACATGGCCTGATGAGCAATATCGAGCAGGAGACCCTCGGCCCTCCCGCGGCCACCAAGGACAAGGACAGTCGTTACAAGCGCTTGGAACGGCAGGCGGCCGACCTCTATCCGTACATTCGCGCGCGCCTGCGTGCCGAACTCGTCCGTGACCGCGAGCGTCGCGGGCGCATCGCCCGGGATTGGAACTAGCGGTGTCCATTTCTGACTTGATGGGTCTCCTGGGCAGCCTGCCCATTCCCGCCTTGCCCGGTGGCAACGGAGCGATGGGTTTCGGGTCCACGCGATACGACCCGGGCTATCCGGCTGGTTACTTCACGGGCTTTTCCATCGCCGTCGACGCAACGCGTGATCCCACCCTGGGCGGCGGTTGGCAGTCGATGTCGTTGGGCTCCATGGAGATGAATACCAATGATCTTCCGGCGGGTGGCTACATGCGCACCACCTTCCGGGAAATCGAGCGCGTCTCCTACGGGCGCGTAAGTCTGTCCCGGGCCTATGTCCCCGGCACCAGCACGAGCATCACGGAGTGGTTCAGTTGGGCGCGCACCAACGGCCCGACGAGTGTCGCGATCACCGTGGAGATTCCCGAGGGTTCCAATCCGAAGAAGTACACGATCGTGTTTCGTAACTGCTTCCCCGAAACCTGGAATGCGCCCACATTCCAGGCCGGTGTGATCAATGAGATCGGCACGCGGGTAGCCCCCCCGACCACGGTTGAGAATCTGACCTTCACCTTCTCGGGATACAACATCGAAACCTTCGGTGGCGGCGTGCCCATGGTCGACATGTCGATCACCGCCGAAGAGAAGGTTGAGCCGTGCAAGTTGGTGATCATCCCCAACACCGGCAGCATTACGCGCAAATTGCTGGCGAAGATGACTTCCTGGACTTTGGGATCGTCTGCCCTCGGCCAAGCATTCGGCATGGGCTCCCTCGGCTCAGCCATCGCACGCCAAGCCGCCGTCCTTGCGGCCGAGTATGACTCCGTCCAATTCTTCCTCCCGCCCTCGAGCATGAAAATCACCAAAGCGGCAAGTTGGGAGGTCACCGACTCCTCTTCCTCCGAGCAGTCGGGACCACTGGAGTGGAACGGGCCGCAGCCCATGAAGATGGAATTCGAGTTCCTCATGAAGTCGACCGTCATCAATCTCCGGCCCACCGGTGCCCTCGGCTATGGCAAGAAGCGCGACGTCATGAGCGAGTTGAAGAAGATGTTGATGCTCGTGGAGAACTACAGCAACTCTTTCTGGTCCACCGCCACCACCCCGCCCCTGGTCATGCTGCTCTGGGGATCGTTCATCTCGCCGTTGTCTGTCGTCTCGAAGTTTTCCTCCCAAATCGTCCGCTTCGACTCGAATGGCTCCCCGAGTAAGGCCATCGGTTCGATGCAACTCACCCAGTACCCGTCCACGGGGTCGCTTACGAATCCCACCTCGGGCGGTCTCGCTCCTGAGTTGAGTGAGACCGTGCTGGAAAGTGACACCTTGGCCCACCTGTCCTATCGCACGTACCAGTCGGCCAAGCATTGGCGCGACATCGCCGAGCACAACGGAATCGACGACCCGATGCGTGTCGCCAAGGGGCGCAAGGTCCTCCTGCCCGCCCCGGCCGAACTCCCCAAGCGCGGTGAGGGGGGCACGGTAATCATCGATGAAGACGCCGAGGAGCTCTCTCCAGGAATCGACGAGGAGTACTGATGGCACTCCTCGGGAACTCCTACGACTCGCCTGGTGGCAACCTGCGGATGCTGTGGGATCGCTCGCACATCACGGATGAGGAGCAGGCGCAGATCGCTCGCGTAAGCGTGGAGGCGCAATTGGGGATTCCACGTATGTGTGAGGTCGAAATCAAGGGCGGCCCGAAGAAGATCGCCGGCTTCGGTGGCGTCCGGAGCCAGATCGGAAAGACCATCTCCGTCTTCGGGTACGGACTGGGCAATCTGACCGGTGACATCGTCTTTCGGGGAACGATCGCGAGTCGGGAGTTGCGTACTGACCCAGGTCAGGGTGCGCGGATGGTTCTGCGCGCGTATGACGGTGGCTACGAAATGATGGCAGCGCGCAAGACTCGTTCCTTCAAGGACATGTCCTATGGAGAGATCGCCAAGAAGATCGCCCGCGACTACACCCTCGACGGCCTCATCGGAAGCGACATCTCCACATCGGGGACATCCCATCCGTTCGTGGTCCAATCGAATGAATCCGATTGGGACTTCCTAGCCCGATTGGCGCGCGAGCAAGGGTGGGTCATGTTCGTGCGCGTGTATACCCAGTTGACCTTCGGAAGGACACAGCTGTTCTTTGGACCACCCAAGAAGGCCTCGGGAGTCGTATCCAGCGACACGAAATTCAAGGCGGGGGATAGGCGCTTGCGCTCTATACGGGGAAGCGTCATCAGTATCGGCATTCCGAAGAGCGTTGCCGTACCGGGATGGGATGACCGCAAGGGGGATGCGGCTCGAGGAAGTGACTCCATTGGCTCCCGTGACCTCGTGACCGCAAACACGAAGTTCCGACCATCCAAGAAAGCGGGCTCCGTCACCTCACTGGAGACATTCGCGGGCACCAAGGCACGCGCCGACCGCGCGGCCAAAGGCACTGCCGCACGGATCGCCGGGGCATCCGTGGACATCGACATGATCGTGCGCGGTAACCCGTTGGTGAAACTCAATCGGCTCATCCAGTTGACCGATCTCGGAGATGTGTCCGGTATCCACACGGTGAGCGGCGTCGTTCATGTGTTTGATCCGAGTGCCGGTGGCTTCAGCACGCAGATCCTGTGCACTGGTTTGGATGACCGGAGCCTCGGCGGCCTCATGGGTGCGGGTAAGCCCGCCGAGAAATTACACGGCGTCTACCCCGCGGTGGTCAGCGACATCAAGGATCCCCAGAACCTGGGGCGGGTCAAGTTGGCCCTGCCCTGGCTGAGCAAGGACTACGTCACAGACTGGTCACGCATCATCCAGTTGGGTGCAGGCAAGGACGTAGGCCTGCAGATGCTGCCGCGGCCCAAGGAGGAGGTTGTGGTTGCCTTCGAAAACGGCCAACTGGATTCCCCCATCATCCTCGGCAGCGTGTTCGGCAAGACCACGGGCAAGATCCCCAACTCCAAGTTGGTCAAGAATGGCAAGCCACTCATCACGGCATTGACGACCAAAGCCGGCCACCAACTCATCTTCGATGACGACAACGATTCCTCGAGCATCACTCTGCAGATGAAGAACGGGAGTGCATGCTCGGTCGTCATGACCGATAAGGGCGGCATCACGATCACCACCAAAGGTGACCGGTCGGTCACCATCAAGAGCTCTCAGAACGTCATCGTCGAGGCGGAGAAGAACGCAAAAGTCTCCGCTAACGATGTCACCATCGACAGCAAGGGGCCGATCAAGATCCAGGGCAAGGGCAAGTTGGACATCTCCGCACCCAACGTGGGCATCACGGCGCAATCAGCCCTCAAACTCAAGGGAACGAACGTGTCGATCGACGCCACGGCAAGTCTGGCTTTGAAGTCATCGGGCACCACATCGGTCAAGGGAGCGGTGGTGAAACTCAATTGAACACGTCACGCGTGGACGCTGCCTTCACAGGATCGGGGTTTGCATACCCCTGGGGGGTCTCACCGCAGGGCGGCATGCGCATGGTCACGGGATACGAAAATGTCGAGCGCTCGATGCGGCTCATCCTGGGCACCGCGTACGGCGAGCGCCCCATGCGTCCCGAATTCGGTTGCGCTATCCACGACATGCTCTTCGAGCCGGGGACACTCGATTTGCTCAGCCGGATTCAGGTCGAAGTAACCGATTCGCTCACGCGATGGGAGACCCGAGCTGAGATCCTCGATGTGAAGGCGGTCTTCGACGATGACCCCTCGCGTGTGCTGATCACGATCACGTACCAACTCAAGGGGACCTACGACCCCCGCAACCTGCTTGTGCCCTTCTACGTCATCCCCACGGAGGTGGAGCCGTGACACTGCCCGCGCCCAATCTGGATGATCGGGGCTTCCAAGACCTGGTGGACGAGGCCAAGCGCCTGGTTCAACTTCGCAATCCCAACTGGACCGACCACAACGTCTCCGATCCCGGGGTGACCCTCATTGAGACGTTTGCGTACATGGCGGATCAGTTGATCTATCGACTCAACCGCGTTCCCGACCTGCACTATGTCAAGTTCCTGGAACTCCTGGGCGAGAAGATGATCCCACCGGGAGCCGCCGCTACAGACTTGCGATTCCGTCTGACCATCGCGCAGGATACTGATGTGATCATCCCGGAGGCCACTCTCGTCTCCACGCCACGTACGACACCTGCACCGCCCGTAACCTTCTCCACCGCGGAGGATCTCGCTATTCCGGCCGTCAGTGTCTCTCACGTGCTGGTGAAGCCAGTGAATGAGGACTTCCAAACCCACAACGAAGCACGTGCTCTGCGCAAACGATTTCCCGCGTTCTCGAATGTGCCCGTGCCGGGTGATGCCCTCTACATCGGTATCACTCAGCCCGCGAAGTCGTGCATCGTCGACTTCGAGTTCTCGGGTATCACTGCGATCGAGGGCATTGGAGTTGATCCGACGAATCCTCCGTACACCATCGAAGCCTGGAACGGCCGAGACTGGTCGCGAGTTGAAGTTGCTTTCGACGAGACTGGTGGGCTCAACCGTGACGGAATTATTGAAGTCTTCATCGAGGCTCATGAACTGTCCCGCATAGCTGGTATCGAGGCGGCGTGGGTACGCATCGTCGTGGAGGAATTTGATGCGTCCCAGCCTCGCTACAAGGTCACTCCTGAGGTAAGCCAGATAACTGCGGAGACGATGGGTGGCATGGTCAAGGCCCACCACTGTGAGCCGGTGATGGATGAGATCCTCGGTCCCTGCAGTGGCGCACCCGGTGAGCAACTTCAACTCTCGCGGCACCCGCTGGCCGGAACTCTCCACAACTACATGACGGCTGACGTGAGCGAGAGTCATGGATGGGAAACATGGACGCGGGTCGCGTACTTCTCGGAATCGGGTCCCAATGATCGCCACTTCACCCTGGATGAAGGTTCAGGTGAAATGCGCTTCGGCCCCGTCATCCGACAGCCCGACGGCAGTGTGCGCCTTTATGGGGCCACACCTCCGGCCCAGGCGATGGTCCGCATACCCAAGTACTTCGTCGGTGGTGGTCGGGAGGGCAATGTCGAGCCCGACACACTCACGGTGCTGCGCAGCAGCCTGCCCTTCGTGGGTGAAGTGACGAATCCGCGCGCTGCCACCGGGGGTTCCGATGCCGAGTCGATCGAGGATCTCAAACAGCGCGCCGCGATCTCCGTCCGCACCCAGACACGCGCGGTAGCCGCACGTGACTATGAGTTGATCGTCAAGCAGGCGGAGCCATCCTTTGCGCGAGTCGCGTGCCTTGACGCGACGGAGTTGGGTAAGCCCGGACACGTGATCGTGCTCGTCGTTCCGTGGGTGCCGCGCGACATCCCGGACTTCCAACTTCTGCAACCCAGTGAGAATTCATTGAGGGCCGTGCGCGATGTTATTGATTTCCGCCGTCCGCTCGGGACCGTCGTGCATATCGAGCCTCCCCGGTACCTCGGTGTGTCCGTGGCTGTTCGCCTCGTGGCTGCAGCCGGGGCAGATCCGCGGGTGCTGACCGCTCGGGCTGACGACGCGATCCGGGATTTCCTTCATCCGGTGACGGGAGGGCCGCAGGGTGAAGGTTGGCCGTTCGGTTACCCGCTGCTGCTCGCCGATGTCCACTCGGTTCTGCAGCGCATCCCAGGTCTCTCCTACGTGGATGTCGTCCGCCTCATCCCGGTTGATGTGGTGTCAGGACTTCGGGGGGCGCCGGCCGAAATCGTGCAACCGGGCGTGCACGACCTCCTCTTTTGCGTTGGTAATGAGATCGAGGTCCGTACGTGACAGTCATGGCCTCACGCATAGGACGGCGCGGCCACCCCGATGCGCGCAATCCCTTCCCACTGGAGTCCCAGGTCCCGGCGATGATCGCGGAGGACCCGATGATCCGAGCCTTCTTGGCCGGACTGGATGAGGTCTGGGCTCCCGTCGTATTGACCCTCGATTGCTTCTACGCCTACCTCGATCCCAGGACTGCGCCTCCAGACATGGTGGCGTTCCTGGGATCGTGGATCCTCGCTGACACAGCCGACACCTGGGATGAAGCAACCCTGCGTGAGGATGTCGCCCGCGCGCACGCCCGGTTTGCCCTCTTGGGCACAGCTCAGGGGGTGCGAGATCGGCTCGTGCCGCGGGAGGCCGAATCCGTCGACATCGATGATCCAGGCGCTACCCTGGCAAGCACCATGCCCACCAACCCCCAGGACTGGATCGACCCTGCCGACCCGATCGTCCGGATTCGAGTCCGCACCCCGGCCGGAACCACCGACGTGATGAAGCAGCGCCTCAGAATGCTCATCAGGGAGTTCAGCCCGGCGCATGTGGTCCTGGATGTGACCTTCACGTAGGCCCCTATGAACTCCGAACCGGAGATCTACTGCACACGGTGCGATTCCACCGTGGCCTGGGCACCGTTCTGCGCCCGCTGCGGTGCCTACCTGGAGTTCGTCGGGCGTCCCCCATGGCAGCCAGACGAGCCCGAATCCCTGCCCGGTTCCGGCCCTGCCGTCGAGGAGATTGTCGGAACGACGGTGGTGGAGACGGTGGTCGTTGGGGAGAACGCTCCCGGCGAGCCGGAACGCTCGCTGAGCGAGGAGGACTTCGCCCACCTCTACTCCGCGGACGAGTCCACGGCCGATGTCGACGATGGCCGCGGCTCGGCAATGATCTCGGCTGCGGTGGTGGGGGTCCTGGTCATCGGTGTCATCGGCGGCCTGGGACTGACGTTCCTGACCAACGGGTGGATCGGCGGGGTGTTCGCCCTGATGTGCCTCACCTGGGGAATAGTCCTGATCCCGCGCAAGCGCGCGACCTCCGGGCCGGTCCAGCCGAGGGGTCAGCGTCAAGGCGCTGGATTCGTGGCGGTGGCGGGTGTCGTGCTTCTGGGAGTCGCTGGCGGAGTCGGCCTGTGGTTCCTCACCAACGAGTGGATCGCAGGGATGTTCGCCCTGGTTTGTCTGGCCTGGGCGGTCGCGCTTTGGCCCCGCCGCGGGGTGCCACTAGAACCGGTCCCTGAACCTGAGTCCGAGCCCGCGGTGGAGGAGGTCACCGAGGTTCTGGTGGCTGAGTCCATCCTCACCGAAGCCATCGTCGAAGAGGAGGTAGCGACCCCGGACGTGCCTCGGGTTGAGGCACGGGCGCCCCAGGTCGTTCCGACCCGGGCCATCGAGGTGCCGATCCCGCAGGCAACCTACGCGGTGCGTGGCGACGTTCCGTGCGGTGTGTGCGGAGAGCTCAACATTCAGGGGAGGCACTTCTGTGCCTGGTGCGGAGCGGTGATGCCCGACATGCTGGTGGAACCGACCACCGTTCCTCACCTGGAGCAGTTGGATGAATCGTCGTCGGAATCCGACTCACGGGGCCGATCACCCAGGCTGTCTCGGAGTTGGCGTGCACCAATCCTTGCGGGCACCCTGGCGTTCGTATTCCTCAGCGCGGTGATTCTTGCCGTCTTTGGCCCGTTCGCATTCCAGGTACGACTCGGCACCACGCAACTCTTTCAAGCCATCAATCAATTCATTGATCCCTACGCAGGAAATCAGGCGGATATTGTCGCGGCTACGGCGAGCACCACGTTGCGTGGCACGAGCCCGCGTGCAGGAGTGGGTAATGATGCTGCGGATTTCTGGGCATCGGTGCCATCGGAAAGTTACGGCGCAGGCAATTCGCTCACTACGACATTCGACCGCCAGTATTCGATCAATCGTGCTGTGGTGATGCCCGGGATCCAGAATGGACTATTCAGTATCCTTGCACTTGCGACCCCGGCGACGGTCACCTTGATCTTTGACGATGGCAGCACTATCACCCAGATCCTTGACAAAGTGCAGGAGCGAAATGATACCCGTCAGTTGATTCGTTTCCCCACGAAGACGACCCAGTCGGTCACCATGCGCATCGACACCGTCTACCTGCCACGTAACACAAATAAAATTGGAATCAGTGAGGTGGCGGTCAGTGGCATGTACTTCCTGGAGCCGCCGCGCCCGCCGAGCATCATCTCGGTGCCGACCGAGGTGCGCCAGAACCCGGCGCTCCCGGGAACCACGAACTAGCGCAGGTTCTCGATCACAACACTCGCGGGGGGTGCCGGCGTCGTGCCCGTTGGGTCCGCGGGTGCGGTCGGGGCGACAGCGTCCCCCGGGTCCGCCGGCTCTGGCGAGGAGGATCCGCCGCTAGGAGTGCGTGCGCAGAACCGTTTGGTGTACTCCGATTCCCCTTCGGCGCTCACGGCGGCCATGCGGAAGCAGTAGCGGGTGCCGGGCTCAAGGTCCCGAACCTCGGTGGCGGTGTCTTTGGATCCCGGAGCGGGCTCGACATTCGACCAGCCGGTGAAAATCTTGCGTTGCAGCACCCATGCGGTTACCTCCTGCGTCGGGTCGCAGACGCTCACCTGCGCACCGCCTGAGCCGTCCTTGTCGGGCCCGACGGGGCCCCCGCGTAGCACGGAGTCCTCAGCGGCCGCTGCCTCACTGGCCACCATGCTCGATGCCGCCAGCGCCGCGGCCGCCTCGGGGGCATCGGGTGCGATGAAGCCGCGTGGTGGTGTCACAGACGGCTGCCAGATGACCGCGATGGTGGTCCCGGAAACGGGCCGCGCGGTGGCATCCGTCGGGGGGCAGGGCAGAATCGTGAGGTCTGCGACATCCTCTGCGTCGGGAATCCCATTGCCGTTCACGTCCACGATGTCGGGCACGCTGATACACGACTTCGGGCTGAACAGGGACTGCAGGTCCCCTCGTTTGGCCAGGATGCGGTAGCACGCGAGGCCCGGCGGCACGTCCTCGATGACATGGCGGGTCGTACCGGCGGAAAGGTCTGCGATCAGGCTGCAGTCCTCACATATCGGCGTGGGGAGATTCAGGGGTGGTGGCGTATCGCGAGGGATGCCGACGCCGCGGGTTGCGGCTGCACCTGCCGGAGCCTCCAGAATTACGGTCTGGGGGGGCGGGGCAACGGGGTTGCCCGCGGCTCCGAGTGCGTAGATGGCGTAGCCGGTGGCACCTACGGACCCTTCCCACGTCAGGATCACATCGCGTTCGCCGGAGACCAGCCTGGGAGTGATGAACTCGGGAATCTGCGGTGAGTTGTTCGTCTCGGGGGGAAGGTTATTAAGGACCCGGGCCACAATGAATCCGGCGATCAGGCCCAGAACGGTCAGCAGCAGGATCAAGCGCCCCAGCACACCGAGGCGAACCCGGATGAATGGCCGATGCACGATGCTCGCGCCGATCTCCTCGGAATCCTCATCGACGATGGCGAGGTCGAGATCGACATCGTGCAGAGGTGTGACCGTGATGATGAAGGAGCGTGTCTCGAAGCCAGACCCGATGATCTTGGGTGCGACCTTGACGCTGATCTCGACCCACCGGGACTCTCCGGGAGCCAGGGTGAGGGTGGGTTCCTTCGGTCCGACGCTCAGGAATCCTTCGGGGTCCATGGCCTGGACCCGATACGTGACCGTTGAGTTCCCCTCATTAACGACGCGAACGAGGATCGTCGCCTTGGTGCGCACGGTGTAGGCACTTTGCGCCTGGACGAGGCGGAATCGGTAGAAGGGTGGAATGGTGACGTCGGTCTCCGTTGTCGCCGAGTTCGTCGGGCGCACCTGCGATGTCACCTGGACACCGACCGCGTACTCACCGGCCACGATGCGCGATGTCATGGGCGGTTGCAGGGTGAGTGTCACGTCCTGCTCGTCACCGGGGAACAGAGAGACCGACATGGGGTCGACGGAAGCCCACGCCGCGGAGGGCCCGAGCACCGTGACGTCGTAGGTCTCGACGATCCCACTGGGGTTGCGCACCGTGAGGTCGGTGGTTGCGATCTGCCCTGGCTCGACCCTGAGCCGGGCATCACGAATGGAGACCAGGGGCCGGATCGGCGCCTCTGGTTCGGCCAGGGTGCTGTTACTCATGCGTCCTCGACGGGTCGGGGAAGATCGGGACGCTCCAACGATAGGGGTGTCCCCCTCGTAACTCAGGTATCAATGGCCCCCGACGCCCCACGTGTCGCATGCACCACTTTTACCCCCCATTTGGGGGGTCCGCATGAGGGAGACCCCCCGAATCGGGGGGTCCACCGGGGGGCAGGCCTCCCTAGGCTCGCGGGACCGCTGGGTTCGGGCCGGGCGGAGCGGGAAGTGCCCCGTTAAGGATGTGCCCGCAGAAGGATGTGCCCCCATAAGGAGGTTTGGTCATGGCCGTCGTGGAGAGCCCCGCCCTCGTGGTCCTCGATGACCACGAGTTGGTGCGCGACGGCATGGAGCGCCAGTTGACCACCGACTTCCCGGGTGCCCAGGTCGTCTACTCGGGCGATTCCCTCCTCGATGCCTTGACCGCGACCGCGAAATCCCACTGCGACTGCGCGGTAGTGGATCTCGACCTGGGTGACCAGACCCCCGTGGCCGAGACCGTGTCCGCCTTCACCGCCCGGGGCATCCCGGTGGTGGTGGTCAGCGCGATGGCACGGCCCGATGTGCTCCAGGCGGCTATGGCCGCTGGTGCCCAGGCGTTCATCGCCAAGCGTTCGAGCCTGCGCAATCTCTCCATGGCCGTGCGCACCGTGCTCGATGGGGGTACCTGGTTTCCCCCGGACCTCGCGGGGGCTGTGTTGCGCACATCGACATCGGTGGAACTCTCCGCCCAGGAGAAGCGCGCCCTCGTGCTCTACGCCTCGGGCCTCACGTTGGAGATGGTGGCGCGGCGCATGGAGATCACCCCCAATACGGTGAAGCACTACCTCGACCGAGTTCGGGACAAGTACACCGCTGCGGGTATCGCCGCACGAACAAAGATGCAGTTGCACCAGGTGGCACGGCTCGAGGGCCTGCTTCCCTAGTCCCGCTCGAACCTGGCAGCCCCCGAGGCGACGACGACCCTGTGGCACCCTCTCTCCGTGTCAGCGGTCGAGGCTCAGGAGGACCAGGTTCCGCTCTCGGACCTGCTGCGCGCGGCCGGTTTGATTGCCCTCACCGTCACCGGCGCGATCATCTTCTTGCCGTCGCTTTTCTTCCTGGTGGTGCGAGGCGATGCGAGCGTCGCTGACTGGCTCGCGTGGCTCATCCCGGTAGGTGTGTGGTTCCTCGGCTTCGCACCCGCGGTGCGACCGTTTCGAGCGTGGATTCAGACCGGAGCCGGCGTGCTGTTCCTCCTCATGGCCGCCGTGGTGCCCGGAGACCCCTGGATTCCCGTCTCCACCATCGCCTTCGCCATCGTGGTTGCGGGCATCTTCACACTTCCCTGGCGCGCAGTCCTTAACCTGATCGCGATCACCGCGACCATGGATGTTGCACTTGCCCTCGTCCCCTCAGCACGCCTTGCCATCTACGACGGTGGACCGATCCCACTTCTGACCGGCGCGCTGCTCCAGATTCTTGCCGGGGGCGGATTGTTGATCGCCTGGCACAGTTGGGTGCGCACACTCGCGCGCGCGGATAGCGAACACGCGGAGATTCGAGTGACGCTCGTGGAACGGGAGCGGCTCCGGGCCCGGAGTGACTCTTCGGCTGCTGTCGCACGCCGAATTCACGAGACAGTCCTGAACACGCTCGCGGCGATTTCGATGGGAATTCCACAGCGGAGTCAGGCTGCGGCGCGGGTGGCGTGTCGTCGGGATCTCGAGCAGATGGAACTCGGACTTCGTCAGCTACCGGACTCCACGATGGCAGAGATACTCCACGCAGCTATCGGTGTGGCCACACTGGATCGGGTCGACGTCGATATCGACGGCGATCGACAGGAACCGATACCCGCTGTGATCGCCAACGTCATCCGTGATGCTGTCGTGGAGGCTTTGCGAAATGTCGAGCGCCACTCAGGTGAACGCACCGCGTTGATCCGTGCACATGTCAGTGGTGATGCGCACATCGAGATCAGTGATCAAGGAATTGGAATCTCCCGGGGAGCATTGGAGCGATTTGGTTTGCGCAACGCGATTCGCAGTGGAATCGAGTCGATCGGTGGTCAGGTTGAGGTACGTGTTGGCAACCTCGGTGGCACCCTCGTCTCCTTGACCGCGCCTAGGGAGGTACGTGGGGCGCTGGATATGCCACGCCTCGAGCTCCTCGGTGTCCTGGATTCCGACCCAGCAGCGCGCATCGGCGTGCTCGGAACGAACCTCTTCATGGCCATCTTCGCGATTCCGGTTGCCGCTGCCATGCCACGGTCGGGTCTGCTCCTAACCGGGATGCTGCTTTACGTCGGAGTCGTCGTAGCGATCGCAGTGCTCTACGCATCTCGGCTGCGCGTGGCCTTGACCGTGCTAGCGGTTGTGATCCTGGTGGCGACGCTGGGTCTTGCAGCACTGTCGAATCCCGGATGTGGGTCGGACTGGGCCGTGGTGATGATCCTGATCGGGATGTCGGGAGGCGCCACGCTGCTGCCGCTGATCAGTATTCGTGGATGGGTTCCGCGGTTGACCTTCGTCATCGCGGTGGGGATCCTCACCATCGCGATCGCTCTCGCGTTGCCGGAGGGATGTCGATCGCTTCCGGTGCTCGTGGCCTTCGGCACCATCGCCTACCTCAGCGCATTCGCGGTCGGCCTGACCTGGGCCGATGAAGTATTCGAGGGACGTCGTGAACGCGCCCGCGCACAGTGGCGGGCTTTGGTGACAGCGGAGGCAACCGGTGAATCCCTGCGTGCGGTCCAGTCGGGCTGGGGCGAGGTGGGTCCCGGCGCCCGTGACCTACTCGAGGGTCTGGCGGATGGATCCCTGGGCTTCGGCGACCCCGGGGTGCGTGCGCGGGCGGCAGCGGAGGGGGCGACCATCCGCGAATCCCTGGGATTCGCAGATGTCCCGGGTGATGCCGTGGGTCACCTCGCGCGACGCTTGATTCGGGCAGCGGCACACGTGGGCGCAACTGTCGACGTGGAGATCCTGACTCCCTTCACCCGCGGCGATCGGTACCCCGAAGAAGTGCTCGGGTACCTCGAGAACCTGGTGCGGCAGGTGCCCGACCAGAACCTGGCCGTCCGTGGATTCGCAGACGAGGGGTACGAGGAACTCGTGATGATCGTGCCCAACGCCGCGATACGGGACCCGGCAACGCGATTCGTGCAGGACTGTGCGATTCAGGTCTCCGTCGGCGGGGAGAACTCGCACGTCATCATCCGTCGTCGCGAGGCTCAGGCGTAGGCGTAGGGCATGAACGGGAAAGTTGTCGGGGGTATCAACTGCCCTGTGCGCAGGTATCGCCCCGGTGCATCGCGATCCCGCACAGTGGCAGAACAAGAGTGAGGGGCCCCGACCACAGTCGGGGCCCCTCACTCGCTTGGTCAGTGCTTCAGTTCGAATCGATCGAGCATCATCACCTTGTCCCAGGCGGCGACAAAGTCCTGGACGAACTTCGCCTGCGCGTCGCTTCCTCCGTAGACCTCGGTGACGGCGCGCAACTCGGAGTTCGAGCCGAACACCAGGTCGACGCGGCTGGCGGTCCACCTCACGGCACCGGTTGCCCGATCCTTGCCCTGGAAGTACTGCTGATCCTCATCGACCGGCTTCCACTCGGTCGCCATGTCCAGCAGGTTGACGATGACGTCGTTGGTCAACGTTCCCGGACGATCGGTGAAGACACCGTCGGGGGACTGCCGGTGGTTGGCATTGAGTGCGCGCAGGCCCGCCCAGAGGACGGTCATCTCCGGAGCACTCAGCGTGAGCAGGCACGCCCGCTCCACCATGAGTTTCTCGGCCGGTTGCTCGTGACCCTTCCCCAGGAAGTTGCGGAAGCCATCGTGCGTGGGCTCCAACACCGCGAAGGACTCGACGTCGGTCCACTCCTGGGTGGCGTCCGTGCGACCCGGGGTGAAGGGGACGGTCACCTGGTGGCCACCCTTCGCCGCCGCCTGCTCGATCGCCGCGCATCCGCCCAGCACGATCAGATCGGCGAGCGAGACCTGCGCCCCGCCCGTGGCGTTGAACGCTGCCTGGATCCCCTCGATCGTCGTGAGGATCCCGGCGAGCTCCTCGGGACTGTTGACCTCCCAGTCCTTCTGCGGCTCGAGGCGGATGCGAGCGCCGTTCGCGCCACCCCGCTTGTCCGTGCCACGGAAAGTCACGGCCGATGCCCACGCGGTGGACACCAACTGCTCAATGGACAGGGCCGCGAGCAGCGGCTTCTTCAGCTCGGCGATCTCCGCTGCACCGATCAGCGACTGCTGCACCGGGGGAACGGGGTCTTGCCAGATCAGAGTCTCCGCGGGAACCTCGGGTCCGACGTAGCGGACCTTCGGGCCCATATCGCGGTGGGTGAGCTTGAACCAGGCACGTGCGAACGCATCCGCGAACTCGTCCGGGTTCGCCAGGTAGTGCCGCGCGATCGGCTCGTAGATCGGGTCGAAGCGCAGCGCGAGATCCGCGGTGGTCATCACGGGTGCGTGACGCTTGTTCGGATCCTGGGCGTCGGGAACCAGCGTGGCCGCGGCCGGATCGGTGGGGATCCACTGCTCCGCGCCTGCAGGACTGGCGGTCAACTGCCACTCGTACCCGAAGAGTGTCTCCAGGTAGCTCATGTCCCAGGTGGTCGGGGTCGATGTCCACGCACCCTCAAGACCACTCGAGATGGTGTCATCGCCGTTACCGGTTCCCAGTGAGTTCTTCCAGCCCAGACCCATTTGCCAGATTGGCGCAGCTTCAGGATCGGGGCCCACGAACTGCTCAGGGAGCTCATCGAGGAGCGAGTCGGGGCCTGCACCGTGCATCTTGCCGAAGGTGTGGCCACCGGCGACGAGCGCGACGGTCTCGTGGTCGTTCATCGCCATGCGCGCGAACGTCTCGCGGATGTCGCGTGCGGACGCCATCGGATCGGGAACACCATTGGGACCTACGGGGTTGACGTAGATCAAACCCATCTGGACGGCTGCAAGTGGGTTGGCCAGATCGCGCTCACCGGAGTAACGGGCATCGCCGAGCCACTCGGCCTCGGTGCCCCAGTACGTGGCGTCATGCTCGTAGACATCTACACGCCCCCCGCCGTAACCGAAGGTCTGGAAGCCCATCGACTCCAGCGCGACGTTGCCGGTGAGGATGAAGAGGTCACCCCAGGACAACGTGCGCCCGTACTTCTGCTTGATCGGCCAGAGCAGGCGACGTGCCTTGTCGAGGTTCGCATTGTCCGGCCAGCTGTTCAGCGGGGCGAAGCGCTGCATGCCCGAGCCGCCGCCACCGCGGCCATCGCTGGTGCGGTAGGTGCCGGCCGCGTGCCACGCCATGCGGATGAACAGGGGGCCGTAGTGCCCGTAGTCAGCCGGCCACCAGTCCTGGGAATCGGTCATCAGCGCGCGCAGGTCCGCCTTCACCGAGGCGAGATCGAGCGTGGCGCACTCGGCCGCGTAGTCGAAGTCGGCACCCATGGGATTGGTCGCCGGTGGATTCGGGTGGAGGATGCGCAGGTTCAGCGCATTCGGCCACCAGTCGTCGTTTTGTGTGCCACCCTGCGCGAGTCCGCGGGTGACCGGGCACTTTTCACTTGCCATTCTGACCTCTTCCTGTGATTCGTTGATCAAACTCGGGTTGGCATTCGGGGCAGCGTCCCCAGTAGGCCACGTCGGCCTCGTCGATGACGAACCCACGATCGTCCGATGCGGTCAAGCAGGGGGCAGAGCCCACCGCGCAGTCCACATCGGCGAGGGTTCCGCACTCGCGGCAGATGACGTGGTGGTGGTTGTCCCCGACACGATCCTCGTAGCGGGCTGGGGAGCCGATCGGCTGGATCCGACGTACGAGGCCGGCCTCGACGATCACCCCGAGGGCGTCGTAGACCGACTGTCGCGAAATCGATCCGATCTCCCGGCGGGCTGACTCCGCCACCTCGTCTGCGGTGGAGTGGGGAAGGCGGGAG